>JBAVKQ010000353.1:0-33568 GCA_049688395.1 Candidatus Nanopelagicales bacterium
GATCAGTCCGAGGCCCGGCTGATCGGCGCCCCACCCGGATACGTCGGCTACGACGCAGGCGGGGAGCTCACCAACGGGCTGCGCCGCCGACCGTTCTCGCTCGTCCTTTTCGACGAGATCGAGAAGGCACACAGCCGCATCCTGGACAAGTTCCTCCAGGTCCTCGATGACGGTCGGCTGACCGACGGCCGGGGTTCTACGGTGTCCTTCGAGGAGTCGCTGCTGGTGTTCACCTCGAATGCGGGCATGGACCAGATCAACGCCGACATCCGCTCCAAGGGCGGGGGTTGGGATGCGTTGCCCACCTACGACCAGTTGGCGGGGCAGCTGCGTGCGGCGATGGAGGAGTACTTCGTCGATCAGCTCCAGCGCCCGGAGTTGCTCAACCGGTTCGGCGATAACATTGTGGTCTTCGACTTCATCCGGCCCGAGGTGGCGCGGCAGATCTTCGACAAGCAGATCGGCTACCTCACGGATCGGGTGGCCGAGGTGCACGAGTTGCAGTTGGTCTTCGACCCGGAGGTCTACGAGCACATCGCGGCCGCGTGCACCGACGAGCCACTCATGGGTGGCCGCGGGATCGGAAACCTCATCGAGTCGCTGGTGACCAACCCGTTGGCCCGGGCAATGTTCGATGCACACGCATTCGCCGGTGGCACGATCCGGGTCACCGACTGGGTCCACGACTCCGAGGTCGCCACGATCGAGTTGGGCACGCCTTGATCCGGCTGGCCAGGATGCACCATCCCGTCACCGCGCTGGGGCCGGGGCGCAGGGTCGGGCTGTGGGTGCAAGGGTGCGCCCTGGGCTGTCACGGGTGCATGGCGCGCGACACCTGGGATCCCGCCGCGGGGTCCGCGCTGCCCGTCGCGGAGCTGCTGCGTCGACTGGACTCGACCTTCGGCGCTGATTCGACGCTGACCGGCCTGACGATCTCGGGCGGGGAGCCTTTGGAACAACCCGAGGCGGTGCGCAGCATCCTGGCCTGGCTGCGCGAGCGCCGGCCCGAGGTGGACAGCCTGCTCTACACGGGCTGGTCACAAGGGCGTGTGGGTCGTGACGAGCTGTGGGTCATGCAGGCTGCCGACGCACTCGTCCCGGAACCTTTCGTCGCCGGCCGTGCCCCAGGAGGCCGATGGCGTGGCTCGGCCAACCAGCCACTACTGCTTCTGAGCGACCTGGCCCGTGAACGCCACTCGACGGCCGAGGGTGGATCGCCCGCGCTGCAGATCAGCGTCACCGGAGGACAGCTGTCGCTGATCGGCATCCCCAGACCCGGAGATCTCGATCGGATGGTCGACCTGGCCCGGGCTCGGGGACTCAGCGTGAGGGACCTGTCATGGAGCGACTGATCTGCGCGGTGTGCGGCGATCCGGTGCCGGGTCGGGAGGGGAGCTGCGGCAGGTGCGACAGCCTTCTCTCCCTGCCAGGGGCCGTGGAGGTGGTGCCCGAACCCCCCGCACCGGACCAGAGCAGCGACGCTGGCACCGCGGCCGCCCCGGACGGCACGTGCACGACTCCGGGGTGCACGAACGCTGCGCTGGCGAACACAGGCGGCCTCTGTGGTCATTGTCTGCTTCATCCGCCGAGCGGAGGGCGTACCCCGAACCGGACGTACCGGTTGCTCACCCCCTGGTCGGAGATCATCGAGCTTTCCGAGGGCTGCTCGGTACCGCTGGGCCGCGATCATGGGTTCAGCGACTACGCCGATCGCCTGACCAGCAGTCTGTATGTCAGCCGGGCGCACGTGTTCCTGTTCGTCAGGGACGGGCTGCTGTTCGCGCGCGACCATGGCTCCCACAATGGCACGGCCAGGAACGGCGATCTGCTCACTGCCCACGAGGATGTCGCCCTCGAAGTGGGCGACGCGCTGACCCTCGGTGGGCAGGAGACGTTCTTCGTCGTTCGCTGAGGCGGGCCCACGGCGGTTGAGCGCACGCATCGGCGGCGTCAGCGGCGGGATGGCTCCGCGCGGCGGAGTCCCAGGACTGCCAAGCCCAGTGCGATCGCCCCGAACAGACTCATCGCCGAGGCATTGAGAAGCCAGATGCCGAGCTCTGGAGCCCAGTTCCAACGCTGCTCCTGCGGCGGAATGCCCGCCAGAACGTTCAGATCCGCCGTACCGGCCAGCGCGCCCATGGCCCAATACGCGGGGACCACCCATCCGACCAGGTTCTGCAGGAGCTCGACGCCGATCGGAACGGCGCCGGAGAGAACGACCTGGATCATCGTGATCACCACCAGTGCAGGCATGGCCATTTCCATCGATCTCGCGAAAGCGGAGACTGCCAGGCCGACCGTCATCGAGACAACCGTGAGCCCGACCACGAGAAGCACGATCTCGAGCTTCCCGTTTGCCAGCAGGATCGGGTCTGGAGGCCCGGGACGACCCGCCAGGGCCAGCAGGACGAAAGTCGCACCCTGCGCCGCAGTGATCACCCCGACAACAAGCACCTTGGACCCGAGGTAGGCAGCCAGGCTCAGTCCGATGGCCCGTTCCCGGGCATAGATGGTCCGTTCCTTCGCGATCTCCTGGATGGCGGCCGCAGTGCCGATGAAGACAGCACCCAGGAGAAACACCATGAGCAGACTGCGTGCTTGGGGATTGCCCAATGGGCCGGAGGGGCCAACGGTCGGTCCGAGGCCGCTCGCGTCGGCGACGGCATAGCCCAGCGCCGCAAGGATGAGTGGCATCAGCACCAGAATGCGCAGCAAGCCTCGATCCGAGGCGATCACGGCGACGGCACGTCTGGACAAGGTGCTCAGTTGCGCCCGACGTGCCTGACTCATGATCGGTTCCAGCGGGACCGGGGCCTTCGGCAGCTCACGGGGTACCGCTTGCGTCGCTCCGGTTCGGACTCCTTCCGGCGAGGACAGGAATCGTTGGTGCCATTCGAGGCCGGGCGTCCCGGTCAGGGTCACGAACACGTCGCTCCACGCGCGCGCTCCGAAATAGTCCAGAGCACTGGTGGGCGGTCCCAAGTAGGCGACGTATCCGCCTTCGGCCAGGACCATCACCAAGTCGCATGCATCCAGGTTGGCCACCGAATGCGTGACGACCACCACGATGCGGTCCTCATCAGCCATCCTGCGGAGCAGGGTCATCACCTGCTGGTCGAGACCCGGGTCGAGCCCTGAAGTCGGCTCGTCGAGGAACAGCAGCGCCGGCTTGGTCAGCAGTTCGATGGCCACCGAGGTCCGTTTGCGCTGCCCGCCCGACAAGTTGTCGATGCGCACGTCGGCGCGCTCACTCAGGCCCAACTCACTCATCACCTCATCGACGCGCCCGCGCCGCTCCTCTGGTGTGGTGTCAGCGGGGAACCGCAACTCGGCGCCGAACTCGAGCGCCCGACGGGTCGTCAGGCTGGTGTGCAGGAGATCGGACTGCGGCACCAAGCCGATTCGGCTCCGGAGGTCGTCGTACTCGGCATTGAGGTCGCGATCGGCGAAGACCACCGTCCCGGTGTTTGCTGGACGTTGACCAGTGAGTGCCCCGAGCAGCGTCGACTTACCTGCTCCTGATGGCCCAACAATCGCCATCAGCGACCGGCCCTGCAACGCGAACGAGACATCGTGGAGCAAGACCCTGCCCCCGACACGCACCCCGATCCCGTGCGCGCTGAAGCCGGGATTCGCCTCCTCGACGCGCCTGGTGAGCGACATGCCGTCGAAGGTGAAGGACTCGTTGCCCAGCCCAACTCGATCGCCAGGGGCCAAGGCGGACGAGCTGATCCGGCGGCCATTGACGAACGTGCCATTGGCCGAGTTCAGGTCGGTGATCGTGGCCGTGCCACCAGCGAGCGTCAGGACTGCGTGCCGCCTGGACACCAGCAGGTCCGCCATTTCCAGGGAGTTCCCCTGGCCCCGCCCGATCGTCACGCGGATCTCCCCACCAGGAGTGGGCGTCGCATCATCGCTGTCGCGCGGTGCCGAACCGATGGGATCGGGCATCACCGGGTCCGTTCGCGCGTCACCCGGACTGGGCACCGGAGTCCCTGCGGAGGTCGGCTCGAGCCGCACCGTCGGGCCGTCGGTTCCCAACTGGATGACGCAGGGACGTGAGACCACGGCGAGATCGACGCGGGTGCCGTCCGCGAAGAGGCCGTTCGTCGAACCCAAGTCACGTGCGACCCAGTGGGTGCCCTCGAGGGCGACCTGCAGGTGACGACGCGACACCCCATCGCCAGGCACCACGACGTCGCACGCAGCCTCGCGACCGATGATCACGCAGCGATCGGCGGCGAAGCGCGAATTCGACCCGGCCATGAGCACGACCAGCTCAGGTGGGCTTCCAGCAGCAGCCATGTCGGTCCTAGCGCCCAGACGCTGCAACGGGTCCGCGCCCGGCTGACTCCGGTCGATCGGACCGCTCAGGCCCACCCGCGTGAGTCCGCCCGCCGTGCGCAGTCCGTACGTCCATGGCCCTGGGTCTGCCCCTAGCTCTGCTCGCCGCAGTTGGTGACCACGTAGTCACCGACCCGTTGCCAGGAGCCGGACACCATCAGACCCTGGACAAGTCCCCCGACGATCGTGCCGAGTGGGTCCGAGACAGCCCCAGGCGCCTTCTCGGCCTGTGACTTCAGAGTGTCACGGATGGCGGCGACGTCCGGCTCGATGTCGTCAGGAGCCACCTTGTCGAGCTTGTCGAAGATCACGATGACGTCACCCGAGGCCTGCGCGATCATGGCCGTGCCACTCAAGAGCCCCAGCAGAGGCTCTTGTTCGCTTGTGGCTTTCACGCCCTCTGCGGCTGTCTCGTACTTGTCGACGTAGGCCGTCTTCTCGTCCCAGTAAGTGGAGCAGAAGGACTCCACGGAGCGCTGCGGCGCGCAACCTGCGGTGGCCGACGCCATGGCAGCGAGCGCCGCCATGGCTGCGAACCGGGACCGCCGGGCGCCCCATGCCGATGATGCGTGCCGGTGTGCGTTCCCCGTCATGGCCGTCCCTCCCTTGTGGTCATGGGGCAGTGCTGAGCATGGAGGGGATCCCCGTGAGTTGGGAGTCCAGCCAGGCCAGCGAGAAATCGTCTTCGCCGCATTCAGTGGGTGTCATGACGAGTTTGAGGCGAAGTCCGTTGGTGACGTCGACGTCGAACTTGGCGGGATTGCCCAACGAGGCTGACTTGTTGAACAGCCGTGTCCCGTCGCTGTAGATCTCGGCCTGGACCTTCGCCTCAGAATCACTGTCGTCGGACAAGCCGACTGACCCCTGGAAGTTGGTGAAGGACCTGCCGAGGTCGTACTCCCACGACTCCGCACCCCCGGGACAGTTCCAGAAGTCGTTTGCCAGAAGGGTGTGGACGTAGTTCTTCCCATTCACGTTCACGGGCTCATAGTCCGGGCTGCCCGCAACCGGGCCCATGTCGGACAGCCACACGGTCTGCTCACGACGTCCCACCGTCAACTCGGCCGTATCGGAGACGTTCTGCCCAGCCGGTGGGCTCTGAGCGATCACTGTTCCATCGGCGACAGTGGTGTCGAGTCGCTCGACCACATCAGACTCGACCCCGATCCTGGCCAGGGCATCCGTTGCCTCCGATACGGTCATGTTGACCACATCAGGCATCAGTCCGTTGGGTTCAGCGGCCGAGGAGGGGGCAACCGAGCTCGCCGGCGCCGACGCAGCGCTGGACGCGGAGGCGCTGGGGGTCGAGGGACTCGGCGAGGCTGTTGGACTCGAGGAACTGGCGGGAGCAGCTACGGCCACGGGGCTCGGATCTGAGTTGCCTGACCGGAAAACGGCGAAGGCACCCCCACCGGCCGCCAGCAGGGCGACCACCAGCGCGCCCACCAGCAGCGGTCGCTTGACCCCCTTCCGCTCGGGGGAGGGCTCGGCCCCGCCCGGCTTCGGCGGCGTCAGGGACTTCAACACCGTTTCGGGGTCGGGTTGCACGATCGGTGCTTCGGCGAGCTTGGGCAGCGCAGGCAGTGAGGCGAGTCCAGCCAGTTGGCCATCGAGGCTTGCGGCCACCTGCTCGGCAGTTGCCGGTCGGGTGGCCGGGTCCTTGGCCAGGAGGCCGGCGATCACCGCCCACAGGGAGTCGGGGATGCCCTGCGGCCTACCTGGCGTGAGTTCGGCGTGCTTGCGCAGGACCGCCAGCGGACTGCCCCCACCGAACGGAGTCACCCCTGTCAGGAGTTCGTAGAGCATGATGCCCACGCTGTAGAGGTCACTGGCGACGGTGGGGTCGCTGTCATCGATGAGCTCCGGGGCCATGTACTCAGGAGTGCCGATGACGCTCGTCCGGCGCACGGCCGACTTCTGGTCGACGAGCTTGGAGATCCCGAAGTCGGTCACCCGGGGAAGGACCTGGCCAGGACGCGTGGACGAGTCCAGCAGCACGTTCTCCGGCTTCACATCACGATGAACGACCCCCGCTGAGTGGACCGCAGCCAAACCACGCAACACACCGGTGACGACGCCCGCAGCTTCTGCCGGGGGCAACGTGCCACGAGCAACCAACTCCTTGCGCAGGTCCGGTCCGTCCACGAGGTCCATCACGATCGCCAATGTGGTTCCCTCGGCGACCAGATCGCGGACATGGACCACGTTCTCGTCAGTCAGCCCGGTCAGGATCGAGCGTTCCTGCAGGAATCGGACGATCATCGATGGGTCGTCGGCGAACTCGGGCCTGAGGATCTTGACCGCGACGCTCTCACCGCTCGACGTCTGGCCGCGACGGACCTCGCCCATCGCGCCGCCGCCGAGACGGTTGAACAGCCGGTAGCCGGCACCCAATGCGTCGCCGGCGGGCTGCGGGGCAGGGCCCACCTCCTCTGGCCGTTCGCCGGCAGGACGGCCTTGGTTCTCGGACATCTGACTGATCCCTTCCTGAGCGCCTTGTGGGCTAGGTGGACGCCGGAGTCGGCGAGTTGGCTCCGGAATTCGGTGCCGCAGTGGTTGATCCCACGACCCCTACCGTCGGTGGGCTGAGTTCGAAGATCGAGCCATCGTCGAAGAGGGTCAGACCATCGACGACCGTCCATTGGCTCGAGGAAGCATCCTCGGGTAGGTAGAGGTCCTGACGGATCGCCCCCGTGCGCCCGTCGATCGGCACCAGTCCGCTCTCGGCCTCGACGATCACGAGATCGCGGGTGACCGCCAGCGGGGAGACGTCGTCGCTCGGGGTGCTCCACAGCGGCTTGCGCAGATCGGTTGTCTGGAACATCTGGAGGTTCGTGCCGTCATGGGACAGCGAGTAGTCCGGGGTGACGACACGGCGGTAGTCGTCCCAACTCCTGGGGTACAACCGGTTGAGGACGAACGCTCCCGTTCGCAGGTCCACCGCGATGACGCCGCTCTGCCCGATCTGCCAGACTGTCGCGCCTTCGAGGAGGACATCTCCCCCGCTCACGTCGGGAACGACCTTCTCCCAGAGCTTCTTGGCTGTGCCCGCCTCGTAGGCAGTCCACGTCCCTTCGTCCCAGGAACCACCGGAGGTGTCCAGGCTGATGCCCAGACCCTTGTAGTCGCCGGTCAGTTCCGCCACGCTCCACAGCGGCTCCCCACTGCTTGCGGCGAATGCTGAGAACACGTCGCCCTCGATCACCACGATGTCCGTGCCCGTCGCGGCGGCGGATTCATGCAGGGCGTAATCGGTCGCGGAGCTCTCCGACTCGGGCACGGATTCTTCCAGCGGTGCGCTCCAGACGGATTCCCCGGTCTGTGCGTCGAAGGCCTGAACTTCGCGGGTGAGGTAGGCAGCCTCGAGTTCGACGGCAGGATACTGAGTGGTGGTGATGACGAATACATGGTCGGGGCCCACGAACACGGACTCATTCGAGGTCACGGCGTCCTGCGCGTAATCCGTGTCATCTGTGCTCTCGCGGCTCCACGTGACCTCGCCGCCGAACACGTCGATCAGCAGGTGGCCGCGGTCGCACGTAACGATCAATCGACCGCCTTCGAGCAGGTCCAGATCCTGAGCGGACGAGCCCCCGTCGTCGATGGAGTAGAACTCGTTGGCGCACACCTCGTCCGCGAACCCCGAGTAGCGGACGGTCTGACCGATGGACGCCCCGGGATCGACCGATCCATATTCGGACTTGGCAGAGGCCTCGACCAGGGATGGCTCTCGGGTGGGACTCGCCGTGGTAGCAGCAACGGAGGTGCTTGGCTTCGCATCGGGGGTATCACCGCCCCCACCGCAGCCGCCGAGGAGCCCAACCCCGATCAGGGCACCTGCCAGCAGGACGTGGCGCTCAGCCCGGACCCGAATGGACATCTCCACGTCCCTCCCCGTAGTCACTTGCCTTCGACGGCGTGGCGCAGACCATGGTCCCGCGCAGCCACACTACCGACGTCATCATAAGGGGACCCGAAACGCCCATTCGGCGCGCGTCCCAGTAGCCCGGTATGACACGAGCAGGCCCTCCCGCGTTCTTCGGCCCACCCCGCAGCGCTATCGTCTTCTCCGTCGGGGCGAGCCTCCACGGATCAGTCTCCCCGCCGATCGAGATAGGAGACCGAAGATGGCCTTTACATACGTGGCAAGTGCCTCATCATCTGGCAACGCCAACGTTCGGCGAGTCTGCGTCAACCCCAAGTGCAGGGGGACCATGTACGTGACCTACAACGCGGACAACTATCGGTGCCCGCACTGCGACTGGAAGCAGCAGTAGGAGTCGCGACTTCCGGGCCGATGTCGACGGCACGGCCGCCCTCGTGCCGTGGATGACCAAGCGGGTCTGCTGTCAGACCTCCTTGTAGCTGTGGCGGAACACTTGGTCGGGGACCGGCCAGGAGTTGCCGTTCGGGCCGGTCACCACCCAGTCGCCAGGTAGCGCACGGGCGGGGCCTTCCAAGGTGTCCACCACTTCCTCAACGTCAACCTGCCTGGCCGTAGTGAAGCCAGAGCGCTGGTATCGGCCCTCGCCGAGGGGCTCGTAGGTCGCTGTGAATTCCAGGTGCGTCACCGACCTGACCACACCGGCTGGCCCCTCGACCCACCAGTCACCTGCATTGCCGCACAACATGTCTCCGGACGCCGTGCGCCACGTCACCGAATCGTCGAGACGATGAGCCGACACCACCCCGACCCGCCTGAAGCGGCGGGCTGACTGCTCCGCCATGCGATCCCTCCGTCCAGCGCAGCCGACGCTTCGACGCTTCCTGGTGTCCGACGCCCGTTCTCACACGCGCGTCCGGCGGTGCCCGCACCGTAGCGCAGGCCCCCTAAAGGACACCGGCTTGGGCATCCTGTGGGCGCGTCGAGCGCCACCCCCTCGGTTGGAACGCCGGCCAGCGCTCCTCCCGCTCGATCGGGTACTGGGCGGCCAGGGCCAACGCTTCGTTCTCTCGACCCAACCGCCACATGCCGGCCACGAGTTCCGCGACGGTCCAGAGGACTTCGATGTCCTCGACGGCTTCATCGGGTCCGTCCAGACGGTTCTCAATCTCGGTCTGGAGAATCTGCGTGAGCCAGTCGACCCCCTCTTCGTGGCCCAAACGGACAAGCAACTCGGCCACTCGCCGCCGCCGAATGACGAGCGTTGACAGCCGGGCATCCGGCCGGGTGTGTTCGAGGTTCTCACGGGCGGCCGCGAGCGCCTGACGCCTCAAGCCGGCCGCCCTATCGAGGGCAGCCGTGGCCTCCATCGCGTCGCTGAGGCGGCTGGAGACGAAGCACCAAACGGTCCGAGCCATCAGCGTCTGGTTGTGGTGAGCCCCACGCGTCGCGACCAGTGAGGACAAGGCGCGCGAGGCCGATGCATGCGCCTCCTCGAGCCGATCCTGGGCTGGCATTCGCACCAGCGTGAAGGCGATCTCCTTCTCGGCTATCGCCACCGACGCGTTCGAGCGGTCTCCCCAGATCCTCGTTCGCCGGTCGAGCAGATCCAGCCTCAACTGGAGTGCGCGCTGCACATCGATCCGATTCCAGTAGTAGGCCGTGTTGAGCAGGGCGACCACGACCCGCCGGTCCAGGGACCCATAGGCACCTTGAAGGAGTCCCAACCGCCGGTCGGCGAACTCGGCTCCCACCCGGTTGTCCCCCCGAGCCTTGGCCATCATGGCTTGGGCGTGCAGGACCTCCGCTCGGGTTTGCGCGTCGGGAGCCATGGACTCGGCGAGCCGCTGTTCTGCCTGGACCAGTGCCTGCGCGGCTATCCGCAACCGAGCCACGTCGAAACGGACCCGATTCGTCCTGCAGAGCGCGCTGTACGCCCTCGCCGCGAGGTCTGGGCGCCGAGCCTCAACGGCTTGGGCTCGACGGACCGCGAGTTCGGCGGCCTCGACAGTGCGCGCAGCCGTACCACCCTGGGGCAGGCTGGTGCCCAGTGCGACCTCGAGCGCCAAGGCCGCTTCGACGGCGAGCACGGCCATGCCCGGCTCGGTCTCGTGCCCCGCGACCAGCGACTCCGTCTCCTGCGCCACGGCCAGACTTCCTGGATCGTCATCGACCAACCGCAGCCGTAGGGTGCCTGCCAACCCAGAGCGGATGGCGGCCACCCGTTGGAAGGAGATCCCCCCGCGGTCGGCGGTCAACGCCAGCGCGAGGTGCAGCTCCTGGAGGAGGGGATCAGCCAGCCCACCACTGTCGGCGGCCAAGGACTCGAGTGTCCCGAGTGCCTCCTCGATGATCTGCCTGCGCTGGGCGGGATGCCACTCCTCGACCGACTCGGAATTCGCGATCAGCCAGCGCGGGCGCTCGAGGAACCGCAGCGCCTCATCGGTGGCCAGGCGGCGCAGCCAGCCGCTCTTCAGTGATGCGTCGACATCTGCCTGCGGATCGGCGCCATAGACGGCGCGCATGGCGTGCAGTCCGATCCGCTCAGGCACCTGGGTGCCGAGGACCGCGATCCCACTGAGCAGCCGACGCACGTCATCGGGCAACAGCTGCCACTGCTGACGGAGTTCCCCCTCGAATGTGCCGGGTCTCCCCCGCACCCAGTCGACACCGAGACGACCGTGCTCAGCTGCCCGGACCATCTCGACCAACAGCGTGTGAGCGTGATACGGGTTGCCATCCACCTTGCGGACGGCCTCCTGCACGGTCTCGGCTTCCAGGTCCGGGATCGACTCGAGGAACAGGGACCGCACATCGCTGTCCTCCAGCCTAATCAGGCGTCGCACCGTGAGGGAGGGCAACCGCTGGTCGACCAGCCGTCCCAGTGGTCGCCGGGAGCCGCCTTGCGCACTGCCCGTCACAGTGTCACCACCGAGTTGGGACTCCTGTGCGCAGATCACGATCAGCAACGGCAGGCCCGCACTGGTGGCCAACTGATCCAAAGCGGAGGATGTCTCCTGCCCTGTGAAGTGGCCGTCCTCCACCACGATGATGGTCGGGAGCGAGTCGTCGGCTCCTGACCACAGCGCGCGCACCCCCTGCCAGAACGCCTCGACCGAACTGGGAGCTACAGCGTGCCCTTCAATTGGGGTGCCACGATGCAGCAGTTCGGTCAGTGCGACTCGGGTGTCGGACCCCGGCGTGGGCGTGCAGGCCAGAGCCCGTGCCACCATCCGCGCGCCTGGTCCCCCGGGCTGGACGGCGGCGGCCAGGCTCAGGGCTCGTCCCAAGTCTTCTCCCAGGTGTTCCAGCCCCACATCGACCCGTCCGCCGTGCCCCTCGTCGATGACGTGCCCCAGCCACAGGTAGCTGGCACTGGACCCTTCGTGCGGCGACAGCTCGAGAGGGGCCACCCGCTTGCGAGACTCCCGAAGGGCGCGCTGGCCGTTGGAAGTCGCGTCCACGATGTCCGCGGGCCAGAAGGTCGGCTCCGACTGGTTGGCTGCAAGCCGACGGTAGAACTCCTGCACGATCCGGGTCTTGCCGAAGCCGGTCTCGGCAAGAAGGACGACGACTCGGGCCGAACGGGTGGAGCTCACCTGTTGCCAGGTCGACGTGAGCTCGTCGAGGATCTGATGGCGCTCCCGGCCGACGAATCCGTGGGCCGTTGCCGAGGCGACCCGCAGCGGGTGATGCTCCGCCAGATCGTCCTCGGTGACAGTCCTCGGCGAGCGGGCAGCGCTTGGCGGAGAGTGACTCCAGCGCGAGGAGTGTGGATGATCGCGCAACTCAACCGCAATCCGATCAACGGCCGCCTCGAGGTCGCCGTCAACCCGAACTTGCGAGCCGATGAGTCGGAATTGCCAGGCGTCAGGCAGGCTCTCGACCCCAGCGAAGCCGGGCATCGCAACGGGAACGACCTGAACACCCGCGGAGATCGCAACCTCGAACTCGCGAAGGACCCAGGGGCTGGTCACAGCATGCGCGGAGAGAAGGAGGATCATCACACGACTGGCCCGGACGGCTGGGGGTACCGCGACGGCGTGGTCGGCTCCCGCGGGGATGTCGCGCTCGGAAATCCACGTCCGAAAGCCAGCGCGCTCGAGCAACGCCACGGCACGCATTGCAACCACGCCGTCCTCGGAGGCTTTGCTGACGAATACCTGGGGCGCCCCGACCCAGGGATCCACAAAAGATCCGTTCGCCACGGTCTGGCTCCCTCCCCCATCAAGTGCTGTGGACTCTCCGATCCTAGTGAGACGGGCTGTCGCGTCCTCGGCTCACGGGTGCTGGCGCGCCAGCAGCAAGTCCGCCCAAGGCTTGAGTCTCGGTGCCCGGTGTCTTTCTTGCCTGCCATGGCACCAAAGGCGAGCCGTAGGCGGCATCGAAACCCCAGACCGAGGAAGTTGGAACGCGTTTGCGCGTCGTGAGGCGAGCATGCGGTGAGGCAGAATCTCGGTGCGGTAGGCTGCGCGGGTGTTTGGACGGGGCTCGAAAAAGACTCAGGCCATGAGGCCAGGTCCAGCTGTTGTCTTCGCCATTCAGCCAGACGACAAGGCGATCAGACAGGCGAGGTCAGCAGGTAAGAAGGACGGCGGGGACTTGCCACCGCCCCTTGGCCAAGCAACGCCCTTTGTCATGAAGTTGCGCTCGGAGACGAAGACCCTCACGCGGGACAATGTGACAGCGGCGACCACGCGCTTCTACCGGATCAAGGCTCGTGTCCAAGCTGAGTCCGCCAAGGGTGCCAGTGCTCATACGATCCTGTCGTTCTTGAGCGATCTCGACGAACTGGTGGACCGGCTCGAGAACAACTTCAAGGCGGCACTGCAAGCACTCGAGGCTCTGGAACAGGCATACCTCGACGAGGCCGGGCCACGTTGGGACAGGAAGAACTACCCATTCCATATTCCAGGACATGACACGACAGACGACGCCAAGGCCATCGAGGAGCTCAAGGGCAAACTCTCGGGCCTCAAGAAAGAAGTCGGCTACTGAGCCTTTGGCCTGGCAGCCGCACGGACCATACGCACGGACAGAGGGGACCCATGGCCGACACTGCGCCCGAGATGTTCAACAAGCTGAGACGAAGCAGCAACGACGAGTATCGCTACCCGTCGATCACCACGATCCAGGGTCTCGGAGGGATGGATCGCGATGCGCAGAGCCTGCTGCTTGATGAGAGCAGGGCTGCCGGGGCCAAAGATGCCTTGGAGGGGGTGCTACTTGGACACGCGGTAAGGGTGCCGACGCGGCTCAACACGCTACTTCGCACACTGGCCCAGGCGATGGGCGACGTCGTGCACGTAGAGGATCAGATCCAGAACCACGTCAGCAGGGCCAATGCTGCCCTTCTTGAAGAGGCCGAGGCTATCAACGGCGTGGCCCAAGAACGCCTGACTCCCGCACAGGAAGAGGACGAGGGGGCCGTCGTCGGGCACTTGTACATCTCGGCGACTCCCTTGGAAGAGGCGCGCTACGCCCACGAGGCCGCACGGATGGATGCGGCCGCTTTCCGCGACGCTGGTAGCCGATCCCGTGCTGTTCTCGTCATCGCGCTGATTGCAGCGCTGGCCGGCATCTTCGTCGACTCGCTGATGCTTGGCGCTGCGATCGGGATGAACGAGGAGTACTCGGACGCCCAGTCTCTGATCTTGGGCTTTGCTATCGCGGTGGTTCTCGGTTCGCTGGCGGCCACATCCGGGGTCCTGTACGCACGGGGAAGGCCTGGTGGCCGGATCGCCAACGACAAGATCCCCAAATCCGTCATTCAGAGGCACTCGGCACAGGCTGAGCGCGACCACGCCAGTCACCGCATCAACCTGATCGGAGCTGCCCTCTTAGCGATTGCCCTGATTGTCGTCATCGCAGTGCTCTGGGTGGCGCGCTTGGCGACCTGGGTGGACTACACGGATTCGCGCAGTGGAGCTCGCTACATCCAGATCGTCATCATTATCCTGGCTCTGCTGTCGCTGATCGTGTTTTGGTTCGAAGGGTTCGAGGTCGGTCTCAAGCGGCGACACGACGATGCCGCCCAGAGACTCGCGTGGGCCGAAGTCCAGTTGGATGAATTGGCCGACCTGCCAATGATGGCTAGGACCTTTGAGGAGCAGATGAAGTTGAACGAAACCGATATCAGGAACGTCGGCAAGATCAACTCTGACATCGGCAAGGCTGTGCGTGACCTGGTCCCCTTGCATGGGGCCATCGTGGAGACCTACATCCACGGGGCGGTCGCCGCGCTAGGCCCACTCCCGGAATCCGACCCGCGTCGCTCTCAGATCGACGACTTCCAAGAGCTGGAGCAGCGCGTCCCCGAGTTGCTCCACCTCGTATCGGTTGATGTGAGCGCGCTCTTCGGATTGCCATCGGCCCAGGTAGCGTCGCAGCAGCCAGCGGGCGGTGCTAGCTGATGCGGCCGTCCATGTTCGGCATCTCGATGGGTGCGGCTGCGCTACTGCTCACCATCTCCGGCTGCGGGTCTGAGAGTGACGTGATTCCTCCGCCGACCCTTCAACCGGGGAATGAACCCGCGCTGGGTGCCTGTGATCTGGTGCTGGATGTGACCGGCCGCCCCGGAGTCGAATGGGTTCGAAGCACCCTGGACCAGGGCTTCGACAGGTTGGCGACCACTCTGTGCCAGGACCGGACGGTCACGGCCAACCTGATCACGGACTACTCAAAGGCCAGCACCTGCCCCGAGCCCACTGTCAACACGAACTTCTCCAAAGAGAACAACTCGACTCGCAGGGATCGTCTGCGGAAGGAGGCCTGGTTCGGGATCGAGCAGGGAGAAGCTGTCGTAGCCAAGGGGGTGCGCCAGAAGGTCGACGATCTCATCAACTGCGGCTTGTACGGACCCGGCGCGGACCCGGCCACCGCGGAAAAGATCAAACTGGAGGGCACAGACGTACTTAGCGCCATACAGACATCAAGCGAATCCATGGACGGTCTCCCCTCGCCTCGCACGCTGGTCCTCTTCAGCGACATGCGGAACACGATGCCGCCGCTCAAGATGCCCTTCAAAGGTGATGTGCCAGAAGTCGTTGCGTCACTTGAGTCTGATGGTGTGATTCCCGACCTCGACGGAGCCGAAGTCGTCGTGGTGGGACCCGGGACGAACAACGATCTGAGCCCCGCCCAACAGGCCAAGCTCGTCAGGTTCTGGGATGCGTACTTCGAGGCGGCTAATGCCGGCTCGGTGGACTTCCGCCAGACGTTGGGTTGACACGTCACACCCGATACCTTGGTGTCAGCCACAGCTTGATTCGAGCCCTCCTCGCGGCCAGGGTCATCAGTCCCCCGGTCGCGGTCAGGTACCAGTAGGTGTGGGGAGTGCCGGTGTGACCCAGCCGGGTAGTGAGCAGGGACAGGGCCCGTCGGGGTCCCAGCGACGGGCGTAGGCCGCGGCCATCTGCGCGGTCGTGTCCTGGGAATGTGGAAGCTCGTGGTCCGCCACGATGGGTGTTGCGATGCATCCGTCGGTTACGCGAAGGGTGAGCCACGTTGACGGTGACGCGCGGCGTCGCTGCGGGGGCAGTGAACAGGTGCGGCATCCGTGCGGGTGGCCGCTACCACGGTCCGTTGGTGGCTCCGTGGCGCCAGCCGCGGGGATGGGCGCTGTGGTGCCCGCTGGGCTCGTTCAGGCTGTGGCCGGCGCCCCGATCCGGCTGTAGGGCGCGGCCGAGCGTCGGCAAGGAAACGGCAGCACGGTTTGAACAGGTTGTGGCTGGCGCAGATCAGCTTCCAGTCCGGGTCCTTAGCGCCCCCGGCCGCGTTTCTATGCCCTCTTCTTCGGGCTATGTGGAGTGACCCGCCGCCCTCAACGTCGCCGGCACCGTGCTCGCGATTCTATGCCCTCTTCTTCGGGCTATGTGGAGTGACTTGTGACCGTCGTCTTCGCTGTCGTTCTGATCGGCTTCTATGCCCTCTTCTTCGGGCCATGTGGAGTGACCGGCGACTCCTCAGAACCGATGAGGAGTTCGGAGATGTTTCGATGCCCTCTTCTTCGGGCTATGTGGAGTGACACTAACGTCCCGGTGGTGCGTGTCACCAACTGCGTTTCTATGCCCTCTTCTTCGGGCTATGTGGACTGACGTGAAGCAGGCCGTGCTCGTCCCCGTCCCCGTCCCCGACGGGTTTCTATGCCCTCTTCTTCGGGCTATGTGGAGTGACTTGCGAGAGTCGCAAAGCAGGCTGGTCGCAACGGCAAGTTTCTATGCCCTCTTCTTCGGGCTATGTGGAGTGACGCCGCGGTCAGCGAGTACTGCGTGCAGTACTCCGGGTTTCTATGCCCTCTTCTTCGGGCTATGTGGAGTGACTTGGCGCCGCCGCGTCCGGCCAACCGGCTCACCTCGTTTCTATGCCCTCTTCTTCGGGCTATGTGGAGTGACTGCCCGCCGCCGCGGCCATGGCCTGGCCTCGGTCCTGTGTTTCTATGCCCTCTTCTTCGGGCTATGTGGAGTGACCGGTCCAGACCGTCGCGCAGGGAAAGAACTTCCTGCACAAGTTTCTATGCCCTCTTCTTCGGGCTATGTGGAGTGACACCTCGCGCAGGACGACAACAACAAGTTCTTCGTGCCCATGTTTCTATGCCCTCTTCTTCGGGCTATGTGGAGTGACGTCGCCGACGCGGACCTGGACGTCCAGTACGTGTTTCTATGCCCTCTTCTTCGGGCTATGTGGAGTGACTCATCATCGCGATCGGGAGTGGTTTCGTGTTTTGGAAGTCGCGTTTCTATGCCCTCTTCTTCGGGCTATGTGGAGTGACTTGCTCGGGTTCGCGCGGCGGGGAAGTGTCCAACGTTTCTATGCCCTCTTCTTCGGGCTATGTGGAGTGACGTAATGTTGGCACTATTGCAGCCATGTCAATCTGGTTTCTATGCCCTCTTCTTCGGGCTATGTGGAGTGACGTTCAGCACCTCCACGCCGCCGAAGGCGTGAAATTGTTTCTATGCCCTCTTCTTCGGGCTATGTGGAGTGACACAAGCCCGACTCGAGAGCCAACAAGGACAAGCTCGGTTTCTATGCCCTCTTCTTCGGGCTATGTGGAGTGACGCTCCAGCGCATCTCACCGGTGATGCTGGCCCTCCCGGTTTCTATGCCCTCTTCTTCGGGCTATGTGGAGTGACCAGACCGAGAGCAACAAGATCGGCGCCGTCTACAGCAAGTTTCTATGCCCTCTTCTTCGGGCTATGTGGAGTGACAAGAGGCGTCCATCAGGGTGGGCGAGCTCTTGCAACGTCGTTTCTATGCCCTCTTCTTCGGGCTATGTGGAGTGACACTCGAAGCCCGCGGTCCTCGCGCGCCTCAACGCCAGCCCGTTTCTATGCCCTCTTCTTCGGGCTATGTGGAGTGACCAGAACGGCCGGGTGACCGAGGGGGTCGAGATCGGTCGTTTCTATGCCCTCTTCTTCGGGCTATGTGGAGTGACAGGCGAACCGCTCGTCAACGAGTTCCTGGCCAAGGCCCGTTTCTATGCCCTCTTCTTCGGGCTATGTGGAGTGACTCGCGCTGGTGCAGGCGAACAAGGCCAGGCTCACCCCGTTTCTATGCCCTCTTCTTCGGGCTATGTGGAGTGACTGCAGGCGAACAAGGAAGGGCTCACCCCCGGCCAGTTTCTATGCCCTCTTCTTCGGGCTATGTGGAGTGACACCGCGGCGGACAAGCCGTTCACCACAGTCCAACCGTGCGTGTTTCTATGCCCTCTTCTTCGGGCTATGTGGAGTGACGACTACGGTCACGATGACCGTATCGAGGCTGACGAGCGTTTCTATGCCCTCTTCTTCGGGCTATGTGGAGTGACTGAAGGCCCTCTACTCCGAGGGGCGTCTACACCCGGGTTTCTATGCCCTCTTCTTCGGGCTATGTGGAGTGACGCGAGCATCACGGACAGGCAACCATCACGCTCTGAACGGGTTGGGTTTCTATGCCCTCTTCTTCGGGCTATGTGGAGTGACACCTCCGCGAGCGCGGAGAGGAAGTCCGCGCCGACCAGGTTTCTATGCCCTCTTCTTCGGGCTATGTGGAGTGACCTACGGACCTCATCTGCCCGCGCTGTTCGGCGACGCGTTTCTATGCCCTCTTCTTCGGGCTATGTGGAGTGACCAAGGCTGATCTCGTCCGCAGGGAGGAGGAAAATGCCGCGTTTCTATGCCCTCTTCTTCGGGCTATGTGGAGTGACGGCATCACCGAAATCGTCGGGCTCGCGCGCGTCGCGTTTCTATGCCCTCTTCTTCGGGCTATGTGGAGTGACGGCCGCAAGGCCAGCACACGGCCGAACCAGGACCGCGCCAAGGTTTCTATGCCCTCTTCTTCGGGCTATGTGGAGTGACCTCGACACCCCCCCGACGATGAAGATCTGCACCGCCCGTTTCTATGCCCTCTTCTTCGGGCTATGTGGAGTGACCCTACTCCCAATCACCGGCCCCTGACCAGCCATGATGCTGGTGACTGCGTGTGACGGGGCTAATTGGGGTTCCCACGGGACCATTTGGGGCGAGCCTCGGAAAAGTGTCGCCTGACCTGCGACGATGCTCGCGCGCTGGACGCTGTTTTCGGCCGGAGGCGCGAAGTCCTGTTCACACCCCCGTTCGAGTCCGGCTGGACCCCAAAGTAGGAAGGCCCTGCAGCCCGGTCTGAGCACGAAATGGGCTTGTAGACAGTCACCCTCAGTCATGAAGGGCCCCTGGGTCGAGCAGACCTCAGCCCGACTTCGACGTCCCAGAGTGCAAGCACCCGAGTGTTCGGCAAGCATGTCGTTCGTCACCCTGTGTTCTCGCGGGGCCCAGGGGCAGTGCGGCTAGCGACACCTCAGGAACGTCATCGCCGACCCGGTGACGACGTCGATCACCTCCCAGTCCAGGTCCTCGCCATCACCGACCTGGACATGCTTCTCCGCCCAGCTACCAGACTGTCCCATCTGGACTGGCACAGGTGAACTTCCCGGGCTGGGCTCCTGCGCGAGCGTCGCCACAGTCGCCCTAGGTCCGTCGATTCGGGCTCGGTAGAGCGTGGTGGCTGACCAGGCCCATAGGTGGGTGGTTTGTGGCGGCTCTTTGGGGGCGACGCCGATGTGAACCCCTGATAGGTCCGACCATGCGGCGGTGCTTCCTGCGAGCAAGGCAAGGGCCTGCTCCCAGGGCACCCACCCACTTCCGGTCAGGAACATGGTGTCCTCAGCCACGGGGCACCTCTTCTTCCTGGGAGTCGCGCATGAGTTGAGTGAGATCGCCCGCCCGTGCCCTGACGGCGTCGGCGTCCACCAGTCGGAGGGTTCCCATGCCGCGCGAGGTGCCGTGACCGATCCCGACGAAGCCGTCGTGGATGTCGAGTGTCACCCAATCGAGCAGCGATTGCGCCCACGTGGGGGCGTCAGGGGGGATGTCAACGGTCAGCGTCGCCCTCCCCCCGCAGAGGACCTTCTCCTTGTACAGCTGGCCGCGGCGGGCTCCACCGGTGAATCGGTCGATCGCGACATGGCTCCTGGTAGGGGTCTGGGCCTCAGTCACTGTGCTGGTGTGGAAGCGCAAGGTTCCGCGGGCCCCCACCTCACCAGTTGAGCCGGCCCTACCTGACCATCCAAAGAGGGTGCAGGTGGGGCAGGTCGGTTCGGTGCAGCAGTCCTCATCGGTGGAGTTGCAGGTAGGCATCCCACAGGTGCGCAGGATGAACTCGGCCCGGGATCGGAAGACTCCCTTCCACGCCGACCCGGGAATGACGTAGTCCGACCCGCGCTTGGCGCTGGTTGCGGCCTCAGAGGGCCTCGGCTTCCCGGTGCCGATGCGAAGGTCCCCGTCGATCAGGAAGGCCCACGAGTGAGCGTGCTCGGAAAGCCCACGCGCTACCGACTCCCAGACGTCCCAACTTTCTCCTGTGTAGCTCTTCGGTCCGCCGCCGGCCAGCCAGATCGCCAGGTCTGTCTGCTTTGCCAGATCGAGGCGCCGGTGCCAGATGTGGGTCACCTTGGCGTCGCCCAGACCGGTGGTGTAGCTGCCACCCAGCACCGGGCGCCACGTGGTGAGCGCCGTCTTGAAATCGGCCAGTGCCGCATCCGGTAGGTCCTCGGCGGTGAGGTACACCGACACAGTCGCACCGATGGGAATCGCCTCCCGTGCGCGCAGGGACTTGTCAGCTGCTGCAGCCGACCACCGCCCCACAGCTGTCTGGGTGACAACGGCCACCGGGCCGGGCATCGTCAGCGCGCTGCCGAGGAACCGCACGGAACTGGGCTGGACCTGCTGCTCATCGTCATCGGTGGCCAGAGCCAGGTCTGCCCCGAAGATCGTCCGGCAGCGTGCGGGCCCGAGCTCGAGCTCGGCGTGGGCGCGCAGCGATCCCACCAACCCGGTGACGGGCACCTGCGGGGTTCCCCACGGGTCGCACACCACCGGCAGGTCCGCTGTGGCGTTCGTACTGGCGCTTTCTGGTGCTGCGATGCTCACCGGCTGAACCGTGGTCAGGTCCGCGCGCCACTGGTCAATGATCATGACCGGACCTCCAGGGCGATGATGAGTTGCCGGCGTTGCTCTGCGGTGTATGCCAACGCGGTGTCGACGAGGTGGCGACCCTCCGGGACGAGACCGTTGTAGGCGGCTGCTCCGGTGAGGTCCTGCGGCTCGATGCCTGCCCGCACCCAGCCGAGGACTTGTCGGACGAACTGCTGATCGAACCGGGCTGCCTCCGTCGCCAGAGTGACGGCCGCGGTGTCGGGATCGGGGCGCCGAACCTCGGCAGTCTGCGCGACCGATGGGGGGGCCCAAGGACGGGCGGACACCCACCCATAGCCGTCGGCCCTGCGCACACCCAGCCCCGCCTGCTCCACCGCCAGGACGTCGGCCTGCGTGACTGGGCGCGGGAATTGCAGCCGGTAGACACTGCCGGCTACGGCCGCCAGGTCCGAGGACTTGGGCAGGCCAGCGGCGGCGTTCCATCCGCCCACCACCTCACTTCGCACCCAATTGTTGGCCACCCTCGTCGTGACCGAACCGAATACGGTTGCCAGGTCGGCATCGGTGGGGCGCAGGCTGTTGCCGCCGAACTTGTCCAGGAAGATGCCCGGGGACTCCAGCCGCACGTCAAAGGTGTTGCCCGAGACTGCGGGGGCAGTGGCCTTCTCTGGTAGGGCGGTGACTGTGGCTCGCCCGCCGACGGTACGTCGCCCACCGACCCAGATGGTGCTGATGCTCGTCAACCAGCTGAGGTCCCCCCAGGCGACTGCGGAGAAGACTTGGTGGCGGGCGAGTGCGTCGCGGCTGAAGAGATGACTCTCGAGCGCGGTCTCGGCGTCGGTGAGCGAAGTGCGAGTGGTTCGCTGTCGGGTCACTTGGGTCCAGCCACCCTTAGAGGCATCCAGCCGTCCTGCGCAATGTGGGCAGTGCTTGGCCGAATCGGAGTCCGGCACGGCGACACCGGCACATGCCGGTTGCGGGGTGTACTTGCACACCCGGTGGTCCAGGGGGACCTGGACGGAGCCGTGGGCCTTACCCGGACCGACGAGCAGGTCCAGAACTTCGGTTCTGAACCGGGGCGCCAAGGACTCGTCCGGCTTTCCCCACTCCCGAATCCACGCCCCTGCAAGCGCCCCCCGCAGGGTCCCTCCTGGGATGTAGGGGTAGGTGGGCGTGTGGAACCCGCGCGCTCGAGATGATCCCAGCATCAACTCGGATTCCGCAGTGATCTCCAGCCGCCATCGCCGCATCACTGGACTGCCCGCCGAGCGGCGTGGATGGCGGCCGCGACCTCGCAGGGGTCAATGACGTTGCCCGACACACTGGGGGTCATCGTGACCCACCCCATTCCTCGCCTGCGTGCGGCGCCGAGGCTCTTGACTGCACGGGCGCAGCCGCCCAGGAGCAGCTCGTCCTGAGGCTGCACCTCGCCGCGAGGTGCTTGCCGGTGGATCGAGAAACTGGGCGTCGAGTCGGCCGGCACCCAGACCTCCTCGGCCACCAGCATCCCGCCTCGCGACGCTGCTCCCCCGATGGAGACGGGGATCCGGACCCTGGTTGTCAACCGGCTCTCTGGGCCGTAGGCCAGGTCATCCCATGACCACGCCGAAGCGACGCCCGTGTCCCCGAACAGCCGGGTCAGTACGGGTTCCGGCAAGCCCAGCCGCACCCTGCCCGCGGCCCGCATCGCACCCTTGAGGGAACTCCCGGGAACGTAGTCGGCCAGGGCGGACGCGTCGATGCCGTCGCGGGCGGTCCCGGTGGAGATCCGGATCGGGGCGTGGAAGGCAACGGTAACGTTGATCACTTGAACCACCTCACCAGGTCCAGAGCGGTACCCAGGTCGATCGCGACTCCTGCGTCGACGAAGGGCGAAACAAGCTGCTCGACACCGAGCCGGTCGCCCTGCTTGTGGACATAGCGGTTGACCTCGTCTTCGGCGATCTGGACGCTGCGCAACTCGGCCATGGCCTTCTCCAACCCCTTTCGCGCGGAGGGACTGATCGTCGCAAGAGCCCGCAGTTGGTCAGCGAGGTTCACCAAGTCGCTGACCTGCGCGCTGGGCCGCCCAGCGGCGGGGTCCCCCGGCCCGATTCCGTCGGTGGTGATGTCCAGCCAGGACACTGTGGCGGTGCGCCCTGCAGTGCTTCGTTTGGCTCGGCGCATCAGCGCATCGCTGATCACGAACGCTTCGCTGGCCGGGTGCTTGACCGGCATGAACAGGAGCCCCGCCGACATGCTCACCCTCGGCAGCTCGTCCGCCGGCAGGCCGGGGATCGCAGCGGCGAGCATCTCGTAGGCCCGCACCTCGAACTGTGAGAGCAGCATCTGGGTGAATGCCCACCCCTGGGCGGCGGCCACATAGACGCACAGGTCGTCGCCACCGACCAAGACGGGGATGACCGGCGCGACGCCGCCAGCTCGGATAGCGGATGCAGCATCAATGAGCGCCTCGCGAGCCGCCTGGGCAAGGCCCAGCGAGACGACTCGGCGCTCGGCGGCGCTCACCTGCGGGTTGGCGATCAAGGAGTCGAACAACGCACCCACACCATTTCCGTCCGCGGTCACCATGGCGATGTGGTTGTCTGCCGGGGTGTGGGTCCTCACGGTGGGCAGCAGCGACTTGAGGTCACCTCCTGGTAGGGCCAGACCCTCGCCCAGGTTGCGACGCAACGCTGCCGCGGCAGCACTGCCGCGGCGGTCACGTTTGGCGCAGTCGGGGCACGACGCATCCGGGCCGCTGCGCTGTGCTGGGCGCCGACCGCACTTGGTGCACGGGTTGAGCCAAGGGCACTCGGCCACGACTGGTACCCACTCCAGACCGGTTCCCGTGGTGCGCTGGTCGACCATCAGAGGGAACGCGGTGGCGTAGTCCTCGGCCGTGGCCCACAAGCCGATCAAGTCGGCTGCCGGCAGGTCCCGGCGCAGGCTGCGAAGGACCCGTTCAGCGACCTCCTGAGGGTCAGTCCCGGCCACCTCGAGGTGCACGACACCGTCGGCCTCGCCCACATCGGGATTGCGCTGGACCCCGCTGATGCCTGCGCTCTCGAGCGTCTTGATGATCTCCTGCTCCCGCGTGGCGTCGCTGACCATCCAACTCGCGCCCCGGATGGACTTCAGTTCCGAGACCCGGGTCAGGTACTCCCCGATCCGGATGACACCCACGTCGACAAATGTCCTGGACATGGACTAGACCCCTTCCAACGGATCGGATGGAAGTCTGGGGTCCGGGTCGTCTGCCCTGGGCAGCGCGAGAAAGGTCGCCGAATCGGGCTCCTGGAACCCGGGTTGGTCCGGGCCGGGCCCCCCGACCGGCTTCCACCAGGCCAGGGAGTTGGTCCCGGACCAGTCGGGCCGCCCGTGATTGTCGCGGGGCCATCGGGAGGTGCTCGGGTATCGGACGTTCTCCGGGTTAACCCAGTCCAGCGTCACCAGTCGAGACACTGCCGACCACGTGGCCCTCACCTCGAGGGGTACTGACTCCACGAAGTCGGCCACCGCGGCGGCCAGATCTTCAGCAGTCATGGGTGCTGGCTGGTGCTGCTGGTACCGGCCCGCGCCCGGCGCGTCAAGCGATACCGAACACGCAGGCCGATCGCCCTCGCTCCGTGCGGTGACCGTGCCAAGACCGAGCGGACGTCCTCCGCCGACGTGCCAGCAGGCGACCCGGCCATCTTCGACGGGTAGCCCCAGGGCGGGATCGAGCGCGACCAGCAGGCCGCCGAGTTGGGCGCGGGTCAGTCCTTCGAAGACGAGTTGGATATGGAAGGTCGCCCCGGTATCGATCAGGGCGGCTCGAGCGGACACATTGCCCTGGTTGTGCTCGCCTTGGTGCCCGTCCTTGAGGTGGCGCGGGTGGGAACTCCGAGGGGAGGTGTGCCAATAGAACTTGCGCCCCCGGATGCGCCGAGGTTCGGAGCCGCTGTCCAGCGCTGATCCCCACTCACGCAGCGGGGGCTGACCACTCTTGGCGCGAGTCGTCGGCAGGGCCGTGGGTGCCTCGAGGTAGAAGTTCCCGGCGCTCGGCTTCGGCTGCCCCGGGGGGGCCAGGTCCACGGGCTCGGTCACGTGGGCGTTGCTGGATACCGCGTCGAGGAAGCGCACATGACCTCGGTATGCGGGCGGCGGTGTGCCGTCCACCCGCGCGGCCCGTTGGCTGGGTGCAGAACCGAAAAGGGCACACGAGGGACACAGGTCGGCGGCGTCCTGACAGGCGTGCAGGGCCGTGGGTAGTCGCTGGGCCACCGACCCCCGGCCCGGGTGCCGCCACGTGTGCGCCAGGGACATGCCGGTGATGCTTTCGGACTCCACCCGCACCCACAGCACGTACCCGCGGGCGAAGGCGTCGGTCGCCTTCAGACGATAGAACGGGTTGTGTGGGTTGCTGCCCTTCGGCGTCACGCGTGCGTACAGTTCAGACAGTCGGTGGGGCACCTGTCGTCCCTGGCCCTTGACATCCCGGGACTGGTCGACAGCGGCCAGGTACTCAGACCAAGCGTCGTGCCAGCCCTGCCCGGTGGGGGTGATCCGATCCTCGGTCAGCCGACCAACGGCGAAGAAGTAGCTGTGCTGGCCCTTGGGAAGTACGTCGGCCGCCAGGACCACCCAGCCCCCGGCAGTGTCGCGGACCACTCGGCAATGTGGGTCTCCGACGCGAATCTAGAAGCGATTGCCCTTCCGGGTGTTGCGTTGGGGTTCGCCCTCGATGCGTACCTGATCCCCAGAGCTGACACTTGCGTTTTCGTAGGCCTCTTGGAGGACTGCGAACTGGGTCCATACCACTTTGTCGCACACCCGGAAGCTGGTGGGCTTTCCGAATCTGTCGACTTCGTCGACGACCGCGAGTCGCCATCCTGCCGTCTCGGACTTGTTGTCGGCTTGGAGCAGGTCCCGGTAGCCGGGGGTGTAGTCCAGGTCGACTACCCGATAGCAGCTTCCTGTGAGGGTCTCGTGCAGGGAGCGCAGCGACCCCTTCAACGCACTGGCCGGGATGAACGGGGAGCCATCGCGGCGGGGTGGATCCTCGGGGTCCCCGGTGCGAATCAGTAGCGGGGTGACTGCGGTCACGCTCACCGAGATGCGCCCACTCAGCGACCCCGCGGTCCGCTCCAGATGACCCGCAGGTGCGCTGCGCGGGGCGGCCGACTCGGGCACCGGCACGAAGTTGTACGGGTTGAAGAACTTCGTCACCCGGAACGAGTTGCGGGCTCTGGCGGCCTTCGCCACTTGGTCGCGCTTCCATTCGTCCAGGGCGGAGTCGGCATGCTCGAAGTGCCCCACCCCGAGGGCATCGTTGGGACTGTCGAGGACCCAGAACTCCGAGCGCGCCAATCCGGGCGCATCCTCGCGATGAAGTCCCAACACTTCCAGGTCCACGGCAGTGCCCTCCACGCCCAAGGCGCCGGCTGCCCGCGTAGTCCGTACCCGCCGAGCGGTCCCCAGGAACGCAAGGATGGCGATGCCCTCCCCCCTGGTAGCAGCGATCAGTTCCGCGGCATCGGCGCGAAGCACGTCCCCGACTTCGGTGTCCCGGTCATCGGGGTCGACCATCCAAGAATCGACCGGCAGAACCTGCCGGGGCCCACCGCGTCCGTTGTTCCAATCGACGAAATGCAGGCCCTGCTCGGCTACCTCGACCACTGTGAGAATCCGCTGCGACACCTGGGCCCCCCCGCTTCTTCGGTCCGATGGGGACACGCTAGCGACCTGATCGGACCCCACGCGTGCCGGGGCGTCCCGTTGTCACACGCATTCCCCCGTCACGACCCCGAACCCCCTGGTCGTACCCGCCCCGATGCCGAGGTACTCGGCTGCCCTGATCAGTGCGGAGAAGTGGTAGACGCTGGCTTGAGGCGAGTGTGACAGCAGCCCGATTGTGCAGTGCCCGACGAAGCCCGTGCGAAGTGCCCGACCCTGCTCACTGACCGACTCGGTGCAGCCATCCATCTCTGTCAGGACTGCGCTGGATTCCAAAGCGCCCAGCGAGGCGGTGTCGATGACCAGAGGGCCCGGGGCGAAGGCGTTCCACCTCTGGCCCAACGAACGGACGACCAGGACCGGGTCAGGCATCGGAAGGTCCCGGCCATTGCGGCTGAAGTAGGTCGGACGATGGCAATCCAACCGGGCGGACCGGAAGGGCGGGCCGCTGGCGAGGTCCTCGTAGGAACACCGAGTGAAGCGAACGCCCGCCACGGGGAACCACGACCCTCCCAACCTGACCCGATCTGGTAGTTCCGCGGCAAGAGCGGGGGGCGTGCGGTCATCCAGCCAGTTGAGCCGGAGGATCAGCTGAGCAGGGCTCCCCCCGGCATGCGGCTTCCCTTCGCTGCGAGGGGGCCACGCCGTCCACGGCTTGGTCTGCGCCTGGTGATCGGCATTCGGGCCTTCGAGCAGCGAGCAAGCGAGCCCGTGAACCTGCGTAATCGTCGGCCCGGTTTCGCGGCCCGCTCGAATGGTCAGATCGATCGCTGTGGGCACGTCTCCCCCTCTGGTCCTCGGCTGGACGGCCAATGTGGCCGCAGGAAACGGCCGTTGCTCCGCGTGCCAGCGCAGGGCGCGCATTCCTGCGCCGGGAATCCGACGAGCGAGAACCTATCGCGGGCCGGAAATCGTGTCGAAGTCGTTCCATCGCAGGGGTACCGGTCGGGTTCCCCTCAGGGCCTTGTGAAGACCGAATGAGAAGTTCCTGATCGCTTCGTCACCCTCGGGACATTGCTCTCTGGTTCCCAGATCGACCGAGACCTCGCCAACGCCGGGGAGCCCTGAGACGACATCGCAGAACTGGCGGGTCACAGCAGAGGCGAGGTCCTCAGCCGCCGATGTCAGTGCGCTCGCTGGGATCGGAGTCACCCGAGACCGGAGCGTGAACTTGCCGGGATTGGCGCTGATCCGCACCCGGGGCTTGTCCAGTCTCGCTCTGAGCCACCGCGTGCCGAGGACGACGGCAACTCCCGACACGAATCCCACGATAGCCAGGGTCACCCAGTCCCGGCCGGTGACGACGCCCGACTGGCTGTCGGCCAGCCCCCATTCCAGCAGGAGCGCCAGTGTGGCGGCCATCAACGGCAGCAGGAGCCCGAGAATGCCCGAGTAGCCCACGAGCGCCGCCCACCAGCGTCGCGCCAATTGCGGGGAACGCGGCGGGAGGGTGTGTGCCTCGTCCTCGGCGAAGCCGTGCGCCAGCCACGGATCATCGCGCTCACCCCGTCCGACAACGTACGAGCGTGTGTCTGGGTCGTAGGGAAAGGCACCCACCGTCAACCCCATCTGTGAAGCGACGTACCCCAGGGCGAAGGCCAGTGAGGCGGGCGCCTGACTTTGAAGCAGGATCCGGTCGGACTTGACCTTCTTCATCTCCTCTCGGGCGGAGTTGAGTACTTCGGTGTAGGCCGCTGCTTCCTCTTGAATGGGAAATGCAAAGCGCACCTCCCGCACGCGGATCGTTCCGCGGCCGTGCTTGAGGTCGACCTTGCGCGTGCCGGTCTTCACGCAGCCACGCTTCAGGTCGACCTTCCGCGCGCAGGTCGTTCCAAAGGCCCGCCTCAGGTCGAGCTTCAGGGCGCTGAGAACGGCGTGCTGATCGCCCTCCCTGAGCAGGAGCAGGACCTCCGGGGGCTCCTTGTCGGCGGCATCTGCGTCGACGCGCCGATCAGAATAGCCACCAAGTGGGAACTCAAGGAAGGGGCTCGCTGTGGCGCTGGTGTCGTCGGCGATCAACCGGATCTCTCGGTTCGAGTCACGCAGCGCCCGCCCAGTCAGAGCCCCGGCCAGGGCCAGGATGTGCGGGGGGCCACCGGGCAGGATCGACACGACGCGGGCAGCCGGGGCACTCACGGCGGCTGCTGCAACCTGGGCCTTGATGGTTGCCGCCAGGCTGCGAGCAGCGTCCTCCCAAGAAGCAGACCCGATCGGCACCGGGCGGAACGGCATCACCACAGAGCGGGGCCACGTCTCAGCGACAGTCGCCCTCAGCAAGGCATCTTCACCCTGGTGGCGGGGCAGCCTGTCGTCGGCGACCGCATGTACGAAGACACCCCGGCGGGCCGCCGACGCGTGCGCGGCTGCCCAGATGAAGCTCGAAACGAGTGCGGCCAAGATCCCAGCGAAGGTCAGCAATCGAGTTGGTCCTGAGAGAAGCTGCCGCCACCCTTCAAGGATCCCGACTTCCAGCAAGTACCCGACGGCAGAGGCGAGCACCATCGAGATGCCGACTGGGACCCACCGTGGAAGGCGCGCCAACCGCTCCAGTGCGGCAAACCTCATCGCCCCCACGGACCGCCGCGGCGCCCTCGATCCGATCCCTGGCGGCGTCATGGCACACCTCCCTCACGCGAAGGCGCATCCCCAGGCCGGGCACTGCCCTGGATGCGGGCCAAAGCCGATACGGCAACGATCGCGCCGTTGTCGTCGCGGATCTCCCCGAACGGGAACACCAGATCCGACCGAGACGGTCGAGCGAGTGCCAGGACCCGTGACACCAGAAGCACGACACCCTCCCTGGGCTCGGGCAGGCCCTGCACTTCACCGAAGGAAACCTCAACCACGTCCACGACACCGATCCCACCACTGGGCGTGGCCCGGTCAGCGACGCGCGCAGCACCTTCGGAGGGAAGGACGAGAGACCCACGCGGGCCAGACACTGTCACTGCGTGGGGAGTCAGGTTGATGATCCGGGTGGCCTTTGCGGGGCCACTATCCGACGGCTCTTGCACAGTCACCTCACAACCCAGTAGTCGGCGCGCTCCTCGATCATGCGCGCCCCGATGATGGTGATGGCCCCCACGTCCTGCGAGGCGATCGGGTAGATCCGGACTTGGTCCTCCTGCCGATCGACCACCTCGCGGATGCGCTTCTTCAACTCCCGAAGGCCTGTCTTGGTCGAGACTTCGACCTCGAACACGCTCATCTGCACTCGCGGACCGTAGCCGGTGAGCATCAAGCTCAGTCTCTCCCGGCGGTCGTCGTCGGCAACGTCGTAGGCAACAACATAGAGGCCCACCGCATCACTTCCACAGCAACGGCCTGTAGTCGGCGTCCGCGGAGACGACCTTGGCCACGGACTTGGCCTGCATGTGCAGGGCGTTGCGGTACGACATCCGCCGACCGCTCTGGTAGGTCACCAGTTGCAGGATGCGTCGCTCGAACGCCGCGACCAAGACGTTTCGAGCGGTGGGCGTCAGGCGGCATCCCCGCTCCGGGTCATCCTGGAAGTCCGCGGGCTGGACCGCACCCCGGTTCACCAGGGTCAGCACCACCTGGTCCACGATGACGGGCCGGAATTCCTCGATCAGGTCCAGGGCGAGGGCCGGACGACCCAGCTGCGCCTGGTGCAGGAAGCCCACGTGCGGGTCAAGCCCCGCGACTTCAGCCGCCGACTCCCCCTCTTGAGTCAGCAGCGTGTACCCGAACGACAGCATGGCGTTGATGGGATCAGTGGGCGGGCGCCGCACACGTCCGGCGAACTCCCATTCTGCGGGTAGGCCCCGCTGCCAACCTTGGAAGTACTCGCGCGTGGCCGCCCCCTCGCAGCCCATGAGCGCGGGGAGGGTCAACGCCTCGGAAGCGTTGGTGCGGGCCCGGTCCATGCGCCTGATCGCGGGGCCGAAGATCGGCTCCTCCATCCGGCGGTCGAGCCTCTGGAGTTGCACCCGCATGTTCTGGATCTTGCCCATCACGAAATGCTTGGCCAGGTCCAGCGAGCGGGCAGGCTTGGCGGCGCAGGCGTACTGCATCATTCGTAAGTGGGCCGTCCCCCGAATCTGTGGGGTGAACCTGCCGACGAACTCCCCATCGTCCTCGAGGAGCACCACCTCGATCCCCCGCAGGAGAGCCTGACGCAGGAAGGGTGTGGTCATCCCGATCCGGCCCAGCAGGACGACCTGCCGAATGCGCTTGAGATTGAGCCGCATCAGGGTCTGCTCACCATGCTCGACGATGAGCCGCTCGCCTCGGGTGCGGATGATCGCCCCCTGATGAGTGACGTAGACCATCGTCTCGAACGGATGCGAACTCGGCTCAACCCCCGCGCCGCTCGACGCCGTCACGGTCTGGCCCAGGAAGTCCACACCCGTGTCGAAGCTCAAGATCTCGCTCTTGCCCAAGTTGAGCTCGAGGTCGATCGACGCAGCCGCCTCCGAGGCCGAAGCAAGCGCATCCTCAGCATCGCCCCGATCCCGGGTAGGGATCGCGATGTCGTCGGCGAATCGGAGCACCTGCCACCCTGAATCCGCCATCGCCCGGTCGAAGCCATCGAGGTAGAGGTTGGCCAGCAGGGGGGACAAAGGTGACCCTTGATGAAGTCCACGTCCGCGGGGCAGCCTCGGCGCGTTACGCCCCACCAGCCGACGATCAACGAGATCGCGCACGAGGTGTACCAGATCAGGGTCGTCACAGACCTTGGACAGCGCCTCGGTGACCTTCCAGCGGGGAATCTGGGCGAAGCAGTCCTTGATGTCGCATCGCACCACCCACGTGTAGTCCAGATCGCGGGCCTCGACCAGCGCCCGGATCGCGTCGTCGACGCCCAAGCCTCGGCGGTAGGCGAAACTCCAGGGCATCAGGATCGGATCAATGAGCGGGTCCACGACCGCGAGGATCGATCGTTCGACGATTCGGTCCTCGAGCCCTGGGACGCCGAGGTGTCGCCGGCCACCACTGGACTTGGCAACCTCGAGGTGGACGACCGGCGAAGGCTGCCAGGTGCCTGTGCGGAGTTGCTGGGAGATCCGAGCGATGTTCTTGGCAGCCGCGGCCTCGAATCGCTCCACCGCGACGTGTGGTTCGCCGTCAGCGAGTGCGGACTCCCGGATGTCGGCCCACGCGTTCAGCAGTGCCTGCTCCGATGCGGCGGCGTGGAGTAGCGCCCCCATGCTTGCCTCCCCGCACCCACGCGAACTCAACGGCTGACGCTGTGACGGTAGCCTCACGCGCGTGGGAGTGTCGACGCCACGGGGACGGCAGGTGTGGGCAAGTGGGCGTTTCCGAGGGCTGTTCTGAGTGCACGGACGACGTCGACGTCGTCATCTGCTGGCCTATAGGGGAGGTCGTCCTCACCGAGCGTAACCAGCAGCAGCCCCATCTCGTGCTCAGACCTGGGAGCATGCGCCTCGGGGCGGGAGTCCAACTGGGTCTCGAACAGGGGCCTGAACAGAACTTCGCGGCTCTGACTCAAAGTGCCTCCCAGCGCGCGAGCATCGTCGCAGGTCAGAGGCCACTTTCCCGAGCGCCACCCGAAACGGCCCTGTCCGCACCTTCAACTGAGCCAGTCACGCGCAGTCATCAGCATCGTGGCTGGTCAGAGGCCGGTGATTCGGAGTAGGGTCACTGAATAACCTTGCGTTTCTGCGTTTCGGTGTTTTGTCACTTCCCATAGCCCGATGAAGAGGGCATAGAAACGAACCCTCGGGTCCCAGTCGCTAGGCCGGCGGCCGGTCACTTCCCATAGCCCGATGAAGAGGGCATAGAAACGTCAAGCCAAGAGCCTCTGCGCGTGAGACGAGCGCGGTCACTTCCCATAGCCCGATGAAGAGGGCATAGAAACTCAGCATGGTGAAGTCGCTGACAAGGCAGCTCGCCCGGTCACTTCCCATAGCCCGATGAAGAGGGCATAGAAACAAATGTGGACTGGTCTGCTGCCGCAACATCATCAACAGTCACTTCCCATAGCCCGATGAAGAGGGCATAGAAACTAGGCGCCCGTGAGGTTGGCGCCCGCGAGGTTGGCGCGTCACTTCCCATAGCCCGATGAAGAGGGCATAGAAACGGCCCCACCAGTCGACCATGGTCTTGGCGGTTGCAGGTCACTTCCCATAGCCCGATGAAGAGGGCATAGAAACGCGGAACACCAGCCCCCCGCCATCGGCGAGATCGAGTCACTTCCCATAGCCCGATGAAGAGGGCATAGAAACTCGCAGCAGTCGTCGGTGAAGTAGCACGGGCCACAGGTCACTTCCCATAGCCCGATGAAGAGGGCATAGAAACGCACTCCGAGGAGCGGGTCCCTATTTGTCGCCAAGTCACTTCCCATAGCCCGATGAAGAGGGCATAGAAACCCCCCACATCGACACCGTCACCCCTGACACGGCGGTCGAACAGTCACTTCCCATAGCCCGATGAAGAGGGCATAGAAACGCCACGGCGACCGTCACCAGCCATTGGGTGATGTCACTTCCCATAGCCCGATGAAGAGGGCATAGAAACCCCCTGGGCAGAACAGGCGAGTAGAACTCGCTGATGTCACTTCCCATAGCCCGATGAAGAGGGCATAGAAACCTTGACGTCCGGCTTCTCCAGATTGCACTCCGGTCACTTCCCATAGCCCGATGAAGAGGGCATAGAAACTCCAGGGAGCGGCGTCCTGCTTGTAGGACTTGTTCACGTCACTTCCCATAGCCCGATGAAGAGGGCATAGAAACAAGGCGCGTCGTCCTTCTTGGGCCCGGTCTGCTGGCCGTCACTTCCCATAGCCCGATGAAGAGGGCATAGAAACCATCTGTCTGTCGCATACCTCTCGATGAGCGACCAGGCGTCACTTCCCATAGCCCGATGAAGAGGGCATAGAAACCCACCCTAGGGTGCTGAAGACCATCAGCAGTACGACCTTGGTCACTTCCCATAGCCCGATGAAGAGGGCATAGAAACCTGACGCTGGCCAGACCGTCCTCACTCTCCGGCGCAACAGTCACTTCCCATAGCCCGATGAAGAGGGCATAGAAACGATCTTGTCCACATGGCGTTCCTCAACGCTGATGTGTCACTTCCCATAGCCCGATGAAGAGGGCATAGAAACAACGGAGAATCGGGTCTGAAGCTTAAGCAAGGCTTCCAGGTCACTTCCCATAGCCCGATGAAGAGGGCATAGAAACGAATAGCAGGGGAAGGAACTCCTCTGCAC
>JBAVKQ010000354.1:0-10987 GCA_049688395.1 Candidatus Nanopelagicales bacterium
CACGAACGTGACCGCCGCCGCCGCCCCGACCGCGGCCCAGCCGCGCTCGCGGGGCTCGGGATCGTGGCCCTGGTCGCCGGCGGCGCTGCGGCCCGAGCCGCGGACTGGGGTGGCCCGGATCAGGGCACCCAGCCGATCGCAGTCGTGCAGGGCAACGTGCCCCGACTCGGGCTGGACTTCAACGCCCAGCGCCGCGCCGTCCTGGACAACCATGTGCGGGTCACCGAGGAGTTGGCCGCTGCCGTCAGCGAGGGTCGCTACCCAGCGCCGGTCGCGGTGATCTGGCCGGAGAACTCCTCGGACATCGACCCCCTGCGCAACGCCAACGCGGCCCGGGCGATCGATCAGGCGGCCGATGCCATCGCGGCGCCGATCCTGGTCGGTGCGGTCCAGACCAATCCCGAGGACCCCCCGACAGACTCGCATCCCGGGACCATCCTGAACGTGGGGCTGGTCTGGGACCCGGTGACCGGACCCGGGGACGCCTACGTCAAGCGTCACCCGGTCCCGTTCGGTGAGTACCTTCCCTTCCGAGACCTGCTGAGCCGGTTCATCACCCGGTTCGACCGGATCCCGCGCGACTTCGCCGCCGGCTCCGAACCAGGCCTGCTCCAGATCGGGCCGGTGCCTGCCGGCGTGGTGATCTGCTTCGAGATCGCCTACGACGAGTTGGTCCGCGACGCGGTGCGCGCCGGTGGCCAGGTGCTGGTCGTCCAGACCAACAACGCCACCTACGGGCGCACCGGCCAGCCCCCGCAGCAGTTGGCGATCAGCCGGGTGCAGGCCGTGGCCAGCGGCCGCACGACCCTGGTGGCCGCGACCTCGGGGGTCAGCGCGGTCATCGATCCGCACGGCGAGCTGCGGTGGAGCACCGAGGAGTTCACCTCCGACGCGACCGTCACAGAGGTCCCGATGCGCGCCGGGCTCACCCCTGCGATGCGCCTGGGTGCGCTCCCGGAACTGCTCGCACCGCTGCTCCTGGGACTGCTCCTCGCCCTCGGGCGCGGGCCCCGTGACCGGGCCCGGCGTGTGCGCTGGCCCAGCCGCCCCGATGCTGGCACCATGTGAGCGCGATTCCACCACGGGAAGGCAGAGATCATGGGCGCTTGGATCGCAACGATCATCGGGGCATTGTTCGCGGGAATCATCATCGGTCCGCTGGCGCGGCTGGTCATGCCCGGCAAGCAGGACATCAGTCTGCCGCTGACGATCGTCGCCGGTGCGGTCGGCGCGCTGGTGGGGGGCGCCGTCGCCCAGCTGCTCGGCGTCGGGGACACCTCCGGCATCGACTGGATCAAGCTGTTCCTGCAGATCGCCGCCGCCGCTGTTGCAGTCGGCGGCGTGATCGCGCTGCGCAGCAAGTAGCCGCTGCCCCTCGGGCGCACCGTCCCGGTCGGCGGTGACCGTTTTGGTCGCCCCCGGCCACTGCCGCACGATGGCGGCTCAGATCTCGATGAAGACGACGTCGTCGGTGACCATCACGGGGTAGGTGGTCAGCGGGGCCGGCTTGCGGCCCGCGGAGATCACCTTCCGCGACCAGCGCGGTACCTCCCGGCCTGCGATTCCGGTGACCCAGTCGAGGTTCTCCCCGCTGCGCACGACGAAGCGCGAGTTGTGCCAGGGGCACACGATCACGCCGTCCTTGTAGTGCCGACCGCCCGGGCCCGACGTCAGGGACAGGTTGAGGTGCGGGCACCGGTTGCGGGCCGCGCACAGGCCTTCGTCGTCACGGGCGACGATCACCTTGGTGCCCTCGACCTCCAGCTCCGTGAGTTGCCCGGCGGGGAAGTCCGCCACCGTTCCGATCCGGATCCTGCGCGCCATCTGCCGGCCGCCCTTCAGCGTTGGTTGGTCCCTCGGTCAGCTGCGACGCTATCAGCCACCGGGTCGGACGCCGCCCGACCGCGGTGCCTCGTGGGACAATGACCTGGTGACTCAACCGCTGGCCGACCTCGGCCCGATCCTCGTGATCATCCCCACCTACAACGAGCAGGAGAACATCGCCCGCATCACCGCCAGGGTGCGGGCCGCGGTGCCCGAGGCGCACATCCTGGTCGCCGACGACAACTCCCCGGACGGCACGGGCGCCCTGGCCGACGAGCTGGCGGGCGCCGACGACCACATCCACGTGCTGCATCGGCTGGGCAAGGAGGGCCTCGCCGCGGCCTACATGGCCGGTTTCGCGTGGGGGCTGGAGCGCGGCTACGAGGTCCTGGTCGAGATGGACGCCGACGGCTCGCACAAGCCCGAACAGCTGCCCGCGCTGCTCGACGCACTGCGCGATGCGGACCTGGTCCTGGGTTCCCGATGGGTGCCCGGTGGCGAGGTCGTCAACTGGCCGAAGTCGCGCGAGGTACTCTCCCGCGGCGGCAACCTCTACACCCGGATGGCCCTGGACGTCCCGTTGCGCGACGCCACCGGCGGGTACCGCGTGTTCCGGGCCAGCACGCTGCGGACCCTCGACCTGCACCAAGTGGCCTCGCAGGGATACTGCTTCCAGGTGGACATGGCCCGCCGAGCGGTCGCGGCCGACCTGCGGGTTCGCGAGGTCCCGATCACCTTCGAGGAGCGTGAGTTCGGCACGTCGAAGATGAGCGGCAGCATCGTGCGCGAGGCCCTGTGGCGGGTCACGGTGTGGGGCGCGCAGGAACGTGCGGACAAGGTCCGTGCAGCAGTGCGCTGGCGGCGGGAGGCTCGCGCTGAACGCCGCAGCGGCACCGGGTCGCGCTGATGGCGCGGCTGCTCGCACTGGCCGGGCTGGCGCTGCTCGCGGTCGCCGAGGTGGGCGCCGTGCTGGCCCTGGCCGACGCGTTCGGTGGGTCAGCGGCCCTGGTGATCCTGGCCCTGGACATGCTGCTCGGGGTCTGGGTCATCCGCTGGGGTGCGCGCAGTGCACCGCCGGCCCGCGGTTGGCGGATCGGCGCCGGGGCGTTCATCGCCCTGCCCGGCGTGGTCCTGGACCTGGTCGGCCTGGCCCTGCTGGTGCCCGCGGTCCAGGGATGGGTGTCCGGTCACCTGTTGCGCAGCACCGAGGCGGCGCTGCGCGAGCGCGGGGTGAGCGTGGTCACGGTCACCGACTCCTCGGGTGCCACCCGCACGACCGTCGTGCCTGGGGACGTCATCCCCGGGGAGGTCATCGACCCGGATCCGGGCAGCCCGACGGACCGGGCCGGCGAGGAGCCGGACCCCGGTCCGAGGATCGTGCGGGGCGAGATCGCTGGGAACGGCGACTGAAGGGATCGCCGGCGACGCCGCTGGCGCGACGGCTCCCGGTCGATAGACCGTGGTCAGCGGATCAGGCGGACTTGCGAACCTGCTGGCCGCGCATCTGGTGCAGCAGGTCCAGACGCTCCTGCAGGACCTCCTCGAGGTCGGCCATGGTGCGCCGCTCGAGCAGCATGTCCCAGTGCGTGCGAACGGCCTTCTCGGGCTTGCGCTCCGGCTCGACGCCGTTGCGCAGGGTCGCGGGCAGGCCGCAGGTCGCGCACTGCCAGTCGTAGGGGATCTCTGCCTCCTCGGAGAAGGGCAGCGTCGTCGAGTGCCCATCGGGGCAGTCATAGGTGGTCAGCTGGCGAGGTGCGAACTCGACATCCGCATCGCTCTCGTAGCTGGTGCTACCCAGTCGTGTACCGCGCAGAGCTCCGTCGCTCATGAATGTGCCTTTCCGCGTGTATGCCCCTGTTGGGTGCCACGCCACTTCAGCCGGCTGGTGGCCGCTGAGGGTGGTAACACCGAATGACACGCGATTCATTCCCAGTGCGGACTGGGTGCAAACCCCGGCTCCCCGCAGGCCCCAGCGCACGTCCGTGACGACTGCGCAGTTCGGGGCGTGGTCAACGCCAGATGCCGCGACGCTGGAACACCTCGCGCAGCACGGTCGGGTGGTCGGTGATGAGGCCGTCGACGCCCAGGTCGAGCAGCTCGTCCATCTGATCGGGGTCGTCGATGGTCCAGACGTGCACGGCCAGGCCGCGGGAGTGCGACCGGGTCACCAACGACCTGGTGACCACGGGGATCGGGCCCGCTGCGACCGGGACCTGCGCCGCGCATGCCGCGGGGAGTGACCCCGGAGCACGCAGGATGAGCCGGGCGACCTCGCTGGGCCCCATCGAGGTGGCCAGCCGGGGTCCGGCCAGGGCGCGCAACCGATTCAGGCGTGCGGTGGAGAAGGCGGCGGCGCACACGCGTTCCCACGCGTCTGCCTCCCGGACCGCGGCCAGGAACGGTCGCACCGTGTCGTCGGACTTCACGTCCACGTTGAACCGCACCTCCGGCCAGCGGCGCAGCGCGTCGACCAGGGCGATTGGATGCGCACCGTCAGCCAGCCGGGTGCCGCCGACCAGCGCCCACGGCAGCGCCGACAGCTCGCCGCAGGCGTCGGTCGTGCGGTCCAGGGTTGCGTCGTGGAAGACGACCGCGTGCCCGTCGATGGTGGCCCGGGTGTCGGTCTCGATCCAGCCGAAGCCCAACTCGACCACTCGTTGGAAGGTGGCGGGGGAGTTCTCGGTTGCTTCCCCGGCGCCACCCCGGTGGGCCATGGCCAGGGGGTGGGCGCCGGCCAGGAACGGGTGCGGCCCGTCGGTCACGTCAGCGTCGAACCTTCAGGTAGTCGGTGCGGCTGGTCTTCCAGTACCCGTTGGGCTTCTGGACCCGGGCCCGCCAGCGCCCGTTCTGCGGCGGCACGGCGCGCAGTACGGCCCATCCATTCGTCGCGGACTTGACGCGCGCCATCAGCTTGTAAGTGCGCGATCCAGACTTCTTGAACTCGAAGCGCACGAGCGTGGGCGCGTGCTGCACCCGCCAGCCGCGGTCGACGAACCTCGCCTGGACCCGAACCACGAACTCGCTGGTCCGGCCCCGCTTGGCCGGCTCGGGCCGCGCATTGAAGCGCTCGAGGCGCAGGTTGGTGTAGGCGGCGGGCTTGGCCGAGCTGGTCGACGCGGACTTCGCCGCGGCGACCGCGCGATCTGCGCGCAGGATGCCCTGGCCGAGTTGGTCGTCGCGGCCGTTGCCGCTGATGTCGTCCACGGCCGTCGTCTTCACCGCGGCCGAGGCCTGCGCCGAGGTGAGCCTGGGGTTCGCGGCCAGGACCAGGGCAAGCGCTCCAGAGACATGCGGAGCTGCGAAGGACGTGCCCGACTCCAGGCCGTACCGACCGCCCGGGGTGGCGGCCCAGATAGCTTCGCCGGGTGCCGCCAAGTCGATGTGCGGGCCGGTGTTGGAGAAGTAGGACGGATTGCCGGTGCGGTCCACCGACGCGACGCCCAGCACATTCGGGGAGGCGGCCGGGTACTGGACCTCGTTGCCCCACTGGTAGCTGTTGCCCGCGGCGGCCACGACGACTGCGCCCTTGCTGAAGGCATAGGTACATGCCTTGTCCAGCACCGGGTCGCGGCCCGGCCCGCCCAGGGACAGGTTGATCACCCGGGCGCCGGCGTCGGCCGCGGCGATGATCGCGCGAGCCACCGTGCTGGTGTCGCCTTGCCCGGCCGGGTCCAGCGCGGACACCGGCAGGATGCTGGCCTGCGGCGCGACCCCGGCCATGCCCACACCGTTCAGCGCGCCGGCGATCAGGGAGGCGACCCCGGTTCCGTGGCCTGTCTGCTCCGGGGTCGCATTGATCTTGGGTAGGAGGTCGATCTCGCGCAGGACACGTCCGGCGAGATCGGGATGGGTCGCGTCCACGCCGGTGTCGACGACGGCCACGACCACACCGGCGCCCTTGCTCACCGACCAGGCCGCCGGAGCGCCCACCATCGCCAGGTTCCACTGCTTGGCGGCCATCGGCTCGGGGTTGACGGCGCCGAACGCGCGCAGGCGCTTCGTCGGGGCGGCGAGCACGCCGGGCTCACTGCTGAGCTCCGCAGCCAGTTCTGCGGCATCTTCCGGGCTGTCCGTGCGCAGCTTGGTGACCGTTGGCGTGCCGGAGCCGTCGGCGGCGATGACCGAGACCTCGTTGCGGGTCGAGCCCAGGTCCTCGTCGGTCCGCGTGACATCAATGGCCTCGACCGGCAGCTCGGTCTCCTGGGCCAGGCCCAGGTCCACCGAGGTGACGGGCTGCGGGTCGGCAGGCTGGCCGGCCACAGCAGGGGAGACCCCTGCAATCAGGCTCAGGGCGCTCGCGCCCGCGATAAACGGACCGATGTACCACGACACGGAGGGCTCCTTCGGCCTGACCTTCGACGGCGCATGTGCAGCGACCTGGGCACAGTATGACTCTTGGGACTGACACGCGGATGCGGAGCATCCCCCGTCGGACGCTAACGGCCGAATAAGGCCTTCTGTGCGAGGTCCGAGGTCGATAATGGCCGCGTGCCCGAGGTCCCGCCCGCCGGCCCCGATGGCAGCGCCGCGACGGGCGTTCCGGCGCCCGGCGTCGGCCGGGTCTTCCTGCGTCTGGGGTTGACCTCGATCGGGGGACCGGTGGCCCACCTCGGGTACTTCCGCACCGAGTTCGTCGTCCGCCGCGGCTGGCTGGGGGACTCGCAGTACGCGGACCTCGTGGCCCTGGCCCAGTTCCTGCCCGGGCCGGCGAGCTCCCAGGTCGGGATGGGGATCGGGCTTGCGCGCTCGGGCGTGGGCGGCGCTGTGCGGGCGTGGCTGGGATTCACGATGCCCTCGGCCGTGTTGCTGATCGGCGCCGGACATCTGGTCGGCGGCGCGGTGGCGGTTCCGGCCGGGGTGGTGGCGGGCCTTCAGGTCGCCGTGGTCGCGGTCGTCGCGCAGGCGGTCGTGCAGATGGCCCGCGGACTGCTGCGGACCCGGCTGCAGGGCGTCATCTGCGTGGCCAGCGCAGCCGTACTGGCCATGGGAGAGGCGGTGTGGCTGGCGCCCGCGGTTCTGGCGGTGGCGGCCGGGGTGGGCGTGCTGGCCGATCGCGATGGGTCGCGCGGTCCGGAGCGCGTCGACCCGGTGCTGCGCGTGCCAAGCCTGCCCCGGTGGGCGCCCGGCGGTGCACTGGCCATGTTCGGGGCGCTGCTGCTCACCCTGCCCATCCTCGCCCGGGTCTGGCCCAGCGACGCGCTCGTGGTGCTCGCCGGCTGCTACCGGGCCGGTGCGCTGGTGTTCGGCGGCGGGCACGTCGTGCTCCCGATGCTCGAGCAGGCAGTCGTCGGGCCTGGCCTGATCAGCGAATCGGACTTCCTGGCCGGATATGGCCTTGCTGCCGCGGTGCCCGGGCCGCTGGTCGCGTTCGCGGGATACCTCGGGTCCGGTGTTGGTGGAGTGGCGCTCGGTGCTGCCTGCGTGGTGGCGATCTTCCTGCCCGGGTTCCTGCTCGTGCTGGGTGTCCTGGGCCACTGGCATCGGGTGGCGCAGCGGCAGTCGGTGCGCAGCGCCCTGGCTGCGGTAAACGCGGCCGTGGTCGGCCTGCTGGCCGCCGCGCTGTACGACCCCGTCTGGGTCACCGGCATCACCGGCTGGCCCGAGCTGGGCCTGGGCGCTGTGGCCTTCCTGGGGCTGTGGTGGGTGCGGACCGCGCCGCACCTGATCGTGCTGGCCTGTGCGGTTCTCGGATGGGCGGTCCTGGGCTGAGCGCTCGGCCGGACGCGGGTGAGTCCTGGTCAACCATCCCAGGCCGCGTCGGTGTGCAACTCGACGTTGACCCACAGCAAACGTCCCGGCTGGGCGAGGTCGGTCATCAGCCGGCGTCGGATCCGGTCAGCGTCATCGACGGCCCAGTTCTCCTCGACGCCCACCAGGAAGTCCAGCTCGATGTAGACCTTGCGGCCCAGCTTGCCGATCCGGATGGTCGGGGCAGGCAGGGCGAAGTCGGCCTGGGTCTGGGCGATTGCCGCGTGGATCGGGTCGGTGACCTCGGGGCCCGGGGTGCCCTCCAGGAGTTCTCGGAAGGACTGACGGAGCATCCGCACCGGCGTCGGCAGGATCAGCACCGCTGCGACCAGGACCAGCACGGGATCGACGAACGGCGCCAGCCCCGACAGGCTGGTGGAGCGGATCGCCAGGGCAAGGCCGAAGCCGACCACCAGCGCCACTCCGAGCACGACGCTCGCGGCCCACTGGGCGACCTCGGCGGCGACCAGATCCGATCCCTGCGCACGTCTGGCCAGCACGGCACGCATCCCGATGCTGGCTGCCAGCGTGAGCACGGAGTAGACCAGTGCGGGGCCGAGTTCGGTGTCCCCGCCGCCGGCCAGGATCACGCCCACGGCGTCGATGCTGGCGTAGGCGAAGGTCCCGGCCAGGACGATGGCCTGGATCGCGACCACCAGGGGGGCCAGCGCCTCACGGCCGAACGGGTAGCGCTGGGTGGGTCCGGCCTCCACCAGGGCGGAGGCGCGCAGCCCGAACCAGGACAGCACGAAGCCGATGATCGAGTAGAGCCCGTCGAAGAGGATCACCTGCGACTGGACGGCAAGCCCCCAGACGATGCCCACTGTTGCCAGCACGAGGGCCGCGGCGGCGGACAGCTGCAGCGCCCGGGTCTCGCGCAGTGAAGCCTCGCCGTTCGTTTCGCCGTTCGTTTCGGCGATCGGGTCGCCGGGATCGCTGGGGCCGTCGATCGGTCCGCCGGCGGGGCCGCCAGCGGGGACTGCGGTCATCGAGACGCGCTCAGCACCGCTGAGGCAGCACGCTCCGACGGTGCGGTGAACAGTTCGACGAACCGGGCCAGGAAGCCCGGCGTCCGGTCCACGCCGCTGGCGCGGGCGGCGTCCATGATGACCTCGGCCTCGTGCGGCTCGAAGTATCCGGCGAACCGGTAGGTCCGCACGCGGGTGGCCAACCCGTCGAGGTCCAGCTCGGGATGGAACTGGGTGGCGTACACCCGCTGACCCACCCGGAACGCCTGCACCGGGCAGTCCGGGGATGCGGCCAGGGCGACGGCATGGGCCGGAAGCGTGCGGATGGCCTCCTTGTGGCCGCCGAACGCACCGAATCCACCCGCAGCGATGCCGAACAGCGGGTCGCGCGCGCCTGCCTCGGTCAGGGCGACGTGGATCGCCCCGACCGGTTCGCCGAACGTACGGTCGACCACCGCCCCCTGATGCCGGCCCAGTGTGCCGATCCCGTAGCAGGCACCGAGGAACGGGAAGTCCGCGGTGACCACCTGATCGAGCAGACCGGCGAGATCGGCCTCGATGCGCAGCTGCACCGCGGACTTGCGCTCCTGCGGGTCGCTGACCTGGAACGGCCCGCCGCCCAGGATGATCCCGGACCAGTGATCGAGGTCCAGCGCGCCCAGGGGCCCCTGCTCGAGGCGCACCCGGCGCAGCTGGGACTCCTCGAGCCCGCATCCGCGGAGCATGGCGGCGTACTCGTCGTCGGCGGCCACATCCTCGGGGCGGATCCCGAGCAGGAGGAAGGGCTTCACGGAAGGCACCCTAACGGGCACCCGGTCGCTACGATGCCGGCCGGGAACGACAACCGATCCAGGAGGCACGATGGCCAGCGGCGATCACAGACGCACTGCGCCGCCGCCCGGGGCGAGGCGGGTGGCCGACAGCCACGATGTGATCCGGGTGCGCGGCGCGCGGGAGAACAACCTCAAGGACGTGAGCGTCGAGATCCCCAAGCGGCACGTGACGGTCTTCACCGGGGTATCGGGCTCCGGCAAGAGCTCGCTGGTGTTCGACACGATCGCCGCGGAGTCCCAGCGGATGATCAACGAGACCTACAGCGCGTTCGTGCAGGGATTCATGCCCACCTTGACGCGGCCTGACGTCGATCTGCTGGAGGGGCTGACCACCGCGATCATCGTCGATCAGGAACGGATGGGCGGCGATGCGCGGTCTACGGTCGGCACCGCCACCGACTCCAATGCGATGCTGCGGATCGTGTTCAGCCGGCTGGGTCAGCCGCACATCGGCTCCTCGCAGGCGTACTCGTTCAACATCCCGTCGGCCAGCGGCGCGGGCGCGGTCACTGTGCAGCGCGGCGGGCAGACGATCAAGGAGCGGCGCAGCTTCACCGTCACCGGGGGCATGTGCCCGCGCTGTGAGGGCCGCGGAGCGGTCACCGACTTCGATCTGACTGCGCTCTACGACTCGAGCAAGTCACTCAACGAGGGTGCGCTGACCATCCCCGGATACAGCAGGGATGGGTGGTACGGGCGGATCTATCGCAACAGCGGCTTCTTCGACCCGGACAAGCCGATCGCGAGGTTCACCAAGCGCGAGCTCGCGGACCTGCTGCACAAGGAGGCCACCCGGCTGAAGGTGGACGGGATCAACGTCACCTACGAGGGTCTGATCTCCAAGTTGGGCAAGTCGATGCTGAGCAAGGACATCGACGCCCTGCAACCGCACATCCGTGCCTTCGTGCAGCGGGCTGTCACGTTCGGCACCTGTCCGGAGTGCGGTGGGACCAGGTTGGCGGCGCACGCACGGGAGTCGAAGGTCGCCGGGATCAACATCGCGCAGGCGTGCGCCATGCAGATCAGCGACCTCGCCGAGTGGGTGCGTGAGCTCGACGAGCCCTCGGTCGCTCCGCTGCTGGACGCGCTGCGGGCCACGTTGGACTCGTTCGTGGAGATCGGTCTGGGCTACCTGAGCCTGGACCGGCCCTCGGGCACGCTGTCGGGTGGCGAGGCGCAGCGAACCAAGATGATCCGCCATCTCGGGTCCTCGCTGACCGACATCACCTACGTCTTCGACGAGCCGACGATCGGGCTGCACCCGCACGACATCGCGCGGATGAACGACCTGCTGCGCCGGCTGCGCGACAAGGGCAACACGGTGCTGGTCGTGGAGCACAAGCCCGAGGTCATCGCGATCGCCGACCATGTGGTGGATCTGGGGCCCGGGGCGGGAACGGCCGGGGGAGAGGTCGTGTACGAGGGCAGCGTCGAGGGTCTGCGGGCCAGCGGCACGGTGACCGGGCGGCACCTGGACGACCGTGCCGCGCTCAAGGAAACGGTGCGGACGCCCGCCGACGTGCTGGAGATCCGCGGCGCCGATACGCACAACCTGCGGGACGTCGACGTCGACGTCCCGGTGGGCGTGCTGGTGGTGGTGACCGGGGTGGCCGG
>JBAVKQ010000355.1:0-5897 GCA_049688395.1 Candidatus Nanopelagicales bacterium
GCCGTCGGGCTGGGCTCGGCCTGGGTCGGGGTCGGCTCCACGCTCGGCTCGTCGACGGGCGCCTGCGGGTCGATGCCCTCGGGGTTGGTCACGGCCTCCACGGCGCGGAAGGACAGCTGGGCCGTGCGCCCCACCAGTTCGACCAGACGGTCCTGCTCCACGGACCCGGGCACCGACACGATGATCGCGGCATTGTCCCCGGACCCCTGGATGGTGACCTCGGACTCGGCCACACCCAGACCGTTGACGCGTTGGCGGATGATGCCGACCGCCTGGTTGAGCTGTTCGTCGGTGATCGAGCCCTCGGCGCCGGGTGCGGCAGTGGGCAGCAGCGTCACCTGGGTGCCGCCCTGCAGGTCCAGGCCGAGCTGCGGGGTGTTGGACTGCCCCGGCCAGAACGCCCAGGCCACCAGCCCGACCACGAGCACGATCAGCGGTCCGAGCACGCGCCACGGGCGATAGTTGGAGGTCGTGCTAGCCACGGTCGGCCTCCCCGCGCGGGGTCTCCCGGGAATCGTCGGGCCCGCCGTCGAGCTCCAGCGACGAGCCGTCGGCGGGATCGAAGCCCGCATCCTCGGCGACGGGCATGACCCGGGCGATCGCGACAGCCAGCATCTCGAGCTCGACGCCGGGGGCGACCTCGACCACGACCAGCTCGTCGCGGATCGCGCTGAGGGTGCCGAACAGGCCAGCAGTGGTCATGATCCGTTGGCCGACAGCCAACGAGGCGACAAGGGCCTCCTGCTCGCGGCGCCGGCGTTGTGCCGGGCGGATCAGGAGGAGCCAGAAGGCCGCCGCGATGGCAACCAGAGGCAGGAGGTCAAGGGGATTCATGAGGGCCTTTCCGCACAATTGCGCCCGATTCTAGACGCCTTCGCCGCCCGCTCCTCCATTCCCGTCCGGCGGGTCGTCGCCGAAGGGCAGCCCCACCTGCCCGGTGCCCAGCGGAGGGGTCATGCCCAGGTGCCGCCAGGCGGCCTCGGTGGCCATCCGGCCGCGGGGTGTCCGATACATCAAGCCGGCCCGGACCAGGAACGGTTCGGCCACGGTCTCCACGGTCTCGGGCTCCTCGGCGACGGCCACCGCCAGCGTCGACAGGCCGACCGGTCCGCCTCGGAAGGTGCGCAGCAGGGCCTCGAGCACGCAGCGGTCCAGGCGGTCCAGGCCCAGGGCGTCGACCTCGTAGAGGTCCAGGGCGGCGTGCGCCGTGGCCCGGTCCAGGGCCCGGTCCCCGTGGACCAGCGCGTAGTCGCGCACCCGGCGCAGCAGCCGGTTGGCCACCCGGGGCGTGCCCCGCGAGCGGCTGGCGATCTCCGCGGCCCCGTCGACGTCGAGGTCGACCCCGATCAGCCGCGCGGACCTGTTCACGATGGTGACCAGGTCGGAGTCGGCGTAGAAGTCCATGTGCGCGGTGAAGCCGAACCGGTCGCGCAGCGGCCCCGGCAGCAGCCCGGCCCGGGTCGTGGCGCCGACCAGGGTGAACGGGGCCAGTTCCAGGGGGATCGCTGTGGCGCCGGGGCCCTTGCCGACCACGATGTCGACCCGGAAGTCCTCCATCGCCACGTAGAGCATCTCCTCGGCGGGGCGGGCCATCCGGTGGATCTCGTCGAGGAACAGCACCTCGCCGGGCACCAGACTGCTCAGCACTGCGGCGAGGTCCCCGGCGTGCTGGATCGCCGGTCCGGAGGTGATCCGCATCGGAGTGGCCATCTCCCCGGCGATGATCATCGCCAGGGTGGTCTTGCCCAGCCCGGGCGGGCCGGAGAGCAGGACGTGGTCCGCGGTGGCGTTGCGGTGCCGGGCCGCTTCGAGGACCAGCCCGAGCTGGGAGCGCACCCGGTCCTGACCGACGAAGTCCGCCAGGCTGCGCGGGCGCAGTGCCCCCTCTGCGGAGATGTCCTCGGCGTCGGCGGTGCCCTCGAGGATGTCCGGGTCACTCATGCGCGGTCCAGGTGGCGCAACGCGGCACGCAGCAGGGCCGGGACCGACGGGTGCCCGCCCTGCGCCAGGACCAGGTCAGCCTCGGGGCGCACAGCCTCGGCCGCAGTGCGCGCGTCCCGCGGCGGCCAGCCCAGGGCGATCAAGCCGTCGGTGACCGGTCCGGACCACTGGTCGTCGCCGGCGGCCGGGGTGGTGGGGGCGCTCGGCGCCCCGATCCGGTCCTTGAGCTCCAGGGCGATCCGGGCCGCACCCTTGCGCCCGATGCCCGGTGGCTTGGCCAGGGTGGCCAGGTCGTCGTTGGCCACTGCCGCGCGCAGCTGCTCGACGTTCAGCACGGCCAGGATCGCCTGCGCGGTGCGGGGCCCGATGCCGGTCACCGATTGGAGCACCTCGAAGGTGGCTCGCTCCTGCTCGTCGGTGAACCCGAACAGGGTCAGGGAGTCCTCCCGGACGACGAGCGCGGTGGGCACCCGCGCCGAGGTGCCGGGCCGCAGCTCGGCCAGCGCACGCGCGTGCAGCAGCACGCTCAGGCCAACGCCGCCGACCTCGATGACCGCGTGGTCGGCGGCCACGGAGGCCACGGTCCCATGCACGAAGGCGATCATCGCGGCCCACCGATGCGCACACTGACGCCGGCAGCGCGGCTGGTGGACGAGGCAGCGGTCCGTTGCGCGGTGCCGGCGGCAGCCGAGCCCGGCCCGGAGGTAGCGCCGCCCTTCGACCTGCGCGGGATCCGCGCGGGCGGGGCGGCGGCCACCGCATCGGCGATCCGGTCACTGGCCGAGCCCCGCCAGACGTGGCAGATCGCCAGGGCCAGCGCGTCGGTGGCATCCACCGGCTTAGGCGCGCGCTCCAGGCGCAGGATGCGCACCACCATGCCCGCGACCTGTGCCTTGTCCGCCCGACCCGTGCCGGTGACTGCGGCCTTGACCTCGGTGGGCGTGTGCCAGGCGACCGGCAGACCGGCGTTCGCGGCGGCGAGCACGGCAACGGCCGAGGCCTGCGCAGTGCCCATCACCGAGTGCAGGTTGTGCTGGCTGAACATGCGCTCGATCACGACGATGTCCGGCGAGGTGGCCGAGATCAGGCCCTCGATGCCCCGGCTGATGAGCAGCAGGCGCTCGGGCAGCGCGACCGACGACACCGTGGTCAGGACCTCCACATGGCGCAGCACGAGCGCACGACCGGGCGCTCCCTCGATCACGCCCAGGCCGCAGCGAGTGAGGCCGGGGTCGACTCCCAGTACGCGCACGCCACCTCCCAATACGAACAGGTGTTCGCACCCTATCCGCCGAGCGCCTCGACAGCAGCCGCGACACGCGCCGGCGGCCCGACCGTTCCGAGCGGCCGATCTGATCAGCCGATCTGCGCAGCCGTACCGAGCGCTGTACCCGCAGGCCGCCGACCGCCCGTCGCGGTTCATCGACCGCTGGACGCGGCGGCCCGCGATGCACGGTCACCGGCTGTTCGGCGTCCCGCGGCGCGGGGCTAGGCTCAGCGCACACGCCCAGATCGATGAGCGCAGATCAAGGAGCGACCATGGCACGCGTTGTCATCCTCGGGGCCGGGGTGTCCGGCCACACCGCCGCACTGCACCTTCGCCGCAAGCTCGACAAGTCCCACGACGTGGTGGTCGTCGCGCCGAACTCGAAGTGGAACTGGATCCCCTCGAACATCTGGGTCGGGGTGGGCAAGATGACTCGCGAGCAGGTGACGTTCCCGCTGGCGCCGATCTACGCCCGCAAGGGCATCGAGTTCCACCAGGCCCTGGGCGTGGCCATGCATCCCGAGGGCGGCCCGGACTCCCCGCGCGCCTACGTGGACATCACCTACACCGACCCGTCGAAGGCCGGGCAGGAAGCGCGCCTGGAGTACGACTACCTGATCAATGCCACCGGTCCGAAGCTCAACTTCGGCGCCACCCCGGGCCTGGGCCCCGACGGCCACACGGTCTCGGTGTGCACCGACAGCCACGCCATCGAGGCCGCCGAGCACCTCGCCGCGGCCATCGAGAAGATGCGCGGCGGGACGCGCCAGACCCTCGTGATCGGTACCGGTCACGGCACCTGCACCTGTGAGGGTGCGGCCTTCGAGTACGCGTTCAACGTGGAGCACGAACTGCGTGCGGCCGGCGTGCGCGACATGGCCGACCTGGTCTACCTGTCCAACGAGTACGAGCTCGGCGACTTCGGGGTCGGGGGCATGGTCTTCACCCAGAAGGGGTTCCAGACCAGCAGCAAGACCTGGACCGAGTCGCTGTTCCGCGAGCGAGGCATGAAGGCGATCACCGGGGCGCATGTCGAGCGCATCGAGCCCGGGGTCATCCACTACGAGCAGCTCGACGGCTCCAGGAACGAGTTGGCCTTCGACTTCGCGATGCTGCTGCCCCCGTTCCGCGGAGCGGACCTCAAGGCCTTCGACGCCGCGGGGCAGGACATCACCGAGACGATCTTCGCCCCCAACGGGTTCATGAAGGTCGACGCCGACTACTCGCCCAAGCCCTACGAGCAGTGGCGGGCCGAGGACTGGCCCAACACCTACCAGTGCCCGAAGTACGCCAACGTGTTCGCCGTCGGGATCGCCTTCGCCCCACCGCACCAGATCTCCGAGCCCCGCAAGAGTACGAACGGCACCGTCATCACCCCGGCGCCGCCGCGCACCGGGATGCCGTCTGGGGTCATGGGCAAGGTGGCCGCGGACAACATCGCCGCGATGATCGCCACCGGGTCGACGACGCCGGAGCACACCGCCTCCATGGCGAAGATGGGCGCGGCCTGCATCGCCTCGGCCGGGGCGGGGTGGACCAAGGGCACGGCTGCGGCGATGACGATGTACCCGATCGTGCCCGACTACGTGAAGTACCCGGGGGTCGGGCGCAGCTCGAAGGACACCTACGGCGAGATCGGCCTGGGTGGGCATTGGGTCAAGAGCATGTTGCACTACCTGTTCATCTACAAGGCCAAGGCCAAGCCCGGCTGGTTCCTCATCCCCGAGTGACTCGGATCGAGACGGAAAGGATTGCCATGGACACCACGCAAGCCAGCATCGCCAAGGCGCCGTTGCCCACTGAGAAGACCGTGCGCAACCGGACCAACCTCGCGGTGCAGACCTGGCGGTTCGCGGCCGTGAACGTGCGGATGATCAAGATGATCCTGAAGGGTCACCACTGAGCGTCGGTCGCCTCAGGGCGCGCGACTGCTGACCGAGCTCGATGCGCGGCGCGTGCTCCGCTGGCTGTGCTCCCCGAGCCAGGGCGTGCGGCAGTTCGGGCCGTGAGGCTGGGTGAAGCCGTGAGGCTGGGTGGGGCCGTGAGGCTGGGTGGGGCCGTGAAGCCGTGAGGCCGGGTAGGGCCGCGGGGCCACCCAGAGCCGCCTCGATCACACGGAAGCTCGCGTCCAGGTTCTTCGCGTTCTTGCCCCAATCGACCAGCGCGAACGTCGAGGTGGAGGCGGGCGCTGACCTGGCTGCGGCCGGGCGTCTCCCGTCCACGACGAATCTCGGCCTTCCCACTCCCCGGAGCGAAGGAGACCGGCGTCGACACGCTGATGACGCCCGACACCCGGTCGCTGTGGTTCACGCCGACCGAAAGGTCGGCATTCCAATCTGGCGGGGCTGTGCTCCGGCGTCTGTGCCGCTGGACCGGGGTGGACAGGAGTGGACCCAGTGCCTCATCTGAGGTCGTCATCGACAGGCCCGTGCCGCTCCCCGCCGGCAAGGCTCCGCCCCGCGGGAAGGCAGAAGCCGTTCGTCCACAGATTGGCGTCGCGAGGGTGGCAATGTCGGTGGCCCGGGGTAGTGTTCGAACATCAGTACGAAGCTTGGTGATGTTCGCGGGATGGGGGAACACCGATGACGACCACGACGTGTGACCCGCCGGGGGTGATCGACCCGCGTGTGTGGGGGGCCCTGCCCGAGGCGTCCGCGGAGGTGGCCGACTTGTGGGCCCGGGCCACCGG
>JBAVKQ010000356.1:0-23653 GCA_049688395.1 Candidatus Nanopelagicales bacterium
GCCCAGGCCAGCGCGCGCTGCGGCGGTCCGGCCACGGTGCCGGCCACCCCACGCAGGGTCTGGGTCGGGCCGGAGCCGCGCAGGTCGAGCAGGACCAGCAGCAGTGCCGCGGCCAGCAGCGCCCCGACGATCACCCGGGTGTTGCGCCGGGCCATCAGTGCCGCGGCTCCGGGATCAGGACCCGGGCCAGCGCGTCGAAGGACTCGATGGCATGGCCGACGCCGAGCACGACGGCCTGCTCCGGGTGCTGGGCGACCACCACCGGCATCCCGGTCTCGCTGGCCAGCCGGCGGTCGATGCCTGCGAGCAGCGCACCCCCGCCGGTGAGCACGATCCCGAGGGACAGCACGTCCCCGGCCAGTTCGGGCGGGGTCCGGTCCAGGGTGCCCGAGACTGCCGCGACGATCGCCAGCAGCGGCTCGTCGAGGGCCCAGCGGATCTCCTCGGCGGTGACCGAGACCGTGCGCGGCAGGCCGGTGACCAGGTCGCGCCCGCGCAGCTGCGTCCCCGGCTCCTGCGCGGCGGGGAACGCCGAGCCGACCGCGAGCTTGACCTCCTCAGCGGTGCGCTGCCCGATCAGCAGCGAGTACTCCTTCTTCGCGTAGCCGATGATCGCCTCGTCGAGGCGGTCGCCGCCGACGCGCACCGAGGTGCTGGCCACGGTTCCGCCCAGGGCGAGCACGGCGACCTCGGTGGTCCCGCCGCCGATGTCGACGACCATCGAGCCGGCCGCCTCGTGCACGGGCAGGCCGGCGCCGATCGCCGCAGCCATCGGTTCCTCCATCAGGTGCACCTCGCGGGCGCCGGCCGAGTAGCACGCATCACGCACCGCGCGGCGCTCCACGCCGGTGATCCCACTGGGCACGGCCACGACGATCCGCGGCCGGGACCAGAAGCTGCGCCGGTGCACGCGGCCCACCAGGTAGCGCAGCATCCGCTCAGCATTGTCGAAGTCGGCGATGACCCCGTCGCGCAGCGGCCTGATGGTGACGATGTGCTCGGGGGTGCGACCCAGCATCGCCTTGGCGTCCGCGCCGACGCCGAGCAGCTCGCCGGTCTCGACCGAGACCGCCACGATCGAGGGCTCGGCAAGGACGATCCCGGCTCCACGCACGTAGATCAGCGTCGTGGAGGTACCCAGATCGATGGCCAGATCCCGACCGGCGAACGCGCGCCCCCTGGAACCACCCATTGCGCTCACCCCTCGGCGGTCTGTGCGGGCCGATCATGCGTTGGCGTACAGGGCCTCGGCCATCGGAAGGTCGAACTCGTGCTTCGCAACGCGGGTCAGGCCAGGTTCGGGAAGAACAGCGCCACCTCCCGGGCCGCGGACTCCGGGGAGTCCGAGCCATGGGTCACGTTCTCCTGCATCACGGTGGCCAGGTCGCCACGGATCGTGCCCGGGGCGGCCGACACGGGGTTGGTGGCGCCCATCATCGAGCGCCAGGACGCGATGGCGTCGGGGCCCTCGATCACGGCCGCGACCAGCGGCCCGGAGGTGATGAAGTCCACGAGGCTGGCGAAGAAGGGCTTCTCGGCGTGCTCCGCGTAGTGGGCCTGTGCGGTGGCGCGGTCGAGCGTGCGCAGTTCGAGGGCGATGATCTGCAGCCCCTTGCCCTCGATCCGCGAGAGCACCTCGCCGACCAGGTGGCGGGCGACTCCATCGGGCTTGATCAGGACCAGGGTCCGCTCGGTCATCGATCCTCCTGCGCGAACGGGTGGCACCTCCACCCGTGAGGCGGCAAAGCCTACCTGCCGATGGGCGCCGGGCCAGACGGACACACGCCCTGCATCGGGCTGTGCGCCCACTGGGCCGGGCCACGTGGGCGCCACGGTCTCCCAACCTCGCATCCGAAGTGTGGGTCATGTCCATTCTCGGGTTGGCAGTTGGCCAACCTCGCACTCGAAGTGTGGGTTTCCCGGGATGTCGTCGGGCCCCGGAACCCACACATCGGATGCGAGGTTGCGTGCGGCCTCGGTTCGGGGGCCCCGAAAGCCACAGTTCACATGCGAGGTTGCCGCGTCACTCGAGGAGTCCGGGTCGCCGGCGAAATGCGGGTGCGGCGGTTCGGGCCGCGGCGCCGGTTCGCCCTACTGCGTGGCCGCGCGATTGGCCTCGGCCTTGCGCCCCAGGTGGATCGCGGTCCACCACAGCGCCGCGAACACCGCCCCGAGGCCGAACAGCATGGGGGCAGCGAGCCCGGCAGCGATCACCGCGACCTGCAGCGCCCAGCCAACGGCCAGGAAGTACGGCCGGCCGAACAGCCCCGGGAGCAGCAGGCACATCAGTGCCAGGGCGACCAGCACCCACGCCACCCAGCCGGGGCGGCCGTCCACCATGAGCGCCACCGGGATCGCCAGCAGCAGGACGATCGCCTCCATGATCAGGACACTGGAGGTGAGCACCCTCATCGGTAGTCCTCGTAGTCGTCGAGCAGGTCCTCGAGGTCGTCGGGCGCCCGCCCACGCGGCGCGGCGTGCTCGGAGCGGGTCGCACCGGACTCCGAGCCGGACTCGGCGCCGAGCAGCATGCGCGCCTCTGCGGCCATGGTCACCGAGCCGGTCACCAGCACTCCGGCGCCCACCCCCGCAGGGGCGGCGGCCTCCGCCAGCCCGATTCCCCGCTCGAGGGCCTCGTCGAGTCGCTCGACGGCCTCGACCCGGTCCTCGCCGAGGATGTCGGCCGCGATCTCAGCCAGGACGGCCACCGGGACGGCGCGCGGCGAGCTGGACCGGGTGATCACGACCTTGTCGACGATCGGGTCCAGCGCCGACAGGATCCCGGCGGCGTCCTTGCCAGCCAGGATCCCGACCACGGCGACCGTTGCCGTGAACGTGAACGACTCGGCCACCGCGGCCACCATGGCCTGTGTGCCCGGGACGTTGTGCGCGGCGTCGACCAGCACGGTCGGCCCGCGACGCACGACCTCCAGGCGGCCCGGCGAGGTCACCGACGCGAAACCGGCACGCACCACGACCGGATCCAGCTGCCGGCGCGGCGCGGCGACCGGGACATCCGCGGCCGTGGTCACCGCAGGCTCAGGATCACGCAGGTCGACCGAGTCCGTGCCGACCGAGCGCGCGGTGGACAGTTCGGCGGGAGCTGCGATCCGAGCCGGATAGAGGCCCAGCGGGTCGCCCAGCTCCGGTGGCTCCAGGCCGAAGAACGACTCCACCGCGACCAGGGCCGCAGCAGCGTTGCGCGCCTGGTGCTCACCGAACAACGGCAGGAACACCTCGCTGTAGTCCCCACCGAGCCCGCGCAGGGTCACCTGTTGGCCCCCGACCGCCAGGACCCGCTCGACCACTGCGTAGTGAACGCCCTCCATCGCAGTGGGCGCCTCCAACTGCAGGGCGGCTGCGAGGAGCACCTGCTGGGCGGGCAGCTCCTGGGCAGCCAGGACCACCGAGGAGGTCGGCTTGATGATGCCGGCCTTCTCCCCGGCGATGTCGGCCAACGTGTCGCCGAGGTAGTCCGAATGATCCATACCGACCGGCATGATGACCGCGACCTGGGCGTCGGCGACGTTGGTGGCATCCCAAGTCCCCCCCATGCCGACCTCGACCACGGCGACGTCGACCGGCGCGTCGGCGAACGCGGCGAATCCCAGCCCGATCATCACCTCGAAGAAGCTCAGTCGGGGGCCACCAGCGGCCTGGCTGACCTGATCGGCCATGGCCAGGACCGGCGCCACCTCGTCGTACACGCGCAGGAAGTCGGTCAGCTCGATCGACTCGCCATCCAGGCGGATGCGCTCGCGCAGGTCGGCCAGGTGCGGGGAGGTGATCAGCCCGGTGTGCAGGCCGAAGGACCGCAGCAGGGCCTCGATCATCCGGGCGGTGGAGGTCTTGCCGTTGGTGCCGGTCACGTGGATCACCGGGAACGCGCGCTGCGGGTCGCCGAGGTACTGGGTCAGCGTGCGGATCCGGGCCAGTGTGGGCGAGATCTGGGTCTCGGGCCAGCGCGCCTCGAGCTCACGGCGCACCGCTGCGAAGCGTTCCAGGGGCTCGATCGGGTCAGTGGTCACGGGGATCATCGTCGCATCCCGGCGCAGGCGCTGCCCACGCGCGAATCGGGCGGCAGCCCTAGATTGGGCGGCCCGACCGAGGTTGCCGACCGAGGAGACCCGAACAAGTGGACCGCACCCCGCAGCATGACCCCACGACTCCTGGCGCTCCCCACAGGCTGTCGGCCGCGCCGGAGCCCTCCCGATCCGGCTCCAGCGCCGAGCGCGGACCCGAGGTGGCGGCCGCGCTGACCCGCACGCTGACGGGTTTCGGTGCCGCGAGCGTGTTGGGCGGTGGCCTGCTCGCCGCGATGTCGGATCGACCGACGCTGCGGGCGTTCGGCCAGCAGAACGCGATGTGGGGTGCGATCAACCTCGCCATCGCGGGGGTGGGTGTGTGGCGCGGCCGCGCACACCCCGCGCAGGCGGACTCGCTGCGCAGGACGCTGCTGATCAACGCGGGGCTCGACGTCGGCTACATCTCCGTCGGCGGGCACATCGCCTACCACCGGGTGGCGTTCGGCGGCCGGCTCCCACCCGAGGCGGCGCAGGGTCATGGGCTGGGCGTGCTGGTGCAGGGCAGCGGCCTGCTGGTCTTGGACCTCTTCTACGCGCGCCGCCTGCGCGGCTGACGCACGGGACTGCGCCGAGCGCCGGCCGCTGGGAGACTGTCGGCATGGCCGACCGGGTGTTCCTCTTCGACGGCGACTGCGCGTTCTGCTCGTCGTCGGCCCGTTGGCTGACCCGCCGGGTCCCCACCGACGTGCAGATCGTCGCCTGGCAACACACGGACCTCGACCTCCTGGGCGTGGACGTTCGCGAGGTCGAGGTCGCCGTGGTTCTTGCCGGCCCCGCCGGCAGCACCAGCGGAGCGGCAGCCATCGCCGAGTTGTTGCTCGCCAGCGACGGCCGGACCTGGCGGCTGGCGGGCCGCGCGTTGGGGCTGCCGCTCGTGCGTCCTGTGGCGCGAGCGGTCTACCGATGGGTCGCGGCCAACCGGCACCGGTTGCCCGGGGGCACGCCGGAGTGCGCCCTGCCCAGGTGAGCGGCCCCGCGGGCGATCGCGGACCCGGGGTCACCGGTCGCGCCCAGTAGAATCGCGCCCCATGACCCAGTCCGCGCAGCCACCCGCCGCCCGCATCCCCGAGAAGCCGTCCATCGACGGGATCGAGTCGGTGTGGGCCGCCCGTTGGGAGGAGACGGGCACCTATCGCTTCGATCGCACCACCGAACGCGCGCAGGTCTACTCGATCGACACTCCCCCGCCAACGGTCTCCGGCTCGCTGCACGTGGGGCACGTCTTCTCCTACACGCACACCGACCTGATCGCGCGCTACAAACGCATGCAGGGCCTCGAGGTGTTCTACCCGATGGGCTGGGACGACAACGGCCTGCCCACCGAGCGTCGCGTGCAGAACTTCTACGGCGTGCGCTGCGAGCCCACGATGCACTACGACCCGGACTTCACGCCCCCGGCCGAGCCGGACGCCAAGAAGCAGGTCGCGGTCAGCCGGCGCAGCTTCATCGAGTTGTGCGAGGAGCTGACCCGCACCGACGAGAAGGCGTTCGAGTCGTTGTTCCGCCAACTCGGCCTGTCGGTGGACTGGACTGCGACCTACCAGACCATCGACGCCGACGCCCGATCCACCTCGCAGAAGGCGTTCCTGCGCAACCTGGCACGCGGGGAGGCCTACCAGGCCGAGGCCCCCACGCTGTGGGACGTCACCTTCCGTACCGCGGTCGCACAGGCCGAGCTCGAGGACCGCGAGATGCCCGGCGCCTACCACCGCATGGCCTTCCCGTACTCGGACGGCACCGGTGCGGTGCACATCGAGACGACTCGGCCCGAACTGCTGGCCGCGTGCGTGGCTTTGGTCGCGCACCCCGACGACGAGCGCTACCAGAAGCACTTCGGTGCCACCGTGACCACGCCGGTGTTCGGCGTGGAGGTGCCGGTGGTCGCCCATCACCTGGCCGATCCCGAGAAGGGATCGGGCATCGCGATGATCTGCACGTTCGGTGACACGACCGACGTCACGTGGTGGCGCGAGTTGGACCTGCTGACCCGGCCGATCATCGGCTGGGACGGCCGGATCCGCGCGGAGATCCCGGACTGGCTCGCCACCCACGACGCTCGCCAGGCCTACGCCTCGATCGCCGGCATGACGATGTTCTCGGCCAAGAAGCAGATGGTCGAGCTGCTGGGCGCCGAGGGTGCGTTGGAGGGCGAGCCGCGGACCATCTCGCACCCGGTGAAGTTCTTCGAGAAGGGCGAGCGGCCCCTGGAGATCGTCACGACCCGGCAGTGGTACATCCGCAACGGCGGCCGGGACGCCGACCTGCGCGCCCAGTTGCTGGCCCGCGGCGAGCAGTTGGACTGGCACCCGGCGAGCATGGCCATCCGCTACAGCAACTGGGTCTCGGGCCTGGCCGGCGACTGGCTGATCAGCCGGCAGCGATTCTTCGGCGTGCCGCTCCCGCTGTGGTACCGGGTGGACCCGCACGGCGAGCCGGACTACGCGCAGATCATCACCCCGCAGGAATCCGCGCTGCCCGTGGATCCGTCGGCCGAGCCGCCTGCCGGCTTCGAGGAGGCCCAGCGCGGACAGCCCGGGGGCTTCATCGGCGACCCGGACGTGATGGACACCTGGGCGACGTCCTCGTTGAGCCCGCAGATCTGCGGCGGGTGGGAGCGCGACGCTGCGCTGTGGGCGGCCGTGGCGCCGTTCGACCTGCGCCCGCAGGCCCACGAGATCATCCGGACCTGGCTGTTCTCCTCGGTGGTGCGCTCGCATCTCGAGGACGACCGGCTGCCCTGGTCGGATGCGGCGATCTCGGGCTGGATCCTGGACCCGGACCGCAAGAAGATGAGCAAGTCCAAGGGCAATGTGGTCACCCCGGTCGACCTGCTCGACAAGCACGGCTCGGACGCGGTGCGCTACTGGGCGGCCTCGGGTCGGCCCGGCACCGACACCGCCTTCGACGAGGGCCAGATGAAGATCGGCCGCCGGTTGGCGATCAAGATCCTCAATGCGAGCCGATTCGTGCTCGGCTTCGGGGTGGACGCGTCCGCGGCGAATCGACCGGAGGCGGTCACCGACCCGCTGGACCGCGCGCAGCTCGCAGCGCTGGCCGAGGTGGTCGCCGAGGCCACCGCGGCCTTCGAGGACTACAACTACACCCGGGCCCTGGAGCTGACCGAGACGTACTTCTGGTCGTTCTGCGACGACTACCTCGAGCTGGTCAAGGACCGCGCGTACGGGGCCCGGGGGGATGCCGCGGCTGCCTCGGCGCGCGCTGCGCTGGCCACCGCACTGGGCGTGCAGCTGCGACTGTTCGCACCGTTCCTGCCGTTCGTGACCGAGGAGGTCTGGTCCTGGTGGCAGGTGGGCTCGGTGCACCGGGCCGCGTGGCCGACCGTCGACGAGGTCGAGCGGATCGCCCAGGACGGGCAGGCCGTGCTGGTCGACGAGGTTGCCGACGTGCTCGGGGCGATCCGCCGGGCGAAGTCCGAGGCCAAGGTCGGGATGCGCGCCGACGTGGCGGCGGCTGACGTCGTCCGGCCGGCCGAGATTGCGGCCCGGGTGGCGGCAGCTACGGCGGACATCGCCGCCGCCGGGCGGATCGCGGACCTGCGCGTGGACGTCGGTGCGCCGAACGTGCGGGTCGTCCTGGCCTGAGGGCGCGCGACTGACCGTCGGCTCAGAGCTGCGCAGCGGCGCTGGGAGGACACTGGCGAGAGCAGGGTGCAGGCACGGACCTGCGGCTCGTCCGCGAGTTCCATCGTGCGGGGGGTGTCCGGCGAAGCCACGGGGCCTGCCCGGGTCGCACCGAGCGAGACGCTCGCGGTCCCGGCCACCGATCGCGACCACGCGAGCCCGTGGCCGACGACGGTGCGACGCGGGACGGTGCCCTCGCGCGCGGCCCGCCCTCGGGGCCGTGCTGGGTCCGACGTTCCATGTGGCCGGGGAGGCCATCCGTGACCGAGCGCGCGAGGGCGGGTCCCCGTCGTTCGCTCAAGGCGCTGCGCTGCAGGTCCGATGACCCAGCCAGAGAGCCGCGAGCGAGGGAGAGTCCGCGATGGGTCGCAGGTCGAGCAGGAAGTCCCCGGGGGCGGGGGCGGCGACGTCGTTCGACACCACGGGGGTGACCGTTCTGCCTGGCGTGCCCCTGCCGGAGTGGACCGAGCTGACGGCGGACACGCCGAGGGCCCCGGAGCCGGTGGTGGCTGCGGTGGAGTCCCTGGGCGCTGCCCTTCCGGTGGCGCGGGACTCGTCGCAGAGCACCTCTGTGGCCACCACAGCTGCGGCGCCGAGTTGGCGACCGGACGTGGCACCGGGAGCGGCGCCGGCTGCCGGGGTGTTCGCCATGGCGGGGGCCATGACCGCTGCCCAGTACGCTCCTGCGCCCGCACCGGCCGGTCCCGGTGCTCAGCACGCCGCGCCACCTCAGGGATACGGTCCGCCCAGCGGCCCGGCACCGAGGTACGGCCCGGCGTCCCATGGACCCGCTGGGGACGCGCCCGGCTACGGTCCGCCGACGGGTCCGCCGACCGCAACGAGAGCCGGCACGCTGCTGGCACCCGGCTACAACTCCCCCATGAACGCCATGGGCAGATACGACAGCCCGACTGACTCGGTGCCTGGACACGGCCCGCCCTCGGAGGCGCCCCCCGCGCAGGTGGACCCGATCAGCGCGCCCCCCGAGTACGTCGCCGCCGGGGACGGGACGGCACCGACCGCCACGCCCAGCCAGATCTGGACCTCGTCGGGTCGACCCGAGTTGAGTGCCGAGCATGTGGCGCTGCTCAAGTGGTGGGCGGACATGATCGCCGCCGGCCAGTTCCCGGGGGCGCCGGCAGGGCACTCGGCGCAGGACGAGGCCGCGCGGGACGAGGCGCCGCAGGACGTGACAGCGGGGGCGGTCGAGGGTGCCGACCCGGGGCGCAGGCGTCGCCGGGCGGTGGCGCTGGGGATCGGCGCTGTGGTCCTGGCGGGACTGGCTGCGGTGACTGCGCCGCGTTTCCTGGGAGGGGACCAGACGCCCTCGTCCGAGGCGATCGGGGCGAGCACGACGATGCCTGCCGCGGTCGGCGACCTCGTGCCGGTCACGGATCCGCAGGTCGGTGACTCGATGCAGCCCCTGCTCGGGTTGGGCCTGCGCCCCACGGGAGTCACAGTGACCGGTGCGTACGGGGCCGATCCGGGCGGCCCGCTGGAACTGGCAGCCATGGCCACGTCCACCACCACCGCCGCGGACGCCGCAGCCCAGATCGAGGCGTGGACTGCACGCACCGGGGCCACGGTCGGCGAACCGGCCACCGGATCGGGCCGCGCCGAGGGCATCACCTGTGCGCCGGTGAAGAAGGCGAAGGGCACTGCGGCGGGCGCGTTCTGCGTCTGGACCGCAGGTGCCCTGCGGGGGCAGTCCTACGCGATCGGCGCCGAGGCCGCGGCGGCGCAGGAACTGACAGCCGACCTGCGCGCGGCGATCTCGCCGGACTCCGCGGGGAGCGATCTGGTGGCCGACTCCTGATCCAGGCAGGTGCGCGTTCAGACCCGGAGGCACCGTGGTCCGACGAGAGGCCCGCAAGCATGCTGAGAGCGGCCCTGGGTCGGCCCGGCCGTTCAGCGGTTCAGGCGGTCTTCTCCTGGCGGGTGCGCCGGGCAGGTGCCGCTGGTGCCTCTCGGGGCAGCAGCGTCGGGTTGACGTTGTCCTTGACCACCTCGGCGCTGATGACCACGCGACCCACGTCCTTGCGGCTGGGCACGTCGTACATCACGTTGAGCAGGACCTCCTCCATGATGGCGCGCAGCCCACGGGCTCCAGTGCCGCGCAGGGTCGCCTGCTCGGCGATGGCGTCCAGTGCCTCGGGGTCGAACTCCAGCGCGACGCTGTCGAGGTCGAAGAGCCGCTGGTACTGGCGCACCAGGGCGTTCTTCGGCTCGGTGAGCACCTGAACGAGGGCCTCCTTGTCCAGACTGTTCACGGAGGTGAACACCGGCAGCCGACCGATGAACTCCGGGATCATGCCGAACTTGAGCAGGTCCTCGGGCATCACCTTCGCGAAGATCTCCGTGGCATTCGGAGCGCGGCCGACCATGCGCTGGTCGATCTCCTCGGGCATGAACCCGATGGACTTGCGCCCGATCCGGGCCTCGATGATCTTGTCCAGGCCCGGGAACGCCCCTCCGACGATGAACAGCACGTTGGTGGTGTCGATCTGGATGAACTCCTGGTGCGGATGCTTGCGCCCACCCTGCGGCGGCACCGAGGCGGTGGTGCCCTCGAGGATCTTCAGCAGCGCCTGCTGGACCCCCTCACCGGACACGTCGCGGGTGATCGAGGGATTCTCGCTCTTGCGGGCGACCTTGTCGATCTCGTCGATGTAGACGATGCCGGTCTCGGCCTTCTTCACGTCATAGTCCGCAGCCTGGATGAGCTTGAGCAGGATGTTCTCGACGTCCTCACCGACGTAGCCGGCCTCGGTCAGCGCGGTGGCGTCCGCGATGGCGAACGGGACGTTGAGCATCCGAGCCAGGGTCTGGGCCAGCAGGGTCTTGCCGGATCCGGTCGGGCCGAGCAGCAGGATGTTGGACTTGGCGAGCTCGACCTGCTCGTCGCGATGCCGATCGCTGCCCCCGCCGGCCTGAACGCGCTTGTAGTGGTTGTAGACGGCCACCGCCAGGCTCTTCTTGGCCGGGTCCTGCCCGATGACGTACTGGTCGAGGAACTGGCAGATCTCCCGGGGCTTGGGCAACTCGTCGAACTGCACCTCGGAGGACTCGTGCAGCTCCTCCTCGATGATCTCGTTGCACAGGTCGATGCACTCGTCGCAGATGTAGACCCCAGGGCCTGCGATCAGCTTCTTGACCTGCTTCTGGCTCTTTCCGCAGAAGGAGCACTTGAGCAGGTCGCCGCCGTCACCGATGCGGGCCACGTTGGTTCCTCTCCTCGACTTCGTCCGACGGTACCTGCCGTTCGTGGGCCAGCACAGGCCCCACTCCGGCCAATCCCGCCGATCGGGTTACGCCCAACGCGTACCCGACCTCCGACCCTTCATCCCGGCCCTGCGTCCCGGCTGCCAACCGGCGACCAGGCGCGGACCGCCGCTCAGGCGGTCTGCACCTTGCGCGAGGCAATCACCTGGTCGATGACGCCGTAGTCCTTTGCTGCGTCGGCGGTGAGGATCTTGTCGCGCTCGATGTCCTTGGCCACCTGTTCGGGAGTCCGGCCGGTGTGCTTGGCCAGGATCCCCTCCATCTCCACCCGCATCCGCAGGATCTCGTTGGCCTGGATCTCGATGTCCGAGCCCTGGCCACCGCCCTCGGTGTACGGCTGATGGATCAGGATCCTCGCGTGCGGCAGGGCGAATCGCTTGCCCGGAGCACCGGCGGCGAGCAGGAGCGCGGCAGCCGAGGCGGCCTGGCCCAGGCAGACGGTCTGCACCTCCGGCTTGACGAACTGCATGGTGTCGTAGATCGCCGTCATCGCCGTGTACGAGCCGCCGGGCGAGTTGATGTAGATCTGGATGTCGCGGTCGGGGTCCATGGACTCCAGCGTGAGCAGCTGGGCCATGACGTCGTCGGCCGAGGCGTCGTCGATCTACACGCCCAGGAAGATGATCCGCTCCTCGAACAGCTTCGTGTAGGGGTTGTGCATGCGTTCACCGTTGGCGGTGCGCTCACGGAACTCCGGCAGGATGTAGCGGGCCGCGGGCTGGTGGATGCGGGTCACGGAGGGCTCCTGAGTCCTGGGAACGGAGGCGAACGGGGCTGGGGGGATCACGCGGTGCCACCCTCACCAGAGACGTCGCGCGCGCTGCGCACCACGTGGTCGACGAATCCGTAGGCCTTGGCCTCCTCCGCGGTGAACCAGCGGTCCCGGTCGGAGTCGGCGGTGATCGTCTCGAGGTCCTGACCGGTGTGCTGGGCGATCAGCTCGGCCATCTTCTTCTTGGTGTAGAGCATCTGCTCGGCCTGGATCTTGATGTCCGAGGCGGTGCCGCCGATGCCCCCGGAGGGCTGGTGCATCATGATCCGCGCGTGCGGCAGGGCGTAGCGCTTGCCCTCGGCACCCGCACACAGCAGGAACTGGCCCATCGAGGCGGCCAGGCCCATCGCCACGGTCGCGACATCGTTCTTGACGAACTGCATCGTGTCGTAGATGGCCATGCCCGCCGAGACCGAGCCACCGGGCGAGTTCACGTACAGGAAGATGTCCTTGTCCGGATCCTCGGCGGCCAGCAGCAGCATCTGGGCGCAGATCGCGTTGGCCATCTGATCCTCGACGACGGTGCCGACGAAGATGATCCGCTCGCGCAGCAGCCGCTGGTAGACCGAGTCGTCGAATCCGGGGCTCGAGGGGGCGGGAGCGCGCAGCTCGGGCTGCGACAGGGCGGGGTAGGGCAGTCCGGTCATGGACACCTCCGGGGTGTTGGCGATGCCGGTTCCCGCGGTCCTGGACCGCCCGGCTCTCGCGACTGACATGACCCTAACCCGGCCCTCTGACAGCGGCTTGCCCGGCGCTGCGGTTGTTCGCTCAGGGCGTCGGCACGACGCAGCCCCCTGCCCGGCGCATACCGGAAGGGGGCTCAGTCGCACACCAGAGCAGGTCAGCCCATGCCGCTCATGTCGCCGAAGGCTCCGGAGGCCATCGCCGCGGCCAGGTCGGCGTTGAGCGCATCGAGGTCGATCTCGTCCCCGGCGGGGTCCACGATCTTGGCCTTCTCCATCACGACAGCCAGCGCCTTGGCCCGGCGGACCTCGCTGACAGCCATCTGGACCTGACCGGCCTGGACGAGCTCCTGGGCGAACTGGTCCGGGGTCATGTTGTAGCGCGGGGCCTGCTGCATCAGCCAGGCCGACAACTCCTCCTGGGCCACCGAGAGCTCCTCGGCGTCGGCGATCCGATCGAGCAGGATCGCACTCTTGATCCGGCCGCGGGCCTCGGACTCGAACTCGGCCTTGTGCTCGTCGTCTCCGTGCCCGTCGTGGAAGTGCTCCTCGAGCTCACGGGCGACCAGCGACTCGGGCAGCGGGAAGTCCACCGAGTCCACCAGCTTCTCGTGCAGGATCGTGCGGGCGTCCACGCCCTGCTGCAGGCGCTTCATGCGGGTCAGACGGGTGCGGATGTCCTCGGTGAGCTCGTCCATGGTGTCGAACTCGCTGGCCATCATCGCGAAGTCGTCGTCGGCGGTGGGCAGCTCGCGCTCGCGCACCTTGCTGACCGTGACGGTCACCTCGATGTCTTTGCCCTCGTACTGTCCGGCCTCGGCCGGGAACGCGAAGGAACGCACGTCCTCGGCCACGGCGCCGCGCACGGCCTCGTCGAAGCCGGGCAGCGGCTCCTCCTTGCCGCCGACCTCGAAGCTCAGCGCCGAGGCCATGAGGTCCTCGACCTCCTCGCCCTGACAGGTGCCGGCCAGATCCACCAACAGCACGTCGCCGTCCTGGGCGGGACGCTCGACGTCGGTCAGCGTCGCGAAGCGGGTGCGCAGCGCGTCGACCTGCTCGGCGACCTCCTCGTCGTTGGGCTCAGCATCCGGCACCTCGACCACGAGACTCTCGAGGTCGGGCAGGTCGAACTCCGGACGGATGTCGACCTCGACGGTGAAGGCCAGGTTCTCGCCGTCGTTGAGCTCCTTGACGTCGAACTCCGGGGTCCCGACCGGCTTGAGGTCGTTGTCGGACACGGCCTTGTCGAACGCCGCCGGAACGGCCTCGTTGACCGCCTCCTCGAGCACGAGTGCCCGGCCGAAGCGCTGGTCGATCACACGGGCAGGGACCTTGCCCTTGCGGAAGCCGGGGACGGTCACCTGCGCGCCGATGCGCTTGTAGGCGGCATCCAGCTGCGGGGCAAGCTCCTCGAAGGGCATGTCCACGGTCAGCTTGACGCGGGTGGGCGAGAGGGTCTCGACGTCGCTCTTCACAGCGGCGCACTCCTAGGAGATCGGAAGTAGATGGGTCGGGTTCTGCGGTCGGGGCGGGGAGACTCGAACTCCCGATCTCCTGCCCCCAAAGCAGGCGCGCTAGCCACTACGCTACGCCCCGTGTCTGCCGATGCAGTCTAGACGATCGACGGGGTACCCTGTTGCACGCAGCCCTCGGGGGAGGATCCCGGCCTCGCGCCGGACCACCCGGGCTTTGCGGGTGTAGCTCAATGGTAGAGCCCCAGCCTTCCAAGCTGGCCATGCCGGTTCGATCCCGGTCACCCGCTCCGACGATGAAGGCCTCGCGTTGTTCCGCGGGGCCTTTGTCGTCGGACCCGAAGTGCAGCCCGGGATCGGGAGGAGATCGCCACCGGCGATCGACGGACCCGGTCACCCGCTCCGACGATGAAGGCCTCGCGTTGTTCCGCGGGGCCTTTGTCGTCGGACCCGAAGTGCAGCCCGGGATCGGGAAAAGATCGCCACCGGCGATCGACGGACCCGGTCACCCGCTCCACTCGAAAACAGCCCCTGACCTGGGTTGACGCCCGTCAGGGGCTGTCTCTTGGGGTCTGCGGTAGCGCACAGAATGGTGTGGAACGTCCGTTTCGTGTCCCGAATTGCCTAGAGTGGGGACACGCTCGGGACACGGACTCCGGGCCTGGGGGTGCTCAGCGCCCACCGCCGTGTCCCCAGTTCGGGATTCGACGGTGCAGGGGACTCTCATGGGGCGCAGGTTCGGCAAGATCCAGGAACTGCCCTCTGGGAACTCTCGGGCCTCGTTCCGGCCCTGACGGCGCCCGGGTGTTCGCCGCGATGACGTTCCCATCGAAGGGTGATGCACCGCATCAACGGCAAGTGGATCACCGGCACCCCCAAGTCTGACGCCGGCCAGCGCACGGTCGCCTTGCCCTCGTTGCTTGGGCCCGTCCTCACCACCCACCTCGACCAGTTCGTCGGCGAACCCGACGACGCCTTGGTGTTCGCCACACGGTCCGGCCATCCGCTGGCCCGCTCCAACTGGACCGCCACCTTCGGACGCGCCCGTAAAGAAGTCGGCCTGCCCACCGTCCACTTCCACGACCTACGCCCCCGGGCGGCACTGATCTACCAACACGCCGCAAGCGACCGCGACCGCGACCGCGACCACGCCATCGCCCGCGCCCTCGACAAAGCCGCCAAAGCGGCACAAACAGGCATGGTCGGCACCGGCTCTCTCTTCGGGGTCGGCTGGCCCCTGGTGCCGCGCTCGGGTGCTGGCGTCGCGAGGTCGATCTGCTGCTCCTCGGCGACGGCCGCCTCGGAGTGCGCGCGGGCCCGGCCCCGAGGGCGGGGTAGCCGGGCAGGAACCCGACCGGTGAAGGCTGCTTCACGCCTCGCGTCTGGACCAGCCCGCGGTTGCGCAGCGCGTACACAGTCACCCGCAAGTCCGAATCGGTCTTGGCGACTGGCACCCCGGCGACCAGACTCGCCAACACATCAACCTGCCTGGGGCTCAGCCTGCGCGACGCCACCATTCCTCCACCTGTTCGGCCCCTGAAGGTCCGTTCGATCGCGGCGTTGTTGTCGTGGTCACCGGGCAGCCTGCTTGATACCTCACTGCATTCTTGCCTCCCCCTCCCGGCCCGCGACCGCGTCGGTCGCTGCTTGTGGATATCTCTTGCTGACCCCGCACGGACCGACAGGACTGACTCGGTTGCCGCTGCTCGCTGACCCGTCCCCCGAGCGTCAGCCGTAGCGCTCGAGCAGCGCGCGTACCCGTGCTTGGGCGCTCGGGCTGAGGACGCCTTGGGCGTGGTAGGTCTCGTAGATCGCCTGGGCCTGTTCGACCGAGGTCACCCCGCAGGTGCGCAGCAGCCCTTCGATGTCGCCGCTGTCGCGCAGTCCGCGGTTGGCTGCCAGCTTCATCGCCAACAGCATCGGCGCGCTCGCCACGAACACCGTGATCGGCCCATAGGTGAACAGTTCAGTCCACTCGTCCTGCCCGACGAAGGGGACGAACCCGAGTGCGTGGTTGTTCAGCCAGTCCGCCGGGAGCCCTCGCTCGGCCGCGATCTCGGCGGCAACTCGCTCCACGAGGTCACCCGGGTGGTACACCGCGTCGATGTCGAGGGTGGCACGCCGATCGAAGTAGCCGACAGCGATCGCAGCCCCTCCGACCAACCGAATGGCAGCCGGCTGGCCTGTCAGCGCGAGCCGATGAGCCAGGTCGTGGAGCAACTCCGTGATGAGTGTGCGGTCGAGCAGCATGGGAGATCGTGACCTCCTCAGACGCTTTCCAGCTCAGACGCGGCGATCAGCACCCCATGGTGAGCGAACGCCGCGGGAACATCCAGGTCCGGCCCGCGGGGACCGAACACATCTGGGTACCACGGCTCGGCCAACAACCGGGACGAGTCGTCGACCCACGCCGGCACCGGCAGCCCAGCACCGCTGAGGTGGTGGGCGACCAGCGCAGCCAAAGCGGCGTCGAATCGTGGATCTCCAGTCGGGGTCGGCTCGCACACACACAAAGCAACCCGCACGTCCGCCGGGGCCGCAGCCAGATCGTCGTTGACCTGGATGAAGGCCCGCCACGCCGTGTCCCGATCGCCACCGGCAAGCAACTCCGCGATCCCCGCGGCAACCTCGGCAACCGGTGCCGACGTCGTGGGAATCAACGACAGCCGGCATCCGGCACGTGCCACCAGCCGCTCCAGGTGACCCACCCGGGCGTCGCGACGACCAGCCTCGATCGCCGCGATCGTCGGCTGATGATCCCCCGCCCGCAGAGCCAACTCACGCTGCGACAACCCACCCCGCCACCGCGCACTGCGCAACAGCACCTGACCACTCATCGCCCGCCTTCCCATAGCGTTATCGCTATCTTACGCCGCACAGGAGCGACCGCCAATAGCGGGGCCAGCCCCGGTCACCCGCTCCGACGATGAAGGCCTCGCGCTGCTCCGCGGTGCGTCGGGTAGTGCCCAACGGTCAGGCCGGCGCCGTCACAGGAAGTCCAGCGGATCGAACTCCTCGATCGGGATGACCCGCACCCGCGGCAGCGGGATGTTGAACGCCGCGACGTCATGCTCCAGGTCCCAGAACTCCACGCCCCGGTCCGCCAGCGCCGCAAAGCCACGATTGCGGAACTCCGGGAACCCCACTGTCGCCACCCGACGCCCGTCCAGGACCTTCTCCAGCTCGGGGAGGAAGTCGCCGTCGTGGCTGGCGAGCACGACATCGCCGGGCAGGTCGACCAGGGCTTCGAGGGTGCGCTTGATCGCGATGTCCACGACCTTCGCCTGGGCCGGGCCCGAGAGTGGCACTGGGCGGAACCCGAGGGCCACGAGCGCCTGGACGAAGGGGACCGGCAACTCCCCCTTCACCGCCAGGAAGAACAGCCCCGTGACCGACTGGCCCCACCGCTGCTCGATGAAGGTGAGCAGTCGACCCCAGCGGGGTCGCTCCTCCTGGCTGGGCCGGTGCCCGAGGATGTCGCCCCCCAGGGTCGCATCGATGTTCTCCCCGTCAACGAGCAAGTACGTGCGCCCACCGTCAGCCATGCGTTGAGCCTATGACCGGGTCGCCGGCGAGGACTGCCTCAACCGCCGTGGCCAGGGCTCACGCCGGTTTCTCGTCGTGACCGCCGAAGCCCTTGCGCATCGCGGAGAGCACCTGGTTGGCGAACGCGCCCGAGCCCTGCGAGGAGAATCTCGACTGCAGGGCGGCGGTCAGCACCGGGGCCGGCACACCCTGCTCGATCGCGGCGACCGCGGTCCAGCGGCCCTCCCCGGAGTCCGACACCCGCCCGGAGAACTCGGCGAGGTCCGGTGAGGCGTGCAGGGCGGCTGCGGTCAGGTCCAGCAACCACGAACCGACCACCGAGCCGCGCCGCCACAGCTCCGTGATCGCCTCGAGGTCCAGATCGTAGGAGTAGTGCTCCGGGTACTCCAACGGGGCCGTCTCCGCGTCCAGAGCGCGCTCGGCGAGGCCGGTCCCCGCGTTGGCCAGCACGTTCAGGCCCTCCGCGTAGGCCGCCATCAGCGCGTACTCGATCCCGTTGTGCACCATCTTGACGAAGTGCCCGGCGCCGTTCGGGCCGCAGTGCAGGAACCCCGACTCGCCCGCGCCCGGCTCGCCGGACCGACCCGACGTCCGGGGCGCGGCCTCCACTCCCGGAGCCAGCGAGGCGAAGATGGGACGCAGCCGCGCCACCGCGGCATCCTCGCCGCCGATCATCAGGCAGTAGCCGCGCTGCGCACCCCATACCCCGCCCGATGTTCCGCAGTCGACGTGGTGGATCCCCCGCTCCCCCAGCGTCGCGGCGTGGCGCAGGTCGGCGGTGTAGTGCGTATTGCCCCCGTCGATGATCGTGTCCCCCGGGGCCAGCACTCCGGCCAGGGCCTCGATGGTCGCATCGGTGATCGCACCAGCCGGCACCATGACCCACACCGCACGGGGAGCGGTCAGCTTCGCGGCCAGGTCGGCCAGGGACTCGGCCCCGATCGCACCCTCCGCGGCCAGCACGGCCACCGCGGCCGGATCCACGTCGTACACCACAGCCGAATGCCCGTCGGCCATGAGCCGCCGTACGAGGTTGCCCCCCATCCGCCCCAGGCCGACCATCCCGAGGGTCATGGGCTGGTTCGTTATCATGCGGTCTCCCATCCACTCGAATCTGCATTGGACACATTTCCATCCCTGGGCCCAGACCCGACACGGTCGAGGGCGCCAGCCCTCAGCACGGGTCCACCTCGAAGCACTCACGCCACCCCGGATGATCACCGACCAGTGCCTCGGCCTGCTCCGGGCCCCAGGTGTTGCGTTCGTAGCCGACGACCTCAGAGGCGCACGACAGCAGCGGCTGCACGATCCGCCAGCTCCGCTCCACCGCGTCCTCCCGGGCGAACCGGCTGGTGTCCCCGCGCAACGCGTCGAGCAGGACCTGCTCGTAGGGGGCAGCCGCATCGCCGACCTGGGCGGCGAAGTCCAGGTCCAGGTGCAGCGTCTGCAGGTCGGGCTCGTCGGCCCGGCGGCCCTGCAGGAAGATCGTCAACCCTGGCACCGGCCCGATCCGCAGGATCAACTCGTTGGGCGGGGGCTGCTGGCCCCCGAACGTGCCGAACCCCAGCGACGGCGGCTCCTTGAAGATCATCCGCACCTCGGTGACGCTGCGGGGCATCGCCTTGCCCGCGCGGATGAAGAACGGCACACCGGACCAGCGCCAGTTGTCGATCTTCAGTCGCAGCGCCGCGAACGTCTCGGTGCTCGACGCGGCGTCCACGCCGTCGGCCTGCCGGTACCCCTCGTACTGCCCGCGGACGTACGCCGCCGGGTCGGCCTCCTCCACGGCGCTGAGCAAATCGGCCTGCCGGTCGTGCACCACGGCTTGCCCACCTCCCGAGGGCGGCTCCATCGCCACCAGGCTCAACACCTGGAGCAGGTGGTTCGGGACGACGTCGCGCATCGCCCCCACCTGGTCGTAGAAGGAGCCCCGCGTGCCGACGTCGAACGCCTCGGCCATCGTGATCTGCACGCTGTCCACGTAGCTGCGGTTCCACAGCGGCTCGAGGAACGAGTTGGCGAACCTAAGGAACAGGATGCCCTCGACAGCCTGCTTGCGCAGGAAGTGGTCGATGCGCAGGATGCGCGACTCGTCGATGAGCGCGTGGAGCTGGTCATCAAGGGCGCACGCGGAGGCAAGGTCATGGCCGAACGGCTTCTCGAAGGCGACCCGACCCTCCTCGAGCAGCCCCGCCCCGTGCAGCCCATCGGTCACACGGCCGAACAGCCCCGGCGGGATCTCCAGGTAGAACAGCGGCCGGGTCGAGCCATCGAGCACGTCGGCGAGTGCGGCGTACGTGGCCTCGTCGGCGGTGTCGCCGCGCAGGTAGCGCAACCGCGACCCGAGGCGCTCGACCACCACCGGGTCGGCCGGGATCTGCTGGTCGGCCAGGGCCTCGCCGAGCCGCGCGTGCAGGTCCGCATCGGTCCACGCGCTGCGCCCGACCCCCACGACGGGAACGCGGAGCAACTCGCGCCTCTCGAGCTGGTACAGCGCCGGCAACGTCATCCGCCGCGACAGGTCGCCGGTGATCCCGAAGATGACCAGGCTGTCGGACTCCTCGGGCATGTCAGGCTGCTCGGGCATGGCACGCTCCTCGGTACGGACCCAGCGGCCGGGCGGACCGCTGCGGGCTGCTGTCACTGGCGACAGTAGGGCCTCGCGCACGCACCGGCAGCCCGTCGATCACGCCGGCGGGGCAGCGGTGAGCTTGCGCGCCTCCAGCGCCAGCGCCAACGTCAGCCGGGTGCGTGGGTCGTGCAGGTCCGCGCCCGTGAGCTCCTCGATGCGGGCCAGGCGGTGCTTCATCGTGTTGTAGTGGATGAACAGCCGCCGGGCGGCCTCGGCCCCGTTGCCGATCCCCAGGTACACCTCGAGGGTTCGGCAGAGCTCCGCGCCGGTCAGCTGATCGTGGCTGACGAGATCGCCGATCTGGCCGGTGGCGAATTCCCGCAGCAGGTCCGGCGGATTGGCCAGGAGCAGCCGTTCGAGGACCAGATCCTCGTGACGCACCGCGACCATCCCGGTGGCCCGAGCGATCCGGATCGCCGCGCGGGCGGCCACATGGCTGGCTGAGAGCTCCGATGGGGCAGTGGCCACCGGGCCCTGGGCGACCATTGCGGTCTGCGCCCCGGCCCTGAGCAGCGCCGCGCGCCACACCGCGGGCAGTGGCTCGGTCCCGCTGCGCCGCGGCCCGCCGCTGGACGGACCCGCATCAGCGGGCACGATGGCCACCACCTCACTGCCCCGCAGCCAGGCCAACGAGCCTCGCGGCAATCCCTGTCTGGCCGCAGCCGCGACCGCGGCCTCGGACAGTTCCCTGCTGCAGTGACCCACCAGGACGACGTTGCGCCCGGCCAGGTCCCAGCCGAACAGCCGCGATCGTTGGCGGACCGTCTGGGTGTCGGTGTGCACGCCGGTGACCAGCTCCTCGAGGAACAGGGTCCGCATCTTGCGGTCCAGCTCCAGGCTGGCCACGGCCTGGGCGATATGCATGGCCGCGGCGAAGCAGGACTGCCGGATCAGCCGACGCTGTCCGAGGGTCGGCTCCCCCCGGCCGCCGACCAGGATCTGTCCGCGCTCCACGCCGCCCACAGTGACGGGGAATCGCCAGACGCCGCTCGCCGGGCCGGCTCCGTCAGCGTGCGCGTCGGTCTCTGCCGGTGCGTCCGCGGCAGGCAACAGCGCGCCCAGGGTCGCTGCTGCCAGCGGGCCCGTCCCGATGACGTAGGAATCCTGGTCGATGATCGTGACCGGACGATCCAGTGCGGTGGTGAGCGCAGCAGCGATGCCGTCCAAGCCGCCGCCGGACAGGGCTACGCCGGTCAGCCGCTCACGGATCATCTCGGCGCCCGCGGGTTCCGCCCCGTAGTCGGCGAGCACGATCGCCAGGACCGCGCCGATCACGTCATTGAACGAGGTGTGGTCGGGCAGGACGATGACGGGCAGCCCATGCTCCTGGGCCGCGGTGCGCAAGCCGGTGGGTAGGTGGGTCAGGTAGCGCATGGGCTTGACCGCCAGCGCGGCCAGGCCCAGACCGGCCAGCTCGCCGACCAGTTCCACCAATCGCTCCGGGCGGTCCCGGACCGGGAACCCGGTCGTCAGCAGCAGCTCACCCGGCTTCACGAAGGCCTCGATGTCGGGGACCTCCATGACGTTGGCCCCGGTCACGATCCGATCCAGGCCTGCCGAGCCGGCCAACACCTGCGCCCCGTTCATCGCGTGGAGAGTGAGGATCTCCTTGACGGTCACGCCGGTCATCTACGCACCCCTTCGTCCGATTCGGACAATCACGAGCCCAAACGTCGTCCGAAGCGGATGCTGCGCCGCATGCGTCTGCGGGCGTACGTTCCCCATATGACCCCACTCGTGCCCGATCCTCCCGACTGGATCCGAGTGGCCCATGACATTGACTGGGCCGTGACGCATGCACTGGCCATCGTCCATGTCGGACAGTCTGGCACGTTGCTCGCCGCACCCGGGGAGGATCGGGGCAGCCTTGTCGCGCTGACCTGGGGCGAGCGCGGCCTCGCCCCCGGGGGCCTGCAGATCCCAGTCTCGGCCGCAGCCGGGCTGGTCACCCGACTGAGTCAGGTCCGTGCCCAGGGCGCGCTCGTCGATCTCAGCCCTTGGAGCGACCTGCCCGCCGATCGCCTCGTGAACGTGGACCTGCATCTGCCCGACACCGGCATCGATGCCACGGCAGTGAACCACCTGGCCGACCTGCTCAGCGGGCACCCCGATCGGCCAGGGGCCGACGACGACGCGATGGGCCCCGCCGGCAACGAGCACTGAGTCCGGCACTGGCCCACGCGATCCTGATCGGCGACGCAGGGGGCGCCTGCGCCCTGGCGCAACGGCTCATCGGTGCCGGCCCCGGCGCCACCCCGGCCGGTGATGACGTGCTCATCGGCATCCTGGCCGGCGTTCAGCTGGCGGCCGGTGCGGGGCTCGTCCCCCCAGCCGCCCAGCGCGCAGACCGCCAGGTCCGGCGCATCGTGCACATGGCGCTGGATCGGACCACCGCGGCCTCCGCGCACGACCTGGCCGCCGCCCTGGCCGGCTCCTTCAGCGAGCACCTGCTCCACCTGGCTGTTGCGCTCGGGGACCCCCAGACGGTCACCCCCGCCTACCGGGCGGCGTGCATCTGGGGGGCCACCTCCGGGATCGACCTCCTGCACGGGCTGGTCGGCGCCGCGGCCGAGTCCCTCGGGCATGGACCGGCGCTGGCGCGCGCCACCGCTTAGGACGGCCCATCCCGGCCCACCCAGGCCCGGCGAGGCACAGTCACAACTCGACCAACAGCACGGATCAGGAGCAGCCAGTGTCCAGCGCAGATGTCCTGTCAGTGAAGGTGTTCCCGCGGTTGTACCGCGACTCGGTGACCCTGATGGCCCTGGCGTCGGGGGCCCAGAAGCGCGATGGCGTCCTGCGGGTGGGCGCGGTGATGGCCACGCCGGCGAACCTCGACATCCTCACTGAGGCAGGCATGCTGCCCGACGACGTGCACCCCGCCCCCGACGACCTGATCATCGTGGTCCGGGCGACCGACCAGGACCGGGCCGATTCCGCGCTGCAGGCGGCCGAGGACGGGCTCACCGCGCAGGATGCACCTGGCGGGACGCAGGCTCACCCCGCCGCACAGACCCTCGGCGAGGGGCTGGCGCTGGACCCCACTGCCGCGATAGCCACGATCTCCACCCCGGGCACCTACGCGCCGATCGTGGTCGAGCAGGCGCTGGCCCACGGCCTGCACGTCTTCTGCTTCTCGGACAACGTGGACGTGGCCGACGAGGTACGTCTCAAGAAGCTGGCCGTGGATCGCGGGCTGCTGCTCATGGGCCCCGACTGCGGCACCGCGATCGTGGACGGCGTGCCCCTCGGGTTCGCCACTGCCGTGCGGCCCGGTCCGGTGGCGATCATCGCCGCATCGGGTACTGGCGCGCAGGAGGTGTCCTGCCTGCTCGACGCGGCCGGCGCCGGCGTGTCGCAGATCATCGGCGTGGGCGGGCGCGACCTGTCCGAGGACGTGGGCGGCCTGATGACCATGCTCGCGCTGGACAAGGTGGCCGCCGACCCCGAGGTCGAGGTGATCGTGGTCGTGTCCAAGCCGCCGGCCGCCCGGGTGGCCGGCGAGCTGCTCGAGCGGCTCGCGACCCTGGAACGTCGCGC
>JBAVKQ010000357.1:0-3691 GCA_049688395.1 Candidatus Nanopelagicales bacterium
CGCAAAATGTCCGCAGGACCCGCCGAACGGAGCCGGATTCCCACGAACGTCTGCGGACGGTGAAGTGCCATCTGACCTGCGACGATGTCCAAGTCTGAGCACGAACCGGGGCGGCGACTGCACGCATGTGAATCTCTCATGACCCAGGCACCCGCCGTCTGGCCATCGGGCTGCTGCCCGGGTCACCCGTGGTGGTGCTGATGGTGACCACCATCGACGTGCTCCTCGCCCCGGAATGCGTGCTCCTGGCACGCCGTCTCGAGGGTGGCGGCCTTCAGGCGGCCGGTCCGCCAGAGGGCGAGGGCCTCGCTGACGAGTCCAGAGGCACCCAGGTAGACCGTGATCCCCCGGTCGGCGAACATGTCGACGGCCCGGCGGCCCAGCCCACCGCAGATCATCACCTCGCCGCCGTGCTCGCCGATCAGGTCGGGCGGGTAGCCCTCGCCACCGACGTGCAGGGTCGTGTTCATGATCACCTCGACCCGACCGCTGTCGGTGTCCACGAACGTGTACGTCAACGCACGCCCGAAGTGCTCGCACATCGGCTCATCCGAGCCGGCGAACCCCATGGTCGGGACGCACACCACCGCCATCTCAGGCTCTCGCCCCGGGTGCGGAGTGCCTGCTGGCCGTCGCCGATGCCGTCGGTGTCAGCGCCCCGGCCCGATATGCCTCGACCCCCTCGCCCACAGACCCCCGGAACCCGGTGAAGACCGTGATGCCGGCAGCCTGCAGCACCTGCATGGCGTTGGGACCCACGTTGCCCGTGACCAGAGCAGTCGCCCCCCTGCGGACGACGGCTTGGGCCGCTTGGATCCCGGCCCCGCCGACCTCGTCCGAGCCCGGATTGCTCACGGCCTCGAACTCCATCGTCTGTGGATCCACGAACACCAACAACCGGCACCTGCCGAACGTCGGATCCACCGAGCCCTCAAGTGCCGGGCGGTCCGCCGATACTGCGATCACCATCTCAGAACCCCATCCATTGACTGACCATTTGTCAAGAACCCCTGACAGCAGCATGTCAGGCACTCCTGACAAGTCAAGGCTGGGCGGGTACGCTTGTGTTCATCGAGGCTGTCTGCTGGGACGGCCGACTCAGTCGATGTGGGGTCTTGATGTGGAGCCGAACCTGGCGTTCCGGGCTGCTGTGCAGGGGGTCACAGACGCCATGGACCAAGTCCGAGATTGGGAGCGCCGCCTCGACGTCGCCGTCGCCCTCGCCCGCGCGACCGGAGCCACCTGGGGGGAGATCGGCGCTGCCGCGGGGATGACCCGCCAGTCTGCACACCAGCGATGGGGCCACCTCTCCGGGCCCGGTTGCCCTCGGGCAGAGTGTGGCTGTGCCGAGCACCAGCCCGGACGGGGGGTCTGTGGGTGTGGTCACGGTCCGGGCCGTGGAGCGGGCCGGGGACGCCGGACGCTCGCCAGCCCGGGACTCATCCGCCTCAATGCTGGAGCGAGGGCGTGCGATGAAGGGAGTGCCGATGGAACTGGTGCTGGACTGCCTGCCGTGTCTGTTGCGGCAGTCACTCGAGGCTGCCCGGATGGCCACCGAGGATGAAGCCGTCCAGGGGGCGATCATGGACGAGGCGATGCAGGTCCTGGTCAGCCATCGGACCTTCGGCTGTGCGCCGGAGTTGGCCGCCGCGATCCACGAGATCGTCAAGCAGCGCACGGGTCAGGAGGATCCCTATCAGGAGGTCAAGGCTCGAGACGTCGCCGCGGCGCTGCGCCTGGAACCCCTGCTCAGGCGGTTCGCGACTGGCGGGCCGGAGGTCCTGCTGCGAGCTCTCAAGGTATCGGCCACGGGCAATGTCATGGATTCCGCGCTGCACGGCAACCTGGATATCGAGGCCTGCGTGACAGCGGAACTCGACAGGCCCTTCGCCGTCTGTGACCTGGGGCCCTTCGAGGCGGACCTGCAGAACGCCCGTACCGTCCTCATCATCGGTGACAACGCCGGGGAGACCGTGTTCGACAAGGTCCTGGCCGAGGAACTGTCCAGCCACTGTGACGTCCTCTTCGCGGTCCGGGACCGGGCGATCATCAACGACGTCACCGCACGGGAGGCCTTCGCAGTGGGGATCGACGCCCACGCCACGGTGGTGTCGACCGGATGCGCTGCGCCCGGAGCGATCCTGGACTCGTGCAGCGCGGAGTTCCGTGCGCTGTTCGACCAGGCCGACATCGTGATCAGCAAGGGGCAGGGGAACTTCGAGGCCCTGTCCGGCGCCCAGCGCAAGATGTACTTCCTCCTCAAGGCCAAGTGCCCGAAACTCGCCAACGCCCTGGGCGTCGACGTGGGCGACTACGTGATGAGACTCAACTCGCGTCTGACCTGAGTGGACGTGACGGCGCCGCCGGAGGTGCGCAGGTGCTGGCGCCGATACGGTCGGGGTCATGGACCTCTCCGAGCACAGGATCGCATTCGGACCCATCCCGTCCCGCCGGCTGGGCCGGAGCCTGGGCGTCAACAACATCCCGGCCAAGGTGTGCAGCTACGCCTGTCGGTACTGCCAGGTCGGCACGACGACGGAGCAGAGCATCGAACCCCGCGCCTTCTTCGACGCGGGCCAGATCCGCGACGCTGTCGCCGCGCACTTGGGCAGGATCCGGGCCGCTGGCCAGGATGCCGACCACCTCAGCTTCGTGCCCGATGGCGAGCCGACCCTCGACAGCGGCCTCGGTGAGAGCATCGCCGCCCTGCGCCAGCTCGGCATCCCCATCGCCGTGATCACCAATGGCTCGCTGCTGTGGCGCGAGGACGTCCGCGCCCGTCTGTCGGCTGCCGATCTGGTGTCGGTCAAGGTGGACAGCGTCTGCGAGGACGTGTGGCACCGGGTCAACGGACCCCACCGGAACCTGGACCTCGAGGTCATCTTCCAGGGCATCGGCGAGTTCGCCGCCGGGTATCCGGGCACCCTGATCACCGAGACCATGCTCATCGCCGGGCTCAACGACTCCCCGGAGTCCCTGACCGCCACCGCCGAGTTCCTCGCCACCATCGCGCCCCGGATCGCGTACCTGGCCGTGCCGATCCGGCCCCCGGCGGTCGCGGGCACGCACAGCCCCGACGAGGCCGGACTGGTCCGTGCCCACGAGGCGTACGCCGCACGACTACCCAGCGTCGAGTTGCTCACCGGCCATGAGGTCGGTGACTTCGCCCACACCGGGGACGCGCGGGAGGACCTGCTGGCCATCACCGCGGTGCATCCGATGCGCGAGGCCGCCGTGCGCCGGCTCCTGGCCGAGGACGGCGCCGACTGGGCTGTGGTCGAGGCGCTGCTGGCCGCGGACACCCTCAGGGCGGTGGAGCACGCCGGTGAGCGCTTCTACCTGCGGCCAGTGCACCGTGGCTGGACCCACGCCGAGGCACAGTGACCACCTCGGTGCAGCAGCGACCACGGTCAGCCCGAACGGCTTGACTCGGTGGCGGCATCCGGGTAGGACGGAAGTGACCTAGCGAGTAGGGGTCTCAATGTCGGGGTGTCGTGCCGGCGGTCAAGGTCAGTGTGATCGGGGTAACCCGGACCGGGCGCAGCGCCCCTTCGCGGCCAGTCAACTAAGAGGTCGCGCGGATAGGTCAGGGCCGTCGGGTGGGTCGGGTGTCCCAGCGGTGCGTGGTCCAGGCAGCGCGGATCAGGCGCCGGGTGATGATCACGGCGTTGGCCAGGGCGATGAATGCCTC
>JBAVKQ010000358.1:0-14471 GCA_049688395.1 Candidatus Nanopelagicales bacterium
GTCGAGGGCCGACCGCGGGTGTCCTCGGACTGGTGCCCGGCGCGACGACGACCACGGCCGAGCGGGCGCAGGAACGGGAACGGGCGCAGGCGCAGGCGCAGGAGCAGGCGCAGGAGCAGGAACGGGAACGGGCGCAGGTGCAGGAGCGGGCGCAGGTGCAGGTGCAGGTGCAGGAGCCAAGGCGGCGCGGAGTCGTCGGCGCGCACGACGAAGGCACACCTCGGGTTCCCCGGCTTCTGCTTCTCGGCGATGTCGAGGTGGAGCATGCGCAAGGCAAGGCCGAGTCGACACGCCTGGGGCGGCTCGCCGAGACGGCGGCCTTCGTCCACCTGAACCCGAATGCCCGCCCCAGCGAGCTTCTGGCCGCACTGTGGCCGGGTCGCAACGCGAACCCCCAGAGCTGCCGACAGATGATCTCCCGAACGCGCAGTTGGCTGGGGCGCACGGACGACGGCGACTCCTACCTGGAGCCCTTCGCCCAGACCAACGGCCGGCTCCGGCTACGTCCAGAGGTCCGGTCCGACTGGGACGACTTCCAGGCGCTGGCAGCGCGTGGCATGGCGGATCCACAGGACACCGACGCGCTCGCGGCCGCACTGGAGCTGGTCCGCGGGCGCCCGTTCGGCTCGTTGTGGCGGCGCGAGCTGGCATGGGCGGACATCGACTCGCATCGGATGATCAGCGGGATCGTCGACGTCGCGTACGAGCTCGCGCTTCGCCACGAAGCGGCCGGTCGCGTGCGCGAGGCCAGGGCCGCGGTCCATCGCGCGATGCGCACCCAGGTGGGGTCCGAGCTGCTCGACGAACTGGCGGAGCGACTGGGCCCGGCCTGACCCAGCCAGCGTCGTCCCTCGTGCCGACGCCGGGGCCAGGGCTTCTGGGTCGCGCTGCGCGATACCGTGACGGGCATGAGCCAGAGCCGTGAGTACGACGTCGTGGTGTTCGGGGCGACGGGGTTCACCGGCCGCCTCGTCGCCGAGAAGCTCGTCGAGAGGGCACCGGAAGGCACGCGTATCGCGTTGGCCGGGCGATCGCTGGCGAAGCTCGCGATGGTTCGCGAGGAGCTGGGGGAGCGGGCCGCGAGCTGGCCGCTGATGCTCGCAGACTCGGCCAACCGCTCCACCATGACCAAGCTCGCCCGATCGACGACAGCCGTGGCAACGACTGTCGGCCCGTACGCTCGGTACGGGTTCCCGCTCGCCGAGGCCTGCGCCAAGGCAGGCACTCATTACTGCGACCTCACCGCCGAAGTGCTCTTCATGCGTCGGACCGCGCACGAGCTGGATGCGGTCGCCCGGGAGTCGGGCGCGCGGATCGTGCACGCCTGCGGGTTCGACTCGATCCCGTCGGACCTCGGGACCCTCATGCTCTCGAACGCCGCAGGCGGGGCCTTGGCGAAGGTGACGCTCCTGGTCACGGACATGCGCGGGGGCTTCTCGGGGGGCACGATCGCGACCAGTCGCGACATGGCCGACGCCGTCCGGGGCGACGCCGAGGCGCGGGCACTCGTGTTCGATCCGTACTCGCTGAGCCCGGACCGCGACTCCGAGCCCGACAGAGTCCCGGGCTACGACGACGACGAGAGAGACCTCAGCGGCGCGCTGCACGAGCCTGAGCTGGGGTGGATGGCGCCCTTCATCATGGCGCCGTCGAACACCCGCGTGGTGCGGCGCTCGAATGCGCTCGCGGGCTATCCGTACTCCAAGTCCTTCCGCTACCGCGAGGCCATGGGCTTCGGCGAGGGGGTGGCCGCCAGAGCCAAGGCCACGGGCATGACAGCGGGAGTCGGTGCGCTCGGAGCCGCTATGGGATTCGGCCCGACCCGTGCCGGCATCGGCAAGGTCCTCCCCAAGCCTGGCGAGGGTCCGACCCCCGAGGAGCGGGCCGCCGGCCGGTTCACCATGGAGATCCACGGCTGGACACCCGACGGCCAGCACTACGTCTCGACGGTGTCCGCTCAGGGCGACCCCGGCTACGCGGCCACCTCGGTGATGCTCGCCGAGACTGTCCTGCTACTCGCCTCCGGCGACCCGGAGCTGCCGGCACGGGCGGGCGTTCTGACTCCCGCGACGGGTCTGGGGATCCCCCTCGTGGAGCGGCTGCGGGCCGCCGGGTTCACGTTCGAAACGGGACCGGCTGCGGAGCGCGACCAGTCCGAGGAGTCCTCCGAGCCCGACGCCGGCGAGGGCGGCCCGAGCGACGAGCCGGCCGCCGAGGGCTGAGTCCCGCGCCGACCGCCGCTGGGCTCGCGCCCGTCCGGTGGGCTCGGACGGTGGCCTGGGACGGGGCTTGCACGAGGCGGATCGGACTGGGGGCTCGGGCGGTGCGGTTCGGAGCGGCGATCAGCCGACGCTCGACCGCACCCTCACTTCGAGCTCCGCGCCCGTGGCCTGGCCCGAGCCATCCCAGGGCAGGCCCAGCGCCGCAGCGACGGCGGCGAGGAGGCCGTCGCTCACCGCGTCGAGGTCGAGGACGATCGTGGCCAGTGGCGGGTCGGTCCACCGGCCGGCGGGGATGTCGTCCACGCCGATGACCGCGACGTCGCGTGGGATGGCGATGCCCGCAGCGCGGGCACCAGCCAGCACTGACAGGGCGAGGTCGTCGTTGTACACGCACAGACCGGTGATGCCGTGGGCGACCCAGCTCCGCAGCTGGTCGGCCGTCGCGCCTGGGGTGGCCACGGTGAACTCGCGGGGCGCGGGCAGCCCCCGCTGCGCGCAGGCGTCGCGCACGCCGGTGAAGCGGCCTGCCGCCAGCACGCGCAGCCGTGGGTCAGCCGGTCCGACGAACGCCAGTCGGGTGTGGCCTCGAGCGACCAGCGTCTCGGCCTGGAGGCGGCCGATGGAGTCGCTGGGCGCGCGCACGTCGTCGGGACCGATCGTCGCGTCGGCGTCGGCCTGCCACCGGGCGACCGGGACGCCGAGGGCCCGGATCGGGTCCACCTGCCGTGGGTCCACGTCGACCAGGACGACGACAGCGGCGGGCATGAGTGCCCGGCACAGATCCCCGAGATCCTCGCCGGGGAGTGGGAGCCGGGCCAGCAGCTGCAGCCCGAGAGCCGTGCACCCCCTGGTCAGCCGCTCCAGCACGCCGACCAGGACATGGCCCAGCGGTAGCTCGGGGACGAGCAGCAGCACGATGTCGCTGCGACCGCGGGCCAGCGTCCGGGCCGCGCTCGAGGGCGTGTAGCCCAGCGCATCAGCGGCCTCGCGCACCCGCGCTCGGGTGGCCTCGGGGATGGTGTGCCCCGGTCGGTCGTTGAGCACGTAGCTCACCGTCGCCGTGGAGACGCCGGCCGCCGCAGCCACGTCGAGGAGCCGCACTCGGGCTGCCACCGCGCCACCTCCCTCGCGAACGGCTACCCCTTGACGGGGCGGGCAGACACAGTGTAGTTTAGGTATGCGCTTAACTGAAGCGCTTCACCATTCGAGGAGATCCCAGATCGTCATGCCCGAGCTCGCCGCACCCGAACCCAGCGCCGCCGCGGAGTGGTGGCGCACCGCCGTCGTCTACCAGGTCTACCTGCGCTCTTTCGCGGACTCCGACGGCGACGGACTGGGCGATCTGGCCGGTCTGCGATCGCACCTGGACCACATCCAGGACCTCGGTGCGGACGTCGTGTGGGTCACGCCGTTCTACCAGTCGCCCCAGGCCGACAACGGCTACGACATCTCCGACTACGACAGCATCGACCCCACCTTCGGCAGCGACGCAGACTTCGACGCGCTCGTCGCCGACCTGCACTCCCGTGGCATGAAGCTGGTCATGGACGTGGTGCTCAACCACACCAGCGACCAGCACGACTGGTTCATGGAGTCCCGCACCTCGAAGGACAGCCCGAAGCGCGACTGGTACATCTGGCGGCCCGCCCGCGAGGGTGCGGTGCCGGGCACGCCGGGCGCCGAGCCGACCAACTGGCTCGGCTTTTTCGCCCAGCCGGCGTGGACCTACGACGAGCAGTCTGGCGAGTACTACCTGCACCTGTTCACTCGCGAGCAGCCCGACCTCAACTGGGAGAACCCGCAGGTGCGCCAGGCGCTGTACGCGACGCTGCGGCGCTGGCTCGAGCGCGGGGTGGACGGCTTCCGGATGGACGTCATCAACCTGATCTCCAAGCGCTATCCGCTGGTGGACGTGCCGTCCGACGACGGCGGGCATGCCGACGCGTTCGACCAGTTCACGTGCGGGCCGCGGCTGCTGGAGTTCCTCGACGAGCTCAAGGCCGAGGTGCTCGACCGGTCGGACAAGGACCTGCTCACGGTCGGGGAGATGCCGGGGGCGACCATCGCCGACGCGCGCGCCGTCACCGGGGGCGACGATCCGCGGTTGAGCATGATCTTCACGTTCGAGCACATGGACGTCGACCACGCGCCGACGTGGGGTGGCCGCTACGACCCGCGGCCGTTCGACCTGCGCGCGCTGAAGTCGATCATGGCTCGCTGGCAGGAGGGGCTGGCCGGCGCCGGCTGGAACAGCCTGTACTTCGGCAACCACGACCAGGCGCGCTCGGTGTCGCGATTCGGGTCGCGGGACCCGCAGTTCGCGCAGCGGTCGGCGACTTTGCTGGCGACCGTCCTGCACCTGCACCGCGGCACGCCGTACGTGTACCAGGGCGACGAGCTGGGGATGACCAACTACCCATTCGCGGGCATCGAGGAGTTCCGCGACGTCGACGCGCTCAACTCGTGGGAGCGGGCGCGCTCGACCGGCGTCCCGGCCGAGCGTCTGCTCGCCGGCCTGCGGCAGAACGGGCGCGACAACGCGCGCACGCCGATGCAGTGGGACGCCTCGCCGACGGGCGGGTTCACGACAGGGACGCCGTGGCTGGCCGTGAATCCGAACACGGCCCAGGTCAACGCGGCGACCCAGGCCGGCGACGACTCGTCCGTGCTCGCCCACTACCGGCGGCTGATCCGGCTGCGCCACCACCATGCGATCGTGGCGCTTGGCGACTTCGTCCTGCTGGTGCCCGAGCACGAGAGCCTGTGGGCTTTCACCCGCAGCCACGGGTCCGAGACGTGGCTGGTGACGGCCAACCTGTCCGAGGCATCCCTGGACCTGACCGACCTGGCGCATCTGCCGGACCTGACGGACGCGGACCTCTTGCTGAGCAACCTGGACTCCGCCGGTGCCCGGCCCGGGATGCTGCGGCCGTGGGAGGTCCGGATCCTTCGGATCGCCGCGTGAGCGCCAGCCTCGACCGACAGGAGAGCCCCGCCATGAGCCCGTTGCGCGCCGTCGTCTTCGACCAGGACGGCACCCTGATCGACACCTTCCTCCCCGCTCTGACGGCGTACTCGTCGGCGGTGGGTCGCACGATCACGTTGGCCGAGCTCGAGCCGGTTGCCCACCTCGGGGCGGCGCGCAACCTCGTCAGCGCGCTGCTCGGTCGCGAGGCGACCGAAGCGGAGGACGACCGGTTCCACGAAGCGCTCGCCGAGGCGGTGCGGGGAATCGACCCGTATCCGGGCGTCGTCGAGCTCCTCGTAGCCTTGCGTGACGCGGGTGTCCGCACCGGGGTGGCGACGAACTCCGACGGGCGCTCTGCGGCGGTCGTCCTGGGCGCGCACGGGCTGGTCGAGCACTTCGACACCGTGGTGACGGTCGACCTCGTCACGGCGCCCAAGCCCGATCCGGCCTCGATCATGCTGGCGGTCTCTCGGCTGGGGGTTGCTCCGGGCGAGGTCGCCTACGTCGGCGATGCGCCCTCGGACATGGTCGCCGCCCGCGTGGCCGGCGTCATGGGCGTGGCCGCCGGGTGGGGGCATCAGGCCGGCGCGATCGATCCCGCGAGCACCGATCACTGGCTCGATCAACCGGCGGATCTGCTCGACCTCATCGCGGGCGGATAGGGGCACGGCGCCTGGCGCAACGCGTCACAGGGCATCGAAGGAAGCCGTCGACCATGCGCGGGAAGAGGGCTGGCGCGCGCAGCAGCATGCGGCTGACCGGCCGCTACGCGGACAGTGGGATCGACAGACTCGCGCCGTAGCTGGCCGCACTCCGGCGCGGATCGCATCGGCCCGCTCGACGCTCGTCATCCACCGCTCCCCAACCCGTGGACGACCAGCACGCCTGCCCCGCTCGGAGCCTCCGGTGTCACGAGCGTCCCCGCCAGGACGCGGCCCTGACTGGTCACGGAGACGCGGCGATGGACCGGCATGGCGCCAGTGTCCCGGCTACGGTCGGGGCATGTTCTCGGTGGCCGCGCCTCCCCCCATCGCGGGTGAGCCCATCGACCCACCCCCGCCGCCGGTTCCCGCGTACGCGGAGAAGCTCGATCGCAGCACGATCGGGCGCATCGGATTCCGGGCGTTCCGCCGCTACTCCTACGCGAACGTGGGGCTGTTGGCCAACGGGACCGCCTACTACATGATCCTGTCGATCTTCTCGGTGCTGGCGTTCGCCTACGGCGTCATCGCGATCGTCGGAGGTGACCGGCTCGCCGAAGTACTCACCGACGCCCTGACCGAGGCGCTGCCGGGACTGGTCGGCGAGAACGGGATCGACCCGGAGGCGCTGCGCCGGGCGGGGGTGACGGCGGGTGTCCTCGGCTTGGTCTTCCTGCTCTACGGCGGCCTCGGCGCGGTCGCAGGAGCCAGCAGCTCGCTGCATCTGATCTTCGGGGCTCCGCCCGACCAACGCCCGTTCGTCAAGGCCAAGGCGCGTCAGGCGGCGATCCTGGTGCTGATCGGCTTGCTCATCGTGCTCTCGTTCGCCGCGACCGGCCTGACGACGAGCCTCATGGGTCCGTTACTCGAACGGCTGGGCCTCGGGTCCGGGCCGGTCCGGATCGCTCTGGGCGCGGTCGGGTTGATCGCTGCCTTCGCGCTCGACGCGCTCGTCACCTGGCAGCTGCTCAGCCGGCTGGGCGGCATTCGTCCGCACCGTCGTCCCCTGCTCGTCGCCAGCATCTGCGGAGCGGTGTTCGTCACCCTGATCAAGGGTCTGGCTAGCCTGATCATCAGCTGGGTGATCGCCAAGCCGCAGTACGGAGTGTTCGCGGTTCCGCTCGCTGCGCTGTTCGTCTTCGCGCTCCTCGCGCAGGCGCTGTACGTGTCGGCCGCGATCGCCGGAGGCATCAGCGACCTGGAGCGCCCGCTGGAGGAGCTGCAGCCGAGCGTCGACCAGGCCTCGGCTGGGCCGGGCGAGGACCAGTCGGGCGAGGACCAGGCGGGCGACGACGCGCCGAGCGAGGACGTGGGGGCCGGCGAGACCGCCTGAACGAAGGCGGCGAGGGTGTGTGCTTCCCGCCCGTCGGTGCATGGCAGCATGACCGCCACGAGCGGGGGATCCGCATTCGTGCTGGGGGTGTCCCCGCTCCCGCGCCTCGACCGCGTGGGACCATGACCGGCACCGGCGGGGGACTCCGCACGGCCCGCGATGCAAGGAGGACCGGCGTGGTCATCGAGTTGCAGGGTGTCAGCAAGTCCTACCGCAACCGGCGAGGCCGAACCCGTGCGGTGGACGACCTGACCGTGTCCATCCCCGAGGGCGGCGTCGACCAGCTCGGCGTGGGTCATGGACCGCCCCCAGTCCTCGGTCGCGTCGGCTGCGTGGGCGCCGAGGGCCGCCCGACAGGTGGACTGAACCTCGGCGTAGACCTCGGGAACCATGCCGTAGCTGGGCATGTTGGGCCGCGAGCCGCCCAGCAGAACAGCAGCGCGGCGGGCCTGCCCACGCCGAGCGGCCAGCAGCGCGAGGTTGCGCAGCGCCATCCGGAAGTGGTTCTCCAGGCCTGCGTCGAGTGCCCGCAGCAGTTGCCGTTCAGCCGCGATCTGGGCCTGGTCGAGGCTGCCCGAGGCGATGAGGACCTCGACCCAGGGGCTCAGGCTCGCGGCCTCCCAGCCCGTCCCTGCGGCGAGCTCCACGCTCTCGGCGGCGAAGCGTCGTGCGGCTTCGAGGTCTCCCTGCCTCAGGGCGAGCAGGGGCAGGGGATTGAGCACGGTCTGCCCCGGGACGTCGCCGAGCTCACGGTGCAGCAGCAGCGCCTCCTCAGCCATCACCCGGGCCACGCCGACGTCGCCCGGTCCGAACACTGACAGCAACGCCAGGGTCGCCAGCGGGGCCGCCCGGCCCCAGCGATCTCCGCTGCGCTGGCAGAGGGCCAGCGATTCCTGGCAGCAGCGCACCGTGGTGGGTCCGTCCCCGAGCTGCATCGCCAGGCTGGCCCGCCCCCACAGGGCCAACGCCAGTCGGCGATCGTCGCCCGCCGCAGCGAACAGTTGGATCGCCTGATCCGCGTGGCCGGCGCCTTCCTCGGCGCGGGTGAGCAGATCGCAGGCGAAGGCCCGGCACATGTGCGCTGCAGCGCGCCACCCGTGGGGGACTCCCTCGGTGTGCTCGAGCATGAGTGCGCTCCACGTGTCGGCCTCCCGCGGGTCTCCCGTCCGGTACCAGTAGCCGAACAGGCCCAGCGCCGCGTGCAGGGTCTGCTCGCGGGGCTGGTGGGCAAGCGAGTGAGCCAGGGCAGCCCGCACGTCCGGGTAGCGCAGCTGGATCCGGTGCACCCACCCGGTGAACTCCGGGGTGCCGTAGGCCTCGCCCGCGCTCGCGGCCAGCGACAGGAAGTGCGCGCAGTGGTCCCGTTCGACGTCCGCGAGCTGATCACGGGCCACGAGGTGGTCCCGGCCATAGGCACGCACGCTCTCGAGGATCCGGAAGCCACGGTCCTGCCCGAGGCGCTCCGGGGCGAGCAGGGAGACATTCAGCAGGGCGGTCAACGCCTCGGCGGCCGCGAGTGGGTCCTGGGTCTGGCAGGCGATCTCCGCGGCTGCCGCGAGGTCGAAGGGGCCGACCAACACGCACGCCCGATCGAACGTCCGCTGCTGGGCTGGGTTGAGCTGCTCGAAGGACCAGTCCAGCGCAGCCTCCAGGGAACGGTGACGATCGGGCACGTCGGTGACTGACGAGTGCAGCAATGCCAGACGTTCCTCCAGCAGCGCCAGCATCGCCCGCGGCGACAGCGTGGCCGAGCGGCTGGCGGCCATCTCGATGGCCAACGGCAGACCGTCCAGGCGCTGGCACAGCTCGGCGACATCGGCCGGGGTATCGGGGTGCGCGGCAGCTGCCGGGTCAGCGGCTCGGGCGCGCTCCTCGAACAGCAGCACGGCGTCCGGCGGGTCGGACAACCCCTGCTCGGCCGCACAGGCGAGCCCGGGAACGGGCCACAGCTGCTCAGCCTCAAGATGAAGCGGCGAACGACTGGTCGCCAGCACCCGAACCCCCGACGCCGCTGGCAGGATTCGGGCCAGCGACTCAGCCACCGCCGCCGCGACCCGCTCACAGTTGTCGATCACGAGCAGGGCGCGCTTGCGGGCCAGCGCCCGGCACACCACCCCGAGCAGGTTCGGATCCGGGCTGGAGCTGACGCCCAGCGCTCGGGCAACAGCCAGCACCACGTCCGGGGGATCTGCCACCGCGGCCAGGTCGATCCACCACATCCCATCAGGGAACCCGCCACGCAACCGGTCGGAGGCCTCAATCGCCAGCCGGGTCTTGCCAACACCCCCGGGTCCGATCAGCGTCACCAGCCGCTGCGTGCCCACAAGGGCCGTCACCTGCGCCAGCTCCGCGGCTCGCCCGACGAACGAGGTCGACGGAACCGGCAAGCGTCCGGCCGGCGCGGACGCATGCCACTGCAACCCCGGGTCCTGCGCCAGGATGCGGCCCTCGAGCGCGCTGACCTGGGGGGAGGGGTCGACCCCCAACTCCTCGGCCAGCAAGCGTCTGAGCTGATGAGCGACCTGGACAGCCTCCGCTGCTCGACCCGCCCGGTACAGGGCCAGCATCCGGTGGTGCCACAAGGGCTCGACGAAGGGATGCTCCCCGGTCAGGCGCTCCACCTCGGGCAGGACCTCAAGATGCCGGCCCAACGCCAGGTCCGCCTCGATGCGGGCCGCCACCACGTCGAGGTACCGGGCCTCCCAACGGGCGACCTGCGCCTCAAGCACCGCCGAGCCCTCCGCCAAGCACCCGAACGGTGTCCCCCGCCACAACTGCTGCGCCGCCGTGAGTTCGTCGCGCGCGGCGGCCGGATTCCCTGGAAGCAGGGACCTGCCGGCGGAACCGCGCTGCTCAAACTCCCGCGCATCGAGTTCCGCCGGGCCAACGTTCAGCCGGTAGCGCCCATGATCGAACACGATCCGGGGCACCGAGTCCCCGGAGGCGAGTGCCGCCCGCAAACTCGAGGCATGCACCTCGATCAAATGCCGAGCGCTCGGCGGCGGTTGGCCGCTCCACAACTCCTCGACGAGAGAATCGGCGCTCAACCCATCATGGGAGACCAGCAACAGAGCCAGCAGGCGCTGCTGCTGCGGCGGGCCAAGTGCGATCAGGTGCTCGCCCGCCGTCACGCGCAAGGGCCCGAGAACCTCGAACCGCATGGCCAACCTCCCGACTGCGACGCTACCGAACCCGACCGTCACATAGCCCGATGGTGGAAGCCGAGGAGACCGCCGCGCCGGATGCCCGGGAGGGAGAGGGCCTGCAAACGAGATGGGAGCAAGCGGGTCCAGAGGAGTGGCCCGCTCTCACACGGTGAGTGAGTCACTCCGGCTCCCCTCTGTTGATGCTCCTATGTGGTGTCAAGCGCGGTGCGGGGGCCCCTCGGTCGGTCTGCGGTCCCCCGTGGTTGCTTGTCCTCGACCGCCCTCCCCGCGCCGCGCTTGACGGTTGCGGGGATCGGCGCGCGGGCTTTATCCGGCTTCCTGCATGGTGAGCCAGTCGTGGTAGCTGCGGGCGAGGTCGGGGTCGTGGACGCTGCCCAGTTCGAGGCGAGCGACGGCGTTGATCGGGCGGTTGAGGTGCTCGGCGGCGGCGCGCATGGGCAGTGCGAGTGCTTGCCGGCGGGGGCGCAGCGCTGTCTGGTCGGCGGTGGGCTCGGGGTGCTGCAGCCGTTGGAACACTTCCCGGGCCGTGTACCGTTTCAAGCACCGGATTGCGTCGCGCTGGGAGTGCCCGGCGGCGGTCCGCCTGGCCAGGTAGGCCATGGTTGCTGGGTCGCCGTGGGACATCCGGACGAGCACGATTCGGTAGAGGGCGGCGTTGGCTTGGCGGTCGCCGCCGCGGTTCAGCCGGCGGCCTTGGGTCTTGCCGCTGGAGGCCTCCACGGGGCTGGCGCCGCAGAGGGCGGCGAACGCGGCGGAGGAACGCAGCCGCTCGGGGTTATCCCCGGCTGCGATGAGCAGAGCTGCGGCGGTGTCGGGTCCGACGCCGGTCAGTTCCAGCAGGGCGGGGTTGGCCCGCGCGGTGAGTTCGGTGAGCTGCCCGGTCAGCGCCTTGTGGTCGGCGCGCAGCCCTTCCCACTGCCGGGCCAGGGTGCGCAGCGCGGTCCTCGTGGCGGTGGCCACCTCGGCGGGGTCCGGGCCTGGGCGCAGAGCGGAGGCGCGGCGCATCCGCGCAACGGTGCCAAGCGGCTGCAGCTGGATGCGCAACTGCTCGGGCGCGGTGAGGGCAAGATGCCGAACCTGTGCCTCCAGCCTGGTCATCTGCCGCCGGGTCGCGCGGGCCGCCAGCCTGGTAACGCGGATCGCTTCGACGATGCCATCGCGGGACTTCGGCACGCCGCTGGCGGTCCCGGACAGGGCCGCCCGGGCGGCCGCCTCGGCGTCAACGGTGTCGGACTTGCCTCGGGCACGGCGCAGTTGCCGGTTCGGGCGGTCGACCTCCACCAGAGTGAAGCCGGCGCCTGCCAGCACCCTAGCCAAGCCCGCCCCGTACGAGCCGGTCCCCTCCACCCCGACCTTGCCCACGCGGCCGTGGGAGGACAGCCACCGCTGCAGGGCCCGCAACCCGAGCGGGCTGGTCGGGAACTGCTGCGTTCCCAGCAGCACCCCGGTGCTGTCCACCACAGCTGCCACGTGGATGTCCTGATGCGTGTCGATGCCCCCGTAGACGATCCGTTCCTGATCGGTCATGCTCGTTCCTGCCCTTCCATCTCGAACCCGGTTGTGGTTGGGTGCGTCGCCGGGGCGGTGGCAATCGGACAGGACAGTCAGGGCGCAGTAGCGAAGCTCCCGATCAGGTCACGGCCACAGCCCGGCGGCGCGCTGCCGGGGCAAGGACCCACACGGATCGACGGATCAATAGCAAGGCACCCGCAGGGCCAGTCAAGTGGCGAGTCAGATCCGCGGGACCCCTGCCCCAACGCATTCTCATCATGACTGTCAAGAGGCGGGTTGCAGTGTTCTGGACCTTCTGGTCTTCCCTGCCAGCGGGGTCGCGGGTAGCGTCTTGGGTGCGGGTCCGGGTTGTGGCTGATCCGAAGTGCCGGTGTGCGGGTGTGAGCCGGCCGCGCTGGATTGAAGTGCCGCCCCGCTGTGCCCTCCCGGGCCCGCATCCAGGTCCGCTGCCGCCGACGTCGCCGTCGCTGTCTTGGCGTCGTTGACGAGTTGGCGGTAGAGGGCGTCGGAGATGCGCCTCTTGAGGCAGCGCATGGCTTCCATGGGGGTCTTGCCGGCGGCGAGCTTGCGCCGGTAGTAGGCCCGACCGGGGCTGTCGAGGCGGAGCTGGCTGACCGCGGCGATGTGGATCATGTGGTTGGCCCGCCGGTTGCCGGCCCGGGACAGCCGGTGGCGGATCTGCTGCCCGGAGGAGGCGTCCAGCGGGGCGGTGCCGGTCCAGGAGGCGAACCGGTTGCGGTCTGCGAACCGGGCGACGTCGCCGACGTCGGCCAGGATCCGCGCAGCCACCACGGGCCCGACCCCGGTCAAGTTCATCAGGGTGGAGTTGCGGGCCAGCACCATCGCCTTGAGCTCCTTGGTGGAGGCGGTGATCTTCTTGTCGATCGCAACCAGTTCGGTGAGTTGCTCGACCGCGAGCCGGCGGCGGGTCTTGCCCGCCATGTCCCTCGGGCGCACGCCGGCCAGGATCACCTTGGCCTGACCTGCGGTGATGTTCTTCTTGGCCTTGCCCGGGGTCAGCTCGGACAGCAGCCGGTGCAGCCGGTTGACGGTCTGGACCCTGGCCCGGGTGAGCTCCTCGCGGCGGTCGACCAGCATCCGCAACGCCTCGAGCTCACTGTCGTAGGACAGCACCCGCAACGTCTTGGTGCGCACCGCGACGACGGCGACGGCATGCGCGTCGTGGGCATCGGTCTTGCGGTTGTGCCCGGTGTCGAACAACCGGGCCCGGGCCGACAGCTTCGCCGGCACATCCACGACGTACTCCCCGTCAGCGAGCAGTCGCTGGGCCAGCGGGCGGCCGGCCCCGTTGCTGCCCTCGACCGCCCACACCCGCTCGGGGAACGCTGCGACGTGTTTGCGCATCGCCGCGTACCCGGCCTTGTCGGTGGCGAACCGCCCGGTCGCCAACACCGTCTCCTGGTCGTCGACCACCTCGATGGTCACCGACAGCTTGTGGGGATCAGCCCCGATGAACACCCTCGCCATGAACCTCGCCTTCCCGTCGTCAGTTGGTGGACGCCGGGGCGGGCATTGCTGTTGCGAGCAGGGCAGTCCCCTCTGGAGCCACGCACCGGCACGGCGCCCGGCGGGGACGCAGACCGGAAGAGAGCCACACCGATCACGCTGGTGGGCAGCCGCGTGAAGAGCGTCCCGCCGGACACCTGGACCGAGTCTGGCCAGACACCGATCCTGAAGGGAATCGTCTAACAGCCGCGTACCGTCCCGGTGTCGCGGCGCTGCATGCGTCACTGCGCCGCGAGCAGGGCGCCTTCGGGGCGGGCGAGCGGACCCTGGATGGGGGCTACGCAGGGACATCTCAGGGGATCGCTGGTGGCCAGCGATGCCTGCGCCAATCGTGCCAGGTCGCGAATCCTGTCGGCGGGCCGTCGATCGGCTCACTGCCGTCGAGCTCCCCGGGCGTCGGGATGCTGATGATGGCGGCCCACTTGGCGAGCTCGGAATCAGACATGTGCCAGGTCGTGTGCGGCGCTTCGGCGTGGCGCTGGTCAAGTCGTTTCCGCTGCTCGGCTGGCGTGAGGTCGAAGTAGCGCAGCTGCACCTCGGCACCGAGATCGGCCGCCGCTTGCCGGAGGGCGGAGCGCTCGTCCCTGCCCCAGAGCCCATAGTCGACGACCACGTTGACGCCCAGTTGGAGAGCGCGCAGTGCGATGTCGATGAGCCGTCCTTCGATGACGTCGGAGGCGGATGACGGGTTCCCGAGACCGTAGAGGGCCTTCATCCACTCGTCCTTTGTGAGGCGAAGGGCATGCCGTTCGACCTCTATACGCCGTGCCTCTGTGGTCTTGCCCGTACCGGGCAGCCCCACCGTCAGGAACAGTATGGGTCGCGCCACCGGTACCTCCCTTCCGAGCGGTTGCATCATCATCGCGCAGGGTCAGATGTCCGCCCGATCCGCGCCCCAAGGACTTGCCCCACATCGCCGCCTGCGGACGCACCTATGACCAGGGGGCGCAGGGCCCCCAGACCTGGGCTGAGTCGCAGGACAATGATGGAGTCACGACGGTGCGCGGCGGGTCTTCTGCTATCTGGATCGACCGGTCCAGG
>JBAVKQ010000359.1:0-5651 GCA_049688395.1 Candidatus Nanopelagicales bacterium
GTGGCGCGTGGTGCGCACCGGCGGGTTCCTGGCGCCCGGTCACGAGGTGGCCGCCGCCGCGCACCTGCGCGCCGAGGGCGTCGAGGTGCTTGCGGGACCCAGTGGTCCCCGCGTGGACCTGCACCGCCACCGCTGGCGGCCGGCAGGCCCCAGCCCATGATCCGTGCAGGTTGGGCGGCTGCTGGAGCATCGAACCCACACGGATCATGACGGGCGGGCAGCGCGCGGCTCGTCCCACACCGGCGCCTGTGTCTCGCGGACCCGACCATCGGCGCCGAACACCAGGTACCGGTCGAAGGTGCGCGCGAACCACCGGTCGTGGGTGACCGCGAGCACGGTCCCGGCGAAGGCCGCCAGGCCTTCCTCGAGCGCCTCCGCCGAGGCCAGGTCGAGGTTGTCGGTCGGCTCGTCGAGCAGCAGCAGGGTCGCCCCGGACAGCTCCAGCAGCAGCACCTGAAAGCGAGCCTGCTGCCCGCCGGACAGCGTGTCGAACACCTGCTCGCCGGCGCGCGCCAGCTCGTAGCGGTCCAGCACCCGCGCGGCGGCCTCCCGGCCCATGCCGCTGCGGTGCTCGTCTCCGCGGTGCAGGATCTCCAGCAGGGTTCGGCCCACCCACTCAGGATGGGTGTGCGTCTGGGCGAACCAGCCGGGTCGCACCCGGGCGCCCAACCGGGCGCTGCCGCCGTGGGCCACCGGCTCGATCACCACCTCCGAGACCGGCTCGTGCTCGACATCCGGGCTCGATCCACCGGCCGCGAGCAGCCGGAGGAAGTGCGACTTGCCCGATCCGTTGGCGCCGAGCACGGCCACCCGATCACCGAACCAGACCTCGAGGTCGAACGGCTCGACGAGCGGCACCCCCGCCGGTGTGGCCAGCGCGAGTCGCTCGCAGACGACCGCCCGCTTGCCGGTGCGCCCGCCGTGCAGCCGCATCGTGACCGCCTGCTTGCGCGGCTGGGCCTGTGGCGGACCTGCCTGCTCGAACTTCGCCAGCCGGGTCCGGGCGGCCTGCAGCCGAGAGGCAAGCCCGTCGTTGAAGGCGGCCTTGGTCTTGTAGTACGCGACCAGAGCCTCGAGCTTGGCGTGCTCCTCGTCCCAGCGTCGGGTGAGCTCGTCGAGCCGGGCGAACCGGTCGGCGCGCGCCTCGTGGTAGGTCGTGAAGCTGCCCGGGTGCGTCCAGGCGCTGTTGCCGGCCGCACCCAGCTCGATGGTCACGATCACGTCGGCAGCCTCGGCCAGCAGCTGCCGGTCGTGACTGATCAGCAGCACGGTCTTGGTACTCGCCTGGAGCTGGGCCTCGAGCCCGAGCTTGCCGGGGACGTCGAGGTAGTTGTCGGGCTCGTCGAGCAGGAGCACCTCGTCCGGGCCGCGGAACAGTGCCTCGAGCACGAGGCGCTTCTGCTCCCCGCCGGACAGGGTGGCCACCTCGCGGTAGTGCGCTCGGGCGAACGGCACGCCCAGGGCGCTGACGGTCACCACATCCCAGACGACCTCCTGTGCATAGCCGCCCGCCTCGGCCCACTCGGCGATGGCATGCGCGTAGCGCATCTGGGTCGTCTCGTCGTCGGCATCCATCATGGCCAGCTCGGCGGCGTCCAGCTCCGCGGCCGCTGCCGCGACGGCGGGCGCGGCCACCCCCAGCAGCAGGTCGCGCACCGACCCGGAGGTCATGTGCCCCACGAACTGGCGCATCACCCCCAGGGACCCCACCCGCGTGATCGCCCCGGACTGGACCGGCTCGTCGCCGGCGATCATCCGCATCAGGGTGGACTTGCCCGATCCGTTGGCACCGACCAGCGCGGTCACCCGACCCTGAGCTGCCCGGAAGGACACCTCATCGAGCAGGACCCGACCATCGGGCAGCGCGAACGTGACGCGCGCGACGTCCAGGTGGCCCATGGCGACATCGTCGCCCGCCCCAGCGGATCGGCGCAATCGACTGGCCAGGACCCGCGACGCTTGATGGCGGCTGGGCAACCTGCCGCCGACAACTCGACGCTCGTGGCCAGCCGCGCCCGGCGGTCGGCTCCCTGCCTCGGCCCGGCCCTGGGCCCGCTCCCGCCGCAGCCCGGGCCTCAGGCCCGGTCCCGGCCTCGCTCTCAGAGTCGAGACCGCCGCGTCCGGGTGCGAGCTGGCCGGTGCCCTCGGCAGCCGCGACCAGACGCCGGGCTGTGGTCGAAACAGGTCTCGGGAACACCGCCGCGCAGGCTCAACGCGGAGCTGTGGTTGACCCCGTCGATGCCGTACCGAGTCTTTCGACCACACGGAGTGCGAAAGGCGCCGCTCCGGTTTCGGTGACCGGGCCTTTCAACCAGAACTCGGCGCTTCACGCGCGGACGGACCGCCGGGGTCGGGACCAGCGCTCGACGATGCCCTGCACCCTGGGAACCAGGGCCTGCGTGGAAGGACCTGGCCGACCAGGGGTTCAGCGACCGCGCCAGCGGCGGGCGCGCAGGGCCTGAGCGCCCAGATCGGCGTCCGGCGGATAGCCCACCTCGACCAGGGTCAGCGGATGGGCCGGTGCGGCCTCGATCAAGGGCAGCCGCGCGGCGGCCCTGAGCAACTCGGCCGGGCGTGCCACCGGCCAGCGGCCGTCACCGACGGCGAGGAACACCCCGACCAGGCTGCGGACCATCGAGTGGCAGAACGCGTCGGCGCGGACCTCGAACTCCACGGGGGACGCCGCATGCCCCGGCCCCGTGCGCCGCCAGCTGATCTCGTGGACGGTGCGCACGCTCGACGCCCCGGGCCGGGCCCGGCAGAACGCCGCGAAGTCGTGCTCGCCGAGGAACGGCTCCGCGGCGGCGGACATCGCAGCCTCGTCCAGCGGTCGGGGATGCCAGAGCACGTGCCCTCGGGTGCGTGGATCCTGGCTTGCCGGGTCATCAGCCACCAGGTAGCGGTAGCGCCGCCACACTGCCGACCAGCGGGCATGGAACCCCGCCGGGGCCACGTCCAGCGCGCGCACCCGCACGTCGCGCTCCAGGAGGCCGTTGCAGCGCAGGCGCACCCACCCCGCGCGGGGGTCATCGGCGGCCCGCCAGGCCTGCGCGGGCACATCGGCGTGGCAGACCTGACCGGTGGCGTGCACGCCCGCATCGGTGCGCCCCGCCACCGCCACCCGGACCGGGATGTCTCCCGGGATCCGTAGGGCGACCCGCACGGCTGTCTCCAACTCGCCCTGGACCGAGCGCAGCCCGGGCTGCCGGGCCCACCCGCAGAACCCGGCGCCGTCGTAGGTCACGAGCAGGCGCAGGCGCACGACCTCCGGCGGGTGACCGGGTACGCCGACGAGCCCGTCGGGGCCGGAACGCTCCGGCGCCCCGACGGGCTCGATGTCGGACCTGGTCACGCCTGAGCGGGGTCGTCCTCGACCTCGACGGTGCTGCCCTCGTCGAGCGCCACGACGTCATCGGTCGGATCGATGACCGACATGGCAGCCTCCTCCGCGGGCACGCCCGCAGCGACGTCCTCGACGTCGGCCAGCGCGAGCCCGCCGGTCTCCGTGACGGCCTCGACGGCAGCGGCAGCGGTGGCGTCGGCCACCTCGTCGCCGGTCGCGACCTCGAGACCAGCGGCCTGCGTCGTCTCGGGGGCATCGTTGGCAACCACCTCGGCGACCGTCGGCGCGGCAGCGACCGGGGCGGCGGACTCCTTGGCGGCCCGCCTGGTCGCGGCGGTGGCCTCGGCCACGGTCTGCTCGGCCAACGGCTCGCACAGCTCGATCACGGCCATGGGGGCGTTGTCGCCCTTGCGCGGCCCGATCTTGGTGATGCGGGTGTAGCCACCGGGGCGGTTGGCGAAGCGCGGCCCGATCTCGGTGAACAGCACGTGCACGACGGACTTGTCGCGGATCACGGTCATCACCTGGCGGCGGGCGTGCAGGTCACCGCGCTTGGCGAACGTGATCATCCGCTCGGCCAGAGGTAGCATGCGCTTGGCACGCGCCTCGGTCGTGGTGATCGCTCCGTGCTCGAAGAGCGCGGTCGCGAGGTTGGCGAGCATGTGCCGCTCATGGGCGGGCGTGCTCGCCAGACGGGGACCCTTGCTGGGCGTGGGCATATTTCCTGACTCCTACTTCTCCAGAGGTCTTCCTACGGGGACGGACAACTGCTCAGAGCTGCTCGTCCTCGACGAAGTCCCCGTCCTCTTCCTCGACATAGGCCGGCACGAACCCGGCAGGGCTGTCCTTGAGCGCCATCCCCAGGGTGTTCAGCTTGTCCTTGACCTCCTCGATGGACTTGCTCCCGAAGTTCCGGATGTCCATGAGGTCGGCCTCGCTGCGACTGATCAGCTCACCCACGGTGTGGATGCCCTCACGCTTGAGGCAGTTGAAGCTGCGCACGGTGAGATCCAGCGACTCGATCGGGGTCGACAGCTGCTCGGCGACCAGCTCGTCAGCCGGCGAGGGACCGATCTCGATGCCCTCGGCGTTGACGTTGAGCTCACGGGCCAGGCCGAACAGCTCGACCAGGGTGTAGCCCGCGGACGCGACCGCGTCGGCCGGCGCCATGCACGCCTTGGTCTCCACGTCCAGGACCAGCTTGTCGAAGTCGGTGCGCTGCTCGACCCGGGTCGCCTCGACCTTGTAGGTCACCTTGAGCACCGGCGAGTAGATCGAGTCGACCGGGATCCGGCCGATCTCCTGGCCCTCGAGCTTGTTGGCCGCGGCCGTCACGTAGCCACGACCGCGCTCGACGACCAGCTCGATCTCGAGCTTGCCCTTGGCGTTGATCGTGGCGATGTGCAGGTCGGAGTTGTGCACCTCGACCCCGGCCGGCGGGGCGATGTCGGCCGCGGTGACGACACCGGGGCCCTGCTTGCGCAGGTACATCACGACCGGCTCGTCATGCTCGGAGGAGACGACGAGCTCCTTGAGGTTCAAGATGATCTCGGTGACGTCCTCCTTGACACCCGGGATCGTGGTGAACTCGTGGAGCACGTCCTCGATCCGGATGCTGGTGACCGCGGCGCCGGGGATGCTCGACAGGAGCGTGCGGCGCAGCGAGTTCCCCAGGGTGTAGCCGAAGCCCGGCTCGAGGGGCTCCAGGACGAACCGCGAACGGTGGTCGCTGACGCGCTCCTCGGCGAGGGTCGGACGCTGGGCAATAAGCACGGGTTACCGTTCCTTTCCGTGGCACCCACCATTTGACGCCACGAGCTGCAAGGCTGGGTCGGGCGGCGGCCAGGGCCACCACCCGACAGGGGTCACTTCGAGTAGAGCTCGACGATCAGCTGCTCCGCGACGGCGGTGTCGATGACCGCGCGCTCCGGGATGGAGTGCACGAGGATCCGCATCTGGTTGGGCGAGACCTCGAGCCACGCGGGCACGGAGCGCTCGCCGATCTCGGCGTGTGCGACCACGAACGGGGTCAGCTCACGCGAGGAGGGACGGACCTCGACGATGTCGGTGGGCGACACCCGGTAGGACGGGATGTCGACCTTGTGACCGTTGACCATGATGTGACCGTGGCCGACCAGCTGGCGGGCCATGTCGCGGCTCTTGGCGAAGCCACCGCGGTAGACGACGTTGTCCAGGCGGGTCTCGAGGATCTTGAGCAGGTTCTCACCGGTCTTTCCCTGCTTGCGCTGGGCCTCCTCGTAGTAGCCCCGGAACTGCTTCTCCAGGACCCCGTAGATGCGCGCGCACT
>JBAVKQ010000360.1:0-9365 GCA_049688395.1 Candidatus Nanopelagicales bacterium
GGGTGTGGGGCTCCCGGTGATCACTCAGTGTGACTGACGACCGGCCCGGCCGGCCCTGCCGCCGACAGCCATGTTGAGACACTGCCCAACCTCGAGCGAAGGCTGACGGAGCGGTGTGTCGCGCTCCTTTGTGCGGCGCTCGTGGCCTCAGGCAGTTCGGCTGGGGCCGGGGCGTATCACTGGCCGATTCGGGACGGGATTGGTGAACCTTGGGGTGGTGGCGTGCGTATGCCCTGGGGACAGCACACCCCACGATCAGGAGGCCCGCATGTCTGTCCGTCGTTCGAAGAGGTTCCTTGTCAGCGCTGTTGCGATCGGGGCCGTCATGGCTACAGGAATGTCGGCTCCGGCCACCGCCGAGAAGGGCCCGGGGGGCCTGGAGTTGGGCGCGATGGCGGGGGTTCCGGTGACGTTCACGTCGGCTGCGGTTCCGATGCGAGACCTGTTACCAGGGGGGCTTCCCTGGGTGATCGGGCCTGCGAAGGCCGAGGTCAAGGCCTCGGGGAAGGTCGAGGTGAAGTTCCGGGACCTGCTGTTCGCGCCGGGCACCGGGCCCGCGGGGACGAACACCATCCCCGTGATGAAGGTGGTTGTCTCGTGCGTGACCGACGGCGGAGACGTCGTGAACGTGTCGACGCCGACCTTCCCGGTCACCACCGGGGTCGGTGCCGGCGACGGCTCGGTCGAGACGACGGTGGCGTTGCCAGAGACCTGCCTGGCCCCCCTGGTGTTCGTCACCACGACGACGAACCGGTGGCTGGCGGTGGGCGCACTCTGACCCGCGTCGCGCTGGTGACGGTCGTCCCCCGGTCGCGGCTGCGATGAAGCCGGCGGGCACGAGGCCCGACGGTGGTCCCGTTGAACCCGTCGAACGCCAGACGGTTCGACGTCCTTCCTACGGCAGGGCGGCGCTGGTGTCTGGCGCCACGCTCGTGGAGTGTGGGACGCTGCCGCGGGTGGGACTGGGCTCGGAGGCGGAGGTTCGGGCGGCCTACGCGGCGCATGCCGGTGAGTTGTATGGCGTCGCGCTGCGTGGGTTGGCCGACCGCGGTCTGGCTGAGGAGGCGGTCCAGGAGACGTTCCTGCGTGCCTGGCGGGCTGCGGATCGCTTCGACCCCGAGTTGGCCACGTTGCGCACATGGCTGTTCGCGATCCTGCGCAACGTGGTCACCGACCTGCATCGGCGGCGTGCCGCGCGACCGGCCCTTGCCGAGATCGGGGACCTCGAATACCAGCAGGGGGCGGCCGCGGTGGACGACTTCGACACCGCGATCCTCGGCTGGCAGGTCCAGGAGGCGTTGCGCGGGTTGTCGGTCCAGCATCGTCAGGTGTTGGTCGAGATCCGGCTGCGAGGACGGTCCCAGGCGGAGGTCGCCCACGAGCTCGGGATCCCGGTCGGCACCATCAAGAGCCGGGTACATTTCGCGTTGCGGGCCCTCCGGTTGGCCCTCGAGGAGCAGGGGGTGACGCTATGAGCAGGCCCTGCAGCCAGCGCGACGCCGACCTGGCCGTGCTGGCCATGGGCGCCCTCGACGAGTCGGAGTCCCTGGCCCTGCTGTCCCACGTAGGGGGGTGCCCGCTGTGTGCGACGACCCTCGCCGAGCTCAGGTCCACCGTCGCAGCATTGGACACGGCCGACCCTGACCGGCTGGACCCGGTGACCGCCCCACCCGCCGGACTCGACGCCCGGGTCCTGGCCGCCGTGGACCGCGAGGCGAAGAGGCACCAACTGGCAGTGCGGATCACCCGCTGGGCCGCGGCGGCGGCCGCCGCCGTTCTCATGCTTGCCGGCGTCGGGTGGATGATCTCGTCGCGTGGTGAGGCGCCCGGAGAGGACGGGACCACGGTGGCATTCGCCTCCGTCGCAGGCTCGGAACCCCAAGTGTCAGGGACAGCGACGGTGACTGGGCGGGCGTGGGGGACCGAAGTGATCCTTGTCGTGGGGGGCACTGAGCCGGGCACCGTCTATCGGGTGTGGCTGGCCGACGGGTCCGGCCAGCGCACCCCGGCTGGCACCTTCCGGGGTGCTGATCGCACGCTGGAGGTCACGGTCGCCTCGGCATTGCCACTGCCGCAGGCGACCAGCATCGGCATGACCACCGAGACCGCCGACCCTCTCGTGCTCGTCCCGGTTCCCCAGGCGTAAGGATCGCCCGGGTCATAGGTCAAGGGCTCCACGCGCAACTGGCGGAACACCTCGTGCGGGGTCGCATGGTTCAACTGAAGGAGGAGTCGGTGTCCCTCACCCCCTGTATGCAGCGTCGCCTCATCCCGGCCCTCACGCCGAGAGGACCCCCTTCGTGCAAGCCTTCCTGCTCAGTCTCGGGTGATCTTCGTCGCCGAGCTGGGTGACAAGTCCCAGTTGATGGCGATGACGTTCGCAACCCGGGCTGGCTCTCGCCCGTGCCGAAGCCGTCGAGGGAGACGGAGAAGTTGTGCACGCGGACGAGGACATGTCAGTGTCGCCTGCGGTCGAATACTGAGCCACGTGCTGCGGTTGAAATGTGAGCCACTCCTCGACGATGTGGAGGGTGATCACTGTGGAGGATTGGGCGGAGATCCGCCGGTTGGACCGGTCGGAGCGGTTGTCGGGGCGGGCGATCGCCAAGCAGTTGGGGATCTCGCGGAACACGGTCGCGTCGGCGTTGGCCTCGTCAGGGCCGCCGAAGTATGAGCGTGCCGCAGTGGGGTCGGCGATCGACAGCCTGGAGCCGGAGATCCGACGATTGTTGGAGGGGACACCGAGCATGCCGGCGACGGTGATCGCTGAGCGGGTGGGCTGGGACCGGAGCATGAGCGTGTTCACCGCGCGGGTGCGCGAGTTGCGCCCGTTCTACTTGCCGCCGGACCCGTCCTCGCGCACGACCTATCTGCCGGGGTACGCCATGTCGCCGAGTTCTGCCGAGTCAAGGTGGTCGCGGTAGGCCATGGAGCGAGCGATCGCGGCGTGGATGTCCTCCATGCGCTCGGAGTCCGTGCGGCTCACACGGCCACCGCATCTACCAGTGCGCTGGCCGAGACCTCGTATCGCAGCAAGGTTGCCGCCACGACATCGACTCGGACGTCCAGCAACTCGCTTAGTTCCTCGGCGAGCCCGGAGACGCGCAGCAACTCGTTGCCCGCGCCTGGAACCAGGTCGACGAGGAGGTCCAGATCGCTGTCCTCGCCGGCGTCGCCACGGGCCACTGATCCAAATAGGCGTGGGTTGGTGGCCCCGTACTGGTCCAGCAGCTCGGCGATGCGACTCCGGTGGGACTCGAGGGCAGAACGCAGCCGCAACGTCGCGACGCTCGCCTCCCTCATGGCACAAGCGTAGCCACGAATTCGTAGCCACGGCACTGCGCTCGCCAGAGGAGGCGCCGCGTCGCGGTAGTCGTCGCCGATTCATCGGTGGATCCCTGATCCAGACGCCGGCCGCGGAGGGCGCCCATAGCGCCGCGACAGTGCCGCCAGATGCCGCGGTGAGGTCTGCGTCAGGCCAACAGCACCAGGCCAGTGGGCGCAATCCCCAGGAGAGGTCCGAATGGCAGCGCGAACCCGATCCGGAAGGCGAGCTCGAACGGCAGCAGGGCGTAGCTCGCGGCCGGTGCGTGGGGAGTGCTCGCCCAGAGCAAGACGCCCACTGCGACCTCGGCGATGCACACCAACAGGAAGCCGACCAGGAGCGCGCTACTTGTCTATACGCCGATCCGTTCGAACGGGCCATTTCCGTAGGTCGGGAACCCCATGAACGTCCACACCTCACCGGTCTGCGCGAAGTGACGGATCGCGAAGACGCAGGGAAGCCCGAAGCCCAGACCCAGGAACACGGACACGAACCCAGCAGCGGCCTTGATCAGCGCGCCTGCACCCTTCGTTCCACAGCGTCGCGAATGTGGCCCATGTTGGCCCTCTCCTCGCGACGGATGACCAGCAGGAAGATCGGGAAGATCAGCCGAAACCAGCCGTGTGGAGTCGGCTCGAAGGCGGCCTGCAGCTGGGTTCCCTCCGCCACTGGTTCGAGGCGACAGGTGAACGTGACCTCGATCGGGCCACCGTTGTGCATTGTCCAGGTGCGCGGCCGGTCGAAGGCCATGGTCGCGAGCTCGACGTACGGGCTGCTCTTCCACTTTGCCCTGTACTTCGTGCCCAGGCCGACCGGGCCGTCGGTGAGCTTCTCCATGGCCTCGCACTTGGGGTTCCACTCCAGCTCCGCACGATGGTCGGAGAGGTAGTCGAAGGCCACCTCAGGCGAGCAGTGGAGGATCACGGAGTTCCTGATCACCGGCATCAAGTCCACCTCCAGGTCGGCCGTTTGACTAGAGCACCCACTAGTGATTGCTCTAGTAAAGTCCATCACATGGGACCAGTCAAGCGTGGTCAGCCCACCAGAGCCGACCGGGCTCGGCAGACGCGCCGTCGGATGCTCGACGGTGCACGTGAGCTCTTCGTGACCGAGGGGTACGCCGCGACCACGATGGAGCGAATCGCCGAGGAAGCGGGGGTCGCCGTCCAGACCCTCTATTACACCTTCCAGACCAAGGGGCAACTGCTCTGCGAAGTCGTCGAGGTGACCGCTGCGGGAGAGGAGGAGGACCCTGTCCCCGTAGCACAGCACCCATGGATGCATGAGATGCTGACTGCCTCGTCCGGCCAGCGGGTCCTGGCGCTCGGGGTTGAACACGGCACCGATATCTTCGAGCGGGTCGCTCCGCTCTGGCCAGTCGTCACGGCAGCCACGGCAGACCCCCGCGTCGAGCAGTACTGGCGAGGTGTGGCGGCCAGCAGGCGCGCCGGCCAGGGGCGGATGGTGGCCCGGCTCGACGAACTGGGCGCACTACGTCACGGGCTCGACCTCGACCGAGCCACCGACCTCGTCGTCGTACTCTTCGGCCACGACGTGTTCCGCAGTCTGGTCGTCGAGGCCGGGTGGAGTGTTCCCGCCTACAAGGCGTGGCTCTTCCCCGCACTCGTCCAACAGTTGCTTCAGCGACCAAGGCTAGCTCCCACTGCCTTCGCGGACCTGTCCTTCGGCCCTCTGCTGGTGAAGACGTAGGTGCTCGAACCCGCCGGCCGTCTGTCGCGTGATGCTGGCACGACGGGCGATGGAACCCATCTTCGGTCTGTCGCGGACATGCCCCCTTTCGGCGCCTATCGCGCGCGCTTGGGAGCAGGCATCTCAACGCCCGGATTGGCGCAGGATCGAACCACTCGCTGTTGAGATCCTGGCGACGGACAGTGAAGCAGGCCTTCACCGCTTCCAAGGTTGTGGTCGGGACTTCTCGCGCCGGCCACGCGACGACCAGTCAATGGCAGGCGGGGGAGTAGGAGATGCCGGGCACGAAGCGGTTCCATTCATCCTTGGTGAGTTCATCGGTCGTGAGTTTGCGTGCGGCTACCTGGCAGGCGGCTGACTCCCACTCCTCGGGGTCCATCTCGATGGAGGCGAGCACGGTGCCCGTTCCGACGAGCAGCTGGTGGTCCTGTCCCGCGGTCACGGCGAACGCGTCGGTGGGTGCCGACCTCGGTGGGGCCCAACAGCCGGATCGCCACATCCACGACCCACCACCTCCTGCCCCTGTCCTTGCAGTGTGGGCGGGCCCCGACGAGCCGGTCAAGGCCCCCGACACCGGACCGTTACCGCACCGAGGTGCTCCCCGACACCGCCGGTGAGCAACCTGAAGGTGCCGGCCCCGCCCCCGGGGCCCCAATCAAGGAGCCACACATGACCACCACCGCACACCAGGTCCTCACCCCCACCGCCACCGACCGGTCCGACGAGCGCCACCAGACGCCGGCATGTCGGTTTGGGCCAGGGCACCAGATCGAGCCTGAACGAAGTCTTGGACTGCTTGCGGCCCGGCGACACCTTGATCGTGGCGCCGGACCGGGATCGGGCGGCGTACCTGAGAACTGTGGCATCGCCGCAGGCCACCTCGTCAGACCCTCTCTGATTACACCGGAGACTCTCTAGATCGGCCGTAGACGTTGGTCGGAGCCGAGGCACCCGTTTGGCTTTGACAGTCTGAGTTGGCGCCACTCTGACGTCACAGTGGGGCCAACTCAGGTTGACACAGCCACCCGGTGAACGGGTGCGTCACGGCAGGTGCCGGTCTATTCTCCGGAGGATCCTGCCGAGAATTGGGCGCTCGTGGAGCCGGAGCCGGATGACCTGGTCACGGCCCACGCTCACGACGCCGCGCAGGTGTCCGCCGAGAGTGGGGTTGAGGGTGTCGTAGGCAGCCTTCGCCCGGCGGCCCAGGTAGGTGGAGCATTGCAGACACACGACCGTTTCGGGGTGCGCGCCCAGGTGGATCAGATCCGCTGAGGGGTAGGGGTTGCCGCAGCACCAGCAGTGCGCAGTTGCGGTGATGTCGTCGGCATCGGGGACTGTAGTCAACGGAATCTTCCTCGGTCAGAGATAGCGGCAGACCTGGTCGGCGCTGCACGTGTCGGGCTCGATCTGGGCGGCCTGGTCGCGAAGTTGGCTAATGGTCTCGCGCAGCACCCAGAGCTGCTGGATCTGCCCATCGATGTTGGCTAGGCGTGCCTCGAGCAGGTTTCGGACGTGCTCGCATGGCGCTTGGCCCCCGTCCCGTACGTCGAGGATCTGACCGATCTGGGCCAGGGTCAGCCCGGCGGCCTGCCCGCGGTGGATGAAGTCCACACGGGCGAGCGCCGCGGGGGTGTAGTCGCGGTAGCCGGCGGCAGTCCGCTCAACAGGCGGCAGCAGGCCTTGGTCTTCGTAGAACCGCAGCGTCTTGGTGGTGGTGCCGGCCGCTTCGGCAACTTCTCCGATTCGCACGTTCTCTCCTGGTTGACCGCGGGGCTTGACCTTCCCCTGCACTGGAAGGTCCAGTATCACCTCATGAGAGAGGAATCCCAATGACTGCGGAGAACCGAATGAGCCAGCACAAGGTGGAACTCGCGGTGATCGGATCGGGCGGCGCGGCATTCGCCGCGGCTATCCGCGCGACCACCCTCGGCAAGCGCGTGGTGATGATCGAGCGCAGCACGCTCGGCGGCACTTGCGTGAACACTGGTTGCATCCCGTCCAAGGCACTCATTGCTGCCGCTGAGGCCCGGCACGCCGCGGCCGATGCAGCCCGATTCCCCGGGATCAGCGCCACCGCCGGCCCGGTGGACATGCCGAGCCTGATCGGCGCCAAGCAGACGCTGGTGGAGACCCTGCGAAGCGCGAAGTACCTCGACGTGGCCGAGTCTTACGGGTGGCCCGTCCTGCCCGGGGACGCGACCTTCGACGGCACCCCGGACGTCCCGATCCTGCAGGTCACAGCGGCCGACGGAACCCGTCGGCCGATCAAGGCCGAGCACTACCTGGTCGCCACCGGGGCGCGTCCCTGGATTCCGCCGATCGAGGGCCTCGACTCGGTGGACTACCTGACCTCGACCACCGCGATGGAGCTGAACGAGGTCCCCGAGTCGATGCTGGTCCTCGGCGGCGGGTACGTCGCCATGGAGCAGGCCCAGTTGTTCGCCCGGCTTGGCTCGAAAGTCACCATGTTGGTCCGGTCCCGGCTCGCCTCGAAGGAGGAACCCGAGGTCTCCCAGGCGCTGCAACGAGTGTTCGCCCACGAGGGGATTTGCGTCGTCCGGCCCGCCCAGGTCACCAGCGTCGAGACCGACGAGGCGACCGGCCAATTGGTCGCGACCGCGTCGGTGGTGTCGGGAGGCACCACCGAGTTCCGCGCCGACCGTGTCCTGGTCGCGCTGGGCAGACGGCCCGTCACCGATGGGCTGAACCTGGACGCTGTCGAGGTCAAGACCGGCGGCTACGGGGAGATCGTGGTCACCGATCGGTTGGCCTCCTCCAATCCGCGGATCTGGGCTGCCGGCGACGTCACCGGACACCGCGAGTTCGTCTACGTCGCCGCCCACCACGGCACCCTCGTGGTCGACAACGCCTTCGCCGGCGCGGAACGGTCGGTCGACTACACGCACCTGCCTCGGGTGACCTTCACCAGCCCGGCCATAGGAACTGTCGGAATGACCGAGGAACAGGTCCTGGCCGCGGGAATCCGGTGCGACTGCCGGGTCCTGCCCCTGAGCTATGTGCCGCGCGCGCTGGTCAACCGCGACACCCGCGGCTTCATCAAGGTCGTCGCCGACGCCGACAACGGCCGCATTCTCGGTATCACCGCGGTCGCCAAAGACGCCGGCGAGATCGCCGCGGCCGGCGTGTGGATCCTCCAGGCGGGCATGACGATCGAGCAGGTCGCCCACTCCTGGGCGCCCTACCTGACCATGGCCGAGGGCATCAGGATCGCCGCGCAGTCGTTCACCACTGACGTCTCCAAGCTCTCCTGCTGCGCCTGACACGCCGACGCAACCCGACACCCAAGAAGGACCCGTGACGGACCCCACCGCCAGCCTCATCGACCGGCTGACCACCCTACGGAGACTGGACTCGATCTCGATCTGCTGGTGCCGCTGCTCCGACCGCTCGCGAACGGACCCCGCCATGCCCCGCGCCTCCTGACCGTGCCAAATTGCACCGAAGAGCCAAGAGACCGCGCCACTTACCGCTGAAGGTCACAGAGTGGTGCCGGACCGAGACTGTCGTCTTGGGGTGTGGGCTCACGGTGACTGACCATCAGCCTGGCCAACCCCACCGTCGACGGCCATGGTGAGACACCCGGCACCCCTTTCGGCACGCGGCAGCAAACGCGAGGCACTTCGTCAGCTTCGTCGTTGCCTACGCCGCGATCGCCTGGCTCTTGAGGTTCGTGCTCAACCACGGCATTGTGATCTTCGTCGGCTACCGGATCGCCCTGGCCGTGATCGTCACCGCGCTCCTGCTGACAGGCTCCATCGGCGCCACCTGACCCAGCCGCCATCCTCTCCGGTCGGGAATCGCCGCTGAGGACGGGTTGGCCGCAGGAACCGCACGGCCGCCCGGATCTCGTTGGTTACACAGTCCGAACGTGCGGCCCTGTACAGCGGGGACCCCGAGGTGGAGGCTGGACAAGGCGAGCCTCACTTGAGGATCCGCTCCTATCGAAGGGATGTTCTGATGGCGCTGATGGCGGTAGCTTTCCCGGTCGCTCCTGGTCAGAGTGAGATGTGGCACGCGTGGATGGATGAACTGGCCGGCGCTCGTCATGATGAGTTCGTCGCCTCGCGTCGGTCGGCGGGGGTACGGGAACGCACCTACCTTCAGGCCACCCCGATGGGTGAGCTGGTGATCGTGACCCTGGAGGGCGACGACCCGGGGGCGTCGTTCGCGCAGATGATGAGCCGTGACGACGAGTTCAGCCAGTGGTTCATCGCGCAGGCGAACGCAGCGCACGGGATGGACCTGTCCCAGCCGATGGCCGAAGCCCCGTCCCGGCTCATCCTCGACACCGAGGGGTGAACGGGGCGCG
>JBAVKQ010000361.1:0-2058 GCA_049688395.1 Candidatus Nanopelagicales bacterium
CCCCGCACCCGGTCGAGCAGGCCGTGCCCGGTGCCCGGTTGCCCGGGCTGGAGTCGCGGCGCAGGATGGGTCCCACCGGCTCCTGCTGACGCCTGAGGGGGTGACCGGCCGCGATGAGATCCTGTGCTGTCCGGCTGCGCCGCCGCGGGGTCGTCGCGGTGCTGGCCCTGGTGCTGGTGCAGCTGCTTCTCGGCACGCCACCGGCGGCGGCCGAGCTCGTGGGGTCCGTGTCGGGCACGGTGACCGCGCGGGGAGCCCCGCTGGCCAATGCCTGGGTGCGCCTGACTCCGGTCACGCCCACCGGGGACTGGGCCGGCCAGCCGGCCTTCACCACGACCGACAGCGTCGGCCGGTACGTGTTCTCCGACCTCTACGCGTTCCACGTCAAGATCGAGGTCCGGGCCCCGGCCTTCAGCGGCCTGGCCGGCGCCTACTGGCCGCAGGCCTACAGCTTCGCCTCGGCGCAGACCCTGCGGGTGGCCGGCTCGGGCAGCTCGGCCGACATCGACCTGCCGGTCGGTTCGACGATCAGCGGCAGGGTGGTCGATGCCGCGACCGGCGCCCCGCTGGCCGGCCTGGTCACCGCGCATGTCGACGATCGGCCCGGATCGCAGGCGGTCGGCACCCCGGGGTACGCACCGAAGGCCGGCGAGTTCCGGATCGAGGGGATCCCGCCGGTCCCGGTGGCGCTGCATGCCGAGCCTCCCCCGGGGGGCAACCACCTGGCCCAGTGGTACGACGGCGTGGGATCGCACCGGGTGGCCACGATGATCGAATCCGATCGCTCGGCGCCGGTGCTGATCCGGCTGCGCGAGGGCGGCCAGATCGAGGGCACGGTGCGCGACGAGACCGGGAGCCCGGTGCCCGGCGCGATCGTGACCGTCATCGGCTGCCCGGATCAGTGCCCGCTGTCCACGGTGGTCGACCGGGACGGGGATTTCCGGCTTCACGCGGTGCCGACCGGCCCCGGGCTTCGCGTGTTCGCCGCGGCCGGACCCACCGGCCAGGCCGCGGGCCTGCTCGACGGCTGGTACCCCGAGCCGGACGGCATCGGCGCGGGCAGCTTCGACCTCGTGACCGGGCAGGTGCAGACCGGCATCGACGTGCCGCTGATCACTGGCGCGGTCCTCACCGGCGCTGTGCTTGACGCGGGCTCAGGCGAGCCGCTGGCTGGGGTCGCGGTCGAACTCGTCGACCCGGACAACCCGTTGCGGTCCTACACCTCGCGCGCCGAGGGCGCCCACGGGGTCCGGGTCGGTCCGGTGCCCCCCGGGCGCTACGCGGTGGTAGTGGTCCCTGGTGCGGGCAACCGTGCGTACCTGCCCGCCACCTGGGCGGCCAGCAGCGGGCTGGCTCCGGATGCCACGATCACCCTCGACCGGGCGCTGCAGGCGCAGTTCGCCGTGCACCTGACGCGGGTCTCCGGGGCGCGGTGGGATTCGGGCCTGCCCGGGGCAGCCCGAGGTGCGGTGCCCCGTTCGCCCGAGCTCGCGGATCGCAGGTGGCCCGGGCTGGCCGTGGGCTTCCCGGCCGCGAGCACACGGTGGCCGACGTGTCCGCCGGAGCCGGGCCTCTGATTCTCGATCTTGTCGGAGCCGGGCCTCTGATCCCGTGCGCTGGCCAGGGGCGCTCAGCGTGCCCCTGATCCCGCCGGGCCGGGTCAGCGCCGTTGCACCAGCAGCGCCAGCGGACCGGCGTCGGTGCGGGTCAGCACCAGAGTCGCGGTCGGGCCGTCGCCGCGCAGGCGCAGGGCCGCGCGCAACTGCTCGGGGACCACGTCGACGCCGCGCTTCTTGATCACCACGTTGCCGTACCCGCGCGCACGCAGCCAGGCCCGCAGCTGCTTGCGGGCGAACGGGACCTCGGCGCGAATCTCGTAGGCGGTGCCCAGCAGGCCCGGGTCCGGGGGGGTGCGAGTGGTGATGTAGGCGATGCGCGGGTCGAGCAGGTGCCCGTCGAGGCGTTGGGCCAGCACCGAGACCAACCCGGCACGGATGACCGCCGGGTCCGGCTCGACCAGCCAGTCCCCCCAGGGCCCGACCGCGGGCACCGGGATCC
>JBAVKQ010000362.1:0-2677 GCA_049688395.1 Candidatus Nanopelagicales bacterium
GCTCCGGCGTGCTGCCCGGCTCCGGCGTGCTGCCCGGCTCGGGCGCGCCGGTGCTCCCGACGCGGTCCGGTTGGCCCGAGGGTCCCGAGGTCGCCCCCGCGGCAGGTGCTGATTCCCGGGGCGGGCCGCTGGCCTGCTGGTGGGGCGGGCTGTCGGCGGGGCGCTCGCGCGGCGGCGCGTAGGTGACCAGGTTGGCCGCGACGAGCTCGCTGAACCCGCAGTCCGTGGCCCAGCCCCCGGGGCCCGCGCCCTCCCGTGCACCGGCCGGTGCGCTGGGGGCCGCGCGCGGGGGCAGCGGGGCAATGGTCGTCATCGGTTCCCCAGGTCGGCCATGATCGAGCGGACGTAGTTCTGGGTCTCCGGGTAGGGCGGGATGCCGTTGTACTTGTGCACGGCGCCGGGTCCCGCGTTGTAGGCGGCCAGGGCCAGATCCGTCCGGCCGAACTCGCGCTCGAGGTCGCGCAGCAGCCGCGCCGCGCCGTCGATCGCCTGGGCGGGATCGAAGGGATCGGCCACTCCGAGGCCGCGGGCGGTGCCCGGCATGAGCTGCATCAGGCCCTGGGCCCCCGCGTGGCTCACCGCGCGCGGATTGAACGAGGACTCGTGCTTGGCGACCGTGGCCAGGAGCGTGGCGTCGACCCCGTACTTCGCCTCGGCCTTCTGGAACAGGTCGGCGAAGGGCGTGCTCGCCGGCAGCGCGCTGGTCCCGGATGCACTGCCGCTGGGAGTTGTCGCGCCCGCGGCGGATGCTGCAGCCGAGCCGGTGACCCCAGCGGTACCCAGGGCAGCGGCGTCCCGGGCAGCCGATTGCAGGTTCGCGGCGTCGGCCTGGCTCAGGGCGGCGGCGAACGCGGTGCCGCCCGAGGTCTGTGGCCTCAGGACCTCGAACTGGGCGCGGATCTCCGAGATCCGGCTGGTCACGTCGATGACACTCATGGCTGCTCCTGGCTCGGCTGCTTGCGCAGCCAACTGCTCCCGGCGACCTCGTCGAGGTCGCGAACCTCGGCCCGCATCCGATCCTCGCGAAGCCGCTGCGCGCGACGTTCGGCCAGCAGCTCGACGGCGCGCAACCGGGATCGATCGTGCTGCCAGCGACCCAGGGCCTGTGCGGCGACCGAGCGCCCGAGCTCGACATGTTCGGCGGCCGCGCTGGCGGCGTCGGCCATGCTCGACAGCTCCGCCCGTCGGCTGAGGAACTCACCACCCGATCCGGCGTCGAACCCCGACGCGCCGGCCAGTTGCCGGCGGCGGCCGTCGAGTTCGGCCACACGCTCGTCGACGATCCGCCCGGCCTGCTGCAGGCCCGTCTTGCTGTCGCGTTCGCGGACGCCGCGGACCCGTGCCACGGCCTGCAGACCCCGATCCTCGGTGCTCATGGGGACATCAGGCCGCGCAGGGCCGCCCATGCGTCGGCTGCGGTGGAGACCGAATCGAAGGGCTGGCGCAGGAAGGCGTCGATCCGGGGCGCCAGGGCCAGGGCGCGGTCCGCGTCCGGGTCGGCCCCGGACACGTACGCCCCGATCTCGACCAGCTCGCGGATGTCGCGGTGCGCTGCCATCAGCCGACGCAGCGTGGTGGCATCGGAGCGCTGGGTCTCGTCGGTGACGGCGTTGGCGACCCGGCTGATGGACTCGAGGACGTCGATGCTGGGGAAGTGCCCAGCGGTCGCCAGCCGGCGCGAGAGCACGATGTGCCCGTCGAGGACGGAGCGGGCGGTGTCACCGATCGGGTCCTGCAGGTCGTCGCCCTCGATCAGCACGGTGTAGAGCCCGGTGATGCTGCCCGTCTGGGAGGCGCCCGCACGTTCGAGCAGCCTGGGCAGCAGGGCGAACACGCTCGGCGGGTAGCCCCGGGTGGCCGGGGGTTCGCCGGCCGACAGCCCGACCTCGCGCTGGGCCATGGCGACCCGGGTCAGGCTGTCCATCATGAACAGCACGTCGTCGCCGGAGTCGCGGAACCACTCCGCGATCCGGGTGGCCGTGAACGCGGCCCGCAGCCGTTCGACCGGAGGGGCGTCCGAGGTCGCCACGACCACGACCGAGCGGGCCAGGCCCTCCGGGCCGAGATCCGCATCGAGGAACTCGCGCACCTCCCGGCCGCGTTCGCCGACCAGGGCGATCACCGAGATGCTCGCGTCGGTGCCTCGGGCGGCCATCGACAGCAGGGTCGACTTGCCGACGCCGGAGCCGGCCATGATCCCCAGCCGCTGGCCCCGACCGCACGGGACCAGGGTGTCCAGGGCGCGCACCCCCAGGGAGACCTGCTCGGTGATGCGGGGCCGGGTCATCGGGCACGGCGCCCGGTTGTCCACGGGGACGTACTCGACGTCGCGCAGCGGGGGGCCGGAGTCGATGGGCCGACCGAACCCGTCGAGCACCCGCCCACGCAGGCTGGCCCCCACCGGGACGGTCAACGGGCCCCCGGTGCCGCGGACCAGCGTGCCGATCCGCAGCCCGTTCGTCTCGCCCATCGGCAGGCACACGAGCCCGGCGCGCGTGCTGGCCGCCACCTCCACGCGCACCGGCCGGGGGCTCAGCACCTGGAGCATGTCCCCGACCGCGGCCTCCAGACCCGACACCAGCATGTGCAGGCCCCGCAGCTCGGTCACCCGGCCCAGGCGCACCGGGCGCGCGGCGTGCAGTGCGGCCGCGACCCGCGCCGGGTCGAAGGCCGGGTC
>JBAVKQ010000363.1:0-2121 GCA_049688395.1 Candidatus Nanopelagicales bacterium
CAACGACACCGCCTGCATCGCCGCCAACCCGGCCCTCGCATCGTTCGTGTCCCAGTTCAAGGCGTCCCAAGAGGGCGAGCAGCGCGCAGGTCGCGTCCCAGCCTCGGTGTAAATGACAACGGACGTAGGTTCGCCTCGATAGCCGCCAAGCTCCCGAGGAAGGACCCACGCCCGTGTCTGTACGAGTATCGCCCACCGAGAAGATTCGCCGCGAGATCGATGCCTTGTTTGAGGAGGGCATCGATCTGGCCAGATCCCTCGAGCAGGTCGCCCGTCTGGGTGCCCGACTGGTCATCCAGACCGCAGTGGAAGCAGAGGTTGAGGAGTTCTTGGGCAGGGCCCGCTACCAGCGGGTGGCCGTCGTGGAGGATGCCCGTCCCGGGAGCCGGAACGGGTTCTGCCCGACCACGATCAAGACCACCGCGGGGCCGGTCACGGTGCAGCGCCCCAAGCTCCGGGGCACGACCGAGAAGTTCGCATCCCGACTGTTCGGCGCCAAGGTGACCAAGACCAACGCGTTGGAGTCGTTGGTGATCGCCGGCTACGTCCGGGGTCTGTCCGACCGGGACGTCGAGGCGACCCTGGCTGACGCCCTGGGCGCCGAGGCTTCGTTGAGCAAGTCGACGGTGTCGCGGGTCTGTGCAGCCATCAAGACCGAGTTCGCCCGCTGGGCCGAAAGGAGCCTGGAGGACCTCGCGTTGGACTACCTGTTCTTGGACGGCTCGTTCTTCAAGATGCACCAGGGGGCACGTGCCGAACCGGTGTTGGCGGCGTGGGGCATCACGACCAAGGGTGCTCCGGTGCTGGTCGGGTTGGCCCCAGCAGGCAGTGAGTCCACCGATGCCTGGGTGGACTTCCTGGACGAGCTCAAGGGCCGCGGACTGCGGCCACCACTGCTCAGCATCAGCGACGCCGCCCCCGGCCTGCTGAGCGCCCTTGAGCAGGTCTTCGGCCAGTCGCTGCGGCAGAAGTGCCTGATCCATCGAGCCCGGAATGTCTTGGCCAAGGTCCCCGCGCAGGCGCAGACCGAGGTCAAGAACGCCTACTGGGAGCTGTTCGACGTCGATGAGGTCCTGGACGGCAAGGACGACGGGCCCGGGCTCCTCCCAGGCCCAGACCTCGTCGCGTTCGTGCAGGCCAGGATCGAGGCGTTCGCCCAGGCCCACCGCGGCCGCTACCCGGCCGCGGTCAAGTGTCTGCTGACCGACCGTGAGCAGCTCACCAGCTACCTGCGGTTCCCCCGCGAGCACCACCACCGGATCCGGCACAGCAACTTCATCGAGCGCACATTCGGGGAGACCCGACGCCGGGTGAAGGTCATCGGCCGGCTCCCCGGCGAGGCCTCCTGCCTGTCCCTGGTCTGGGCGGTCCTGGACCGAGCGAGCCGGGGTTGGCGCGGCTTCACCATGACCAGCGACGGCACCCGGCAACTCCAAGATCTCCGCCGCGCGCTACTCCAACCACCCACCCAGCTCCACCCAACAACCACGACCGACACCGACCATCTCGAAAACGCCGGAGCCGTCGCCTAACCTTGCCCACAAGAGCGAACCCACGCCCGCGGATTTACACCGCATCTGGGACGCGACCTCAAAGCGTCTTCGACCAGATCTGTGCGCATGTGATCAGCGATCGCCCACCCGATCACCCGCCGCGAGTGCGCGTCGATCACGGTCGCGAGGTAGAGCCAGCCTTCCCAGGTCCTCAGGTAGCTGACGTCGCCGATCCAGACGGCGTTCAGCACGCCGGTGTCCCACTGCCGCTTCACCGCATCGGGCGGGTAGGTGTCTCTGCGGTCGGTCACCGTTGTCGTCTTCCACCGCTTGGGGCAGATCCCGCGCAGCCCGAGCTTGCGCATCGTCTTCGCGACGGTCTTGCGCGAGATGGTCTCGCCGTCCTCGCGGAGGTCGACCAGGATCCGGGGTGCCCCGGAGACCTCGTCAGAGTCCCCGTGGAACCAGGTCACCTTGGCCTCGATCCTCTCCGCGCGAACCGCCCGCTTCGAGGGCGGGCGCTTGGCCCAGGCGTAGTACCCGGACCGCGAGACCTCCAGCAGCCGCGCCATCCGGGCGATCGTGTGGTTGCTCTTCTCCGCGTGCATCAGTTCGAACGCTTCACGTT
>JBAVKQ010000364.1:0-1590 GCA_049688395.1 Candidatus Nanopelagicales bacterium
CCCACATCGTTCCCCTCTGTGTCAAGTGCGCAGTTTCGGCGTGGTGGAGTGTGCGCCGGTGCTGGTCGCCGTCAAGGTCGTTCGTCCGGTGGGGCGCTGCACCTTGACGGCTCCTGCGCGCTGGCGCGGTGGCCGGCCAGCCGAAGCTGCGTGGGGTGTTGGCGATGGGCGTCGGGCCGGTAGCGTGGGTGCTGCGGGCTCGGGTTGTGGCTGATCCGAAGAGCCGATGACCGGGGTGTGCAGGTCGGCCGCGCTGGATTCGTCAGACGCCCCCGAGTGCCCTCCCGGGCCCGCCTGACCTGCCGGCACCGGGTCGACCTGCGAGTTGATGGCGTCGGCGCGCAGCTGACGGTAGACGAGGTCGGACAGGCGCCGTTTGAGGCAGCGCAGGGCTTCCTTGCTGGTCTTGGCTTCGGCCAGCTTGCGCCGGTAGTAGCGCCGGCCCTCGCTGTCTTGGCGGATCTGGGAGATCGCCGCGACGTAGAGGACGTGGTTCATCCGCCGGTTCCCGGCGCGGGACAGCCGGTGGCGGATGTGCTCACCGGAGGAGGCGTCCAACGGTGCGGTGCCGGTCCAGGACGCGAAGTGGTCGCGGTCGGGGAACCGGGCGATGTCGCCGACGTCGGCGAGGATCCGCGCGGCCCCGGCGGGGCCGATGCCGTGCAGGTCCATCAGGTGCGAGCCTCGGGCCAGGACCGCGGCCTTGAGCTCCCGGTTCAGGGCCTTCAGCTTCGTGTCGACGCGGACCAGGTCGGCCAACTCTTCGACGGCCATCCGCCGGGTTGTCTTGCCGACCAGGGTTCGGGGCCGCACCCCGGCGAGTAGCGTCTTGGCCTTGGTGGCGCTGAGGTTGCGCGGCGCTCCGCCGGGGATCAGCTCGGCGAACAGCCGATGCAGCCGGTTCACGGTCTGCACCCGCAGCGCTGACAGCTCGTCGCGGCGGTCGGCCAGCAGCCGCAGCGCGACCAGTTCCTCGTCGAAGGTCAGCACCTTCAACTTCGGGGCGCGCAGCGCCGCCATCGCGACCGCGTGCGCGTCGACCGGGTCGGTCTTGCGGGCGTTGCCGGTGTCGAACACCCGCACCCGTGCCGAGAGCCGCGCGGGGACATCGACCACCGTTTCCCCGTCAGCCAACAGCCGCTGCGCCAACGGCCGGCCAACACCTTGCGCGCCCTCGACGGCCCAGCGGTGCTGCGGCCACTGCCGGCGCACATAGGCCAGCATCGCGCGGTAGTCCCGGTTCCCGGTCCCGAACCTGCCGGTCGCCGCTACCTTCCCATCCTCGTCGACGACCTCGAGGGTCACCGACCTCTTGTGAGGGTCAACCCCCACGATCATGCAGCCCATCTCGTCTGCCTCCTCACGTTGCCGCGATACCAAAGGTCGGCGAGGAGGGCAGAGCTACTTGGAGCTGTGGGCAGTCCCCTCTTGAGCCACAACCTCACCACGGTGCCCGGACGGGAACGCAGCCCGATAGAGAGCCACACCGATCACGCTGGCGGGCAGCCGCGAATAGAGAGCGTCCCGCCGAGCACCTCGACACCAGCCTGGCCGGGCCGGAGCCGTAAGAGAAGTCAACAAGCAGCCGCG
>JBAVKQ010000365.1:0-10055 GCA_049688395.1 Candidatus Nanopelagicales bacterium
AACCCGGCCGCCACCGTGCTCGTGCCCAAGACTGTGGGGTGGTCGGACTCCGGCCTGCTGGTCGGGGTGGGCAACCGCTGGGCGCCCAGCACCCCGGTCGTCGACCCGTTGGATCCCGCTGAGCGCGACCAGGGCCAGTACGACGTGGACCGTCCGGTCTACACCGGCGACGGCGCGGGGATGCTGGTGCGCGCCGATGTCTGGGCTGCCCTGGGCGGCATGGACCCGGGCGTGGGTGACTGGGCCGGGGCACCTGACCTGTGCCGGCGGGCGTGGGGGAGCGGCGGGGAGGTGATGTTCATCCCGGCCGCAGTGCTGGCCCACCGGCAGTCCGGGCATCGTGGGGTGCGCCCGCACTCCGGAAGCGGTCATCCGCGCCGGGCTGCCCGGGCCGGACAGCTGACCCTGGAGCTCAGCCAGGCCCCGGGCCGGGCGCTGCTGTGGCGCTACCTGATCGCCTGGGTCGTGACTGCCGTGCGCGCCGTGGCCGTGCTGCTCACCCGGGACCCGGAGGAGGCGGTCGCCGAGGTGGCGGGAGCCTGGGCGGTCCTGGGGCATCCGGGCCGGATCCGCGCTGCTCGTCGCCGGGTGCGTAGGGCTCCGGTCGGCGACCTGACCAGACCGGCCCATGTGCGCGCCCGGCGCGGAATCGCACTGGGCCACGGGCTGGACGTGTGGTCCTCCGTGCGAGGCGCCCCGGCGCAACGCTGGTTCCCGCTGCCCGCCTCGCTCTGGGTTCCGCTGCTGGTCGCCGCCGCGCTGGCCGCGGCCTCCCTGGTCCGCGCGCCGGGGCAGATCCTGGGGTCCGGGACGCTGCGGGGTGGCGGGCTGCTGCCCTCCCCCGGGGCCACGGCGCTGCTCGGGGAGTACCTCGCCGGCTGGCATTCGACGCGGTTCGGCACGCCGCTGCCCCTGCCGGCGCACGTGCCGCTGCTGGCGGCGGCCAGCACGCCCGTGCTCGGCTCGGTGGACACCCTGCTCCGGCTTGCCTTCGGCCTGGCCGTCCCGCTGGCCTTCCTGAGCTGCTACGCCAGCATGGGTCCGCGGATCGCCCCGCGCGCACGGCTGCTGGGCGCGCTGGCGTACAGCGTCCTGCCCGCGGGGGTCGCGGCCGCCGGGGGCGGGCGGATCTCCACGTTGGCGGTCCTGCTGCTGGGCCCCCCCACCGCTCGGCTGGTCGGCCGAGCCCTGTTCGTGTCCGGTCAGCCCGCCTCCGGGATCCGGCCCAGCCTGGCCGCCGGGACGATGCTCGGCGTCCTGGTCGCCTTCGCCCCCGTCATGTACCCGCTGGGCCTGCTGGGCGCGCTGGCGGCCTGGAGCCTCCTGGGCCTGCCGCGCAGGGCGGTGGCACCCGGCCTGCGGATCCTCGGGATCGCGGCCCTCTTCCTGGTGCTGTGGATCCCCCGGCTGCTCATCGCCCCCTGGCTGCTCGTCAGCGAGCTCGGCGCAGCAGACCCCTCCCTGGCCGAGCCGGGGCCGGTGCTGTGGGGGCTGTCCCCGGGCGGACCCACCTCGATCGGATGGGCCGGGATCCCCCTGCTGATCGTCGGGCTCGGGGCCGTCGCGGTGGCTGGACTGCGGGTTCGCGGCCTGGCGCTGCTGGCAGCCAGCGCGGGACTGCTGGCGGCGGCCGCCTGGCTGGCCCCCCTGGCGCAGGGGTGGTGGCCGGAGCTGGCGCCTGCCCGGCTCTGGCCCGGTGTCCTGGTGCTGCTCGCCGGCGCGCTGGTGATCCTGGTGGTGCTCGACGCGCTCGAGCCGCGCCCCGGCGGCGGCCCGGGGCAGGGCTGGCCGACCAAGGCGCTGTCCGGTGGCTGGTTGCTGGCCGTCGGCGTCCTGGTCGGGGGCTGGTGGCTGGCTCCCAGCGTGCTGTCGGTCAGCAGCAGCACCGGGATCCCGGCCGTCGTGAGCCTCGAAGCAGAATCGAGCGCCCGACCCCGGGCGCTCGTACTGGCCCGCGTGCAGGATGACCTGCGCTTCGCGGTGACCAACGGCCCGGCGGTCCAGCTCGGGGACGCCGATGCGCTGGCCGGCCCACCGGTGGACCCCGGCTTCGCCGACGCGGTCACCGGCCTGGTCTCCGGAGCCAGCGGCCAGGTCGAGCAGGAGCTCGGCGGCCGGGCGATCCGCTACGTCGTGTTCGACGGCCCCCCGGCCGATCCGCTGGTCGCCGAACTCGACGCCACGATCGGCCTGCGCCAGCTCGCGCGGTCCGAGGAGCAGTCGCTGTGGCTGGTGGCCGGGGACCCGACCCGCGCCGAGCTGACTGCTCTGGGCGGCCCGGAGCAGGCGGGTACTGAGCAGGCGGGTGCCGACCAGTCCGGTGCCGACCAGCCCGGCCCCCCGGTCGACCCGGTGGAAGTCCCGGTGCGCACCTCGCCCACCTCGGTGGACGTGGTGCTCCATCCGCAGATCGAGCTGCCGCGCCAGCTGCTGGTCGCCGAGGCCTTCGATCCCGGCTGGAGCGCGACGCTGGCCGATTCGGCGCTGGACCTCGCCGGCGATCCGCACGGCATGATCGCTGCGGAGATCGCCAGCCCCGGTGAGCTGCGGCTGGCCTACACGAGCTGGTGGCGGTGGGCGGCCGCAGCCCAACTGCTGGTGTTCCTCGCCCTCCTGGTGCTCTCGCTGCCCAAACGGCGCTCGGTGGATCCGGACGCCGAGGCGGACGCCGCAATCGACAACGCAGTCGAGGCCGCCGATCACGACGACGTCACGGGCATCGACGCCGATCATCACCCCGACACCGACACCGACACCGACACCGACACCGACGCCGACGCCGACAGTCCGGTGCTCCCATGAGGCGCGTGCTGCTGCTGGTGCTCGTGGTGGCGGGGCTGATCGCTGCTGCCCTGGGGCCCGTGCTCACCCCGTCGAGCGAGGGCCCCAGCTTCCGGCCGGTCAGCAGCGCGCTGCTCGTGTGCCCGGAGCTGACCGGGGCCGGTGCGGCCAGCAGCGCGCTGTCCGCGGTGGTGGCAGGGCCGGTTCAGCCAGTCGGCGGTGCGGCGCTGCGGCCGATGACTGCGACCACCGACCTGGTCCGGCTGCTCGCGCCCGGGGACCCGGTGGCCCTGGTGAGTCCGAGCGGCTCCCAGGGTCCCGTCCTGCTGCAGGCCGACGGGTCGTGGGCCCCCACGGCGCTGGCCGGGATCAGCACCCGGCAGCGCACGGACCTCAACCAGGGGCTGTCCTCGGCGCCCTGCGTCCCCCCGGGGCCGAGCTGGTGGTTCGTCGGCGCGGGCTCCCAACTGGGTCGCGGTGCCGCCCTGCTGGTCGCGAACCCGGCCGACGAGCCCGCCCGGTTCGACATCTCGCTGTTCGCCGCGGCCGGCCCGGTGCAGGCACTGGCCGGCAAGGGCATCGACCTGGGCCCGCGGTCCAATGTCCGACTGCGTCTGGATGCCCTGGCCCCCGACCAGGACTTGCTGGCGATCCGAGTCTCGACCACCAGCGGGCGCGTCGCGGCGGCAGTGCGCGATGTTGCCGTGCCCAGCGACCAGCGTGCCCGCGGGGTCGACTTCATCCCCGCGGCCCAGCCGCCCGCCGACCGGCTGGTGATCGCCGGGATCCCGGTCGGCTCCGGGGAACGCTTCCTCGTGCTGGTCAATCCGGGTGACCAGTTCGCCACGGTCACCCCGGCCCTGCTCACCGAGACCGGACCCGAGCCGATCGACGGGTTGGCCACGATCGCCGTGCCGGCCGGCTCGGTGATCCAGGTGGACCTGGCCCGGGTGCTGGACGGTCGGGCCGCCTCGCTGGACCTGCGTTCCGACGCCCCGATCACCGGCGGCGCCCGGGCCGCGTGGGGTGGCGCCACCCGCGACGTCACCTGGTTGTCCGCGGTGCCCACGCTGGGCGGTCCCGAGCCCCTCGGCGGGGCCGCCGCGGTGCTGGCCGGTCCCGGTCTGACCACCACCGTGACGATCGCCGCGCCCGACCAGGCCGTGCGCGGTGAGCTGACCGTGACCACCTCGACCTCGGCGCAGACCGCGGCCCTGACCGATCCGCAGGCTGCCGCACCGGCGGGGTCCGGGCCGCTGCAGGTGGCCCTGTTGGACCCCCCGGACGTGCGGACCCAGACGGTCAGCGTCCCGGCCGGTGCCCAACGCACCCTCACGGTGTCCCAGGACGCGTCGGCGCAGGAGGGCGGCGAGGGCCTGATCTCGGTGACCTGGCGGGCGGCGCCCGAGTCGGGCCCGGCGGCGATCTCGCACCTGACACTCGACGAGGCCATCCCGCTGGCCACGGGGTACCCCTGGTGGCCGGTGCTGTCCACGGTCGCGGCTGTGGGCGTGCGTGAGGACCTCGGGATCCTCGCCCCGCCGGACTGAGCGGGCGACACGGTGCCGCTCCGCGCAGGCATGACTGGCGATGTCAGCCGTTCGGAGTAGGTTGCCCCTGTGAGTCCAGCCCGTCGTTGCTCCAAGCCGTCGTGCACGCGCCCGGCCGTCTCGACGCTGACCTATGTCTACGCCGACTCGACCGCCGTCCTCGGGCCATTGGCCACCTATGCCGAGCCGCACTGCTACGACCTCTGCGCCCCGCACAGCGAGCGGATGACCGTGCCACGCGGCTGGGAGGTGGTGCGCCTCGAGCCGGACCCCGATGCCCTGCGCCCGAGCAGTGACGACCTCGAGGCCCTGGCCGATGCCGTGCGCGAGGCCGCCCGGCCGCGGGCCGAACCCGGCGCCAGCACCATGGTCGAGGTGGGCCGCCGGGGTCACCTGCGCGTGCTGCGCTCGGTCGACGTGATCGACGACGCCGCCGCGATCCAGTAGGCACCCCGCCGCCTGGCCCCATCGGGCGGCCACGGGGGACGACCACGGTGCCCGCTCGCCGCCCGGATCAGCCCGCAGCCCCGGACCGGCCCGCACCGCCGCGGGCTGCCCGCTAGTGTGACGGCCGTGCCTGACCTGAACCAGATCATCAAGGCCTACGACGTGCGTGGGATCTATCCCGACCAGCTCGACGCGGAGTTGGCCCACCGCGTGGGGGCCGCCTTCGTGCAGGTGGTCGGCGCAGCCCGCGCCGCCGGCGGACCGGGCGCGATCGTGGTCGGGCGGGACATGCGCCCGTCGGGTCCCGAGCTCGTGGCCGCCTTCTGCGCCGGCGCGAATGGCCAGGGCGTGGACGTGGTCGACATCGGTCTGGCCAGCACCGATCAGCTGTACTTCGCCGCCGGGCACCTGGACCTGCCCGGGGCGATGTTCACCGCGAGTCACAACCCGGCCCAGTACAACGGCATCAAGCTCTGCCGGGCCGGGGCGACCCCGGTGGGCCAGGACTCCGGCCTGGCCACCATCCGCGACCTGGTCGCCGAGCCCATCCCCGCTGCCCCGGTCGTCCCGGGCACGATCACGACCCGAGACCTGCTCGCCGACTACGCCGGCTACCTGCACGGCCTCGTCGACCTGTCGGGCATCCGCCCGCTGCGGGTGGTCGTGGACGCCGGAAACGGCATGGCCGGGCACACAGCGCCGGCGGTCCTCACGGCCCCGGCCCTGGCAGTGGTGCCCCTGTACTTCGAGCTCGACGGCAACTTCCCGAACCACGAGGCCAACCCGATCGAGCCGGCCAACCTGCGCGACCTGCAGGCCGCCGTCCTGGCCGAGGGCGCCGACCTCGGGCTGGCCTTCGACGGCGATGCCGACCGGTGCTTCGTCGTCGACGAGCACGGTGCGGCAGTCTCCCCCTCGGCGCTGACCGGGCTGATCGCGGTGCGGGAGCTGGCCGAGCACCCGGGCGCGCCGATCATCCACAACCTGATCACCTCGGCAGCAGTGCCCGAGATCGTTCGCGAGCACGGCGGGGTGCCGGTGCGCACCCGGGTCGGACACTCGTTCATCAAGGCGGTCATGGCCCAGAGCGGTGCCGTGTTCGGCGGCGAGCACTCGGGGCACTTCTACTTTGCCGACTTCTGGCGAGCGGACTCCGGGATGCTCGCCGCGCTGCACACGTTGGCGGCCCTGGGCGGCACGCCGGCCGGGACGACACTGTCGGGGATGCTCGCGCCCTACGAGCGCTACGCGGCCAGCGGTGAGATCAACTCGACGGTCAGTGATGCGCCGGGTGCGATCGCCCGGATCCGGGCCGCCTACGAGGGCGAGCCGGAGGTGACCTTCGACAACCTGGACGGCATGACCGTGACCGGGACCGACTGGTGGTTCAACGTGCGACCGAGCAACACCGAGCCGTTGCTGCGGCTCAACGCAGAGGCCGCGGACGGCCCGGCGATGGAGGCCCTGCGCGATAGGGTCCTCGAGTTGATCCGCGGCCAGGGAGGACACCCATGAACATCGATCCGCTGCTGCTGGAGATCTTGGCCTGCCCGTGCGACTACCACGCCCCGGTACGCCCCGACGATGCGGACCTCGCAGCGGCCACGTCCCTGGTCTGCACGCGCTGCGCCACGACGTTCCCGGTGCGCGAGGACATCCCCGTGATGCTGCTGGACGAGGCCACCCCCGGCCCGCAGGGCATCGGCGCCCAGGTGGACGGTCCGGTCGGTGGGATCGGCCCGGGCGTCGCGCAGTGAGCACCGAGGGCGGCACCAAGGCGGTCATCGCGGCGATGATCGCCAACGGCGGGATCGCGGTCACGAAGTTCGTCGCCTTCGTCCTGACCGGGTCGTCGTCGATGCTCTCCGAGGCGATCCACTCGGTGGCCGACACCGCCAACCAGGGCCTGCTGCTGCTGGGGGGCAAGCGCTCGCATCGTGCTCCGGACCCCGACCACCAGTTCGGCTACGGCCGCACCCGCTACGTGTACTCGTTCATCGTGGCGATCATCATCTTCCTGCTCGGCGGCCTGTTCTCCCTGTACGAGGGCTGGCACAAGTTCCACTTCCCCGAGCCCCTGGACAAGATCTGGATCGCCTACCTCGTGCTCGGAGTCGCCATCCTGCTGGAGGGCTGGTCGTTCCGGACCGCCCTGCGCGAGGCGAACAAGTCGCGCGGGGGCCGCTCGCTGCTGCGGTTCGTCCGCGAGGCCCGCCAGCCCGAGCTGCCGGTGGTGCTGCTCGAGGACTCCGGGGCGCTGATCGGCCTGGTGTTCGCGCTGCTGGGCATCACGGTCGCGGACCTGACCGGCGACTACCGCTGGGACGGGGTGGGCGCCTTCGCCATCGGCACCCTGCTGGTCATCATCGCCGTGTTCCTGGCCTTCGAGATGGCCTCGATGCTGATCGGGGAGTCCGCCCTGCCCGAGCAGGAGGAGCGGATCCGTGTCGCCGTGACCGGCCAGCGCGGGGTCGAGTCGATCATCCACATGCGCACCCTGCACACCGGTCCCGACGAGCTGCTGGTGGCCGTGAAGGTCGCCGTACCCGCCGGGACGCCGGCCGACGAGGTCGCCGAGATGATCGACGGGGCCGAGGTGCGCATCCGCGCCGAACTGCCCACGGCGCGGTGGATCTACATCGAACCCGACATCCGGCGCTCCGCCGGTCCGCCGGCGTAACTGGTCCGCGTCTGCGGATCGTGGCACAATCGAGGTTGCACCGGCCCCGGTCGGTGCCGCCCCACCCCCACCGCGAACCATCGAAGCCTCGTGCCGTTCGCAGGCCGGCCGCCCACGTGGCGGCACCCCTGCGCGCCTTGCGCCGCACCGCACTCGAGGAGAACCCATGAACGACTTCAAGGTAGCTGATCTGTCGCTGGCCGACTTCGGCCGCAACGAGATCCGCCTGGCCGAGCACGAGATGCCCGGCCTGATGGCGATGCGTGCCGAGTTCGGCACCAGCAAGCCCCTGACCGGCGCCCGGATCACCGGCTCGCTGCACATGACCATCCAGACCGCCGTGCTGATCGAGACCCTGGTGGCGCTCGGCGCGCAGGTCCGCTGGGCCTCGTGCAACATCTACTCCACCCAGGATCACGCCGCCGCCGCCATCGCGGTCGGCCCCACCGGCACCCCCGAGGCTCCGGCGGGCGTGCCCGTCTACGCGTGGAAGGGCGAGACCCTCGAGGAGTACTGGTGGTGCACCGAGCAGGTGCTGCGCTGGCCCGACGGGTCCGGACCGAACATGATCCTCGACGACGGCGGCGACGCCACGATGCTGGTCCACAAGGGCATGGAGTTCGAGCAGGCCGGCCTGGTGCCCACGGCTGACGAGTCCACGTCCGAGGAGTACGCGGTCGTGCTGTCGGTTCTGGCCCGCTCGCTGGCGGAGAGCCCCACCCGATGGACCCAGATCGCCGCCGGCATCCGGGGCGTCACCGAGGAGACCACCACCGGGGTGCACCGGCTCTACGAGATGCAGCGCGAGGGCTCGCTGCCGTTCCCCGCGATCAACGTCAACGACTCGGTCACCAAGAGCAAGTTCGACAACAAGTACGGCTGCCGGCACTCGCTGGTCGACGGCATCAACCGCGCGACCGACACCCTGATCGGCGGCAAGGTGGCCGTGATCTGCGGCTACGGCGACGTGGGCAAGGGCTCCGCGGAGTCGCTGCGCGGCCAGGGTGCGCGGGTCATCGTCACCGAGATCGACCCGATCTGCGCCCTGCAGGCAGCCATGGACGGCTACCAGGTGGCGCGCCTCGAGGACGTGCTGGGCACCGCGGACATCATCATCACCGCCACCGGCTGCCTGAACGTGGTGACCGCCGAGCACATGGCCGCGATGAAGCACCAGGCGATCCTGGGCAACATCGGGCACTTCGACAACGAGATCGACATGGCCGGCCTGCAGCGCTACCCGGGCGTGCGCGTCACCAACATCAAGCCGCAGGTCGACGAGTGGACCTTCCCCGACGGCCACTGCGTGATCGTCCTGTCGGCCGGTCGGCTGCTCAACCTGGGCAACGCCACCGGGCACCCCAGCTTCGTGATGAGCAACTCGTTCACCAACCAGACGCTGGCCCAGATCGAGCTGTTCACCAAGACCGACGAGTACCCGATCGGCGTGCACGTGCTGCCCAAGCACCTCGACGAGAAGGTCGCCCGGCTGCACCTGGACGCCCTGGGTGTGGGCCTGACCGAGCTGACCAAGGAGCAGGCCGAGTACCTCGGCGTGGACGTGGCCGGCCCGTACAAGGCCGACATGTACCGCTACTGAGTTCGCACGTCCCGGCGTTCGAACCGCGACCCCGCCGCGGGAGCTCCCTCGCAGTCGGGGTCGCGGTGTGTCCAGGGCCGATCCGAGGTGGGCCGATCCGAGATGGTTTGCCGAGTTGTGGTCGAAAGAGGCCGCTCGCGACATGCCGGGGGCCCGGTTCGCCGAGTTGTGGTCGAACCTGGCGCCGCGTGGCCCGATCTTTCGACCACGCGGAGCGCGGATGCCGGGCCGGACCGGGCCGACCCCGGCCCTTCCGACCACAACTCGGCATTCCGCTGGGTCCCGGTGCTGGCTCTGGCCCGGCGCAGGAGGTCGGTGCGTCACCGCCGTGCCGTCGGGCCGTGGTCCTGCGGGCTTCCGCGCATTCGGGCAGGCGCGCTCTAGGGCGTCGAGCAGGGCTCAGCCGTCGACGGCGGCGGCGAGGCCGGCCCGGAAGTCCGACAGCGTGCCCAGTTCCGCGCTGACCGGGTCGACCACGTGCTCCTGGGCGACCCGGGTCACGTGGGCGGTGACCGCGGCGCGGGCTCGGGCTGCGGCCCGGCGGGCGGTGACCCGGGTGGCCGAGCGTGCCAGCGCAGCCAGCGCGATCCCGAGCACCGACCCGCCGAGCAGGAGCACGGTCGGCACCGGCAGGCCACCGACCGTGGGGGGATCGGGTGTGGGGATCGCCAGGGCGCCGAGGGCCACGAGCCCCAGCAGCCAGGCGGCCCCGACGCCGGCGCCCGCCAGGAGCAACCACTGCACCAGACCGATCAGGGACCACCATCGGGGTGCCTTGGGCGACCCGAGGTCGGCGTGGGCGACTGCCGCGTCCAGGTGCGGTCCGATGCCCGCTGCTGCCGTGACGGCGACCGCGCGGGTGCTGCGCACCCAGCTCGGCGGCGCCCCGGCACTGGCCAGGTCGGCGTACTCCCGCGCAGCGGTGCTCGCCCCGGCCCGCGCGACGGGGGACGCCGAGGGCATCGAGGTGCGCACCAGTGCCGGGTCGACACCGGCC
>JBAVKQ010000366.1:0-2334 GCA_049688395.1 Candidatus Nanopelagicales bacterium
GGGTGGCACGCAGCGACTCGATCAGCGGAGCTCGGGGCTCACCTCGACCTTCACCTACCCGCGGGACCCCTGCCAAGCGCTGGGGCCGAAGCCGTACAAGCCCGTACACACCCTCCTCTCGGGCGTGCGGGACTGCGCTGCGTGCAGGCAAGAGCGCGTTCCTGGTCGTCCCGCTCACGGCGCGGTGCTCACCCCGGCAGTCAGCTACCCGCAGGGCGCCGGGTCGCTGACTCCCGGGGCGACCTGGGCCCACTCCGCCTCAGTCATCGGGGTACCGGTGGTGGCGCAGACGCCGGCTGCCGCGCTGTCGGGGTCGGTGGACCACGTGGTCACCACCTCATCGCTGCCGGCCGCGATGACCCGGGTCGCGCCGCTGCCGAGGGCCACGGTGTAGAAGCTGGTTCCCCCGGCTCCGAGTGTGGCGGTCACGGTGGGGGAGGCCGGGTCGGTGACGTCCCACAGCCAGAGGGTGCCGTCCTTGACCGCGGCCGCCAGGGTCGCGCGATCCCCGGCCGCGTCGGTCGCCCAGGACAGCGCGTACGAGGTGTCGCCGGGACCCCGGATCGGCGCACCGACCGGGACCGCGTCGGCCGGGTCGCGCAGGTCCCAGATCCGGACGGTGCGGTCGGTGCTGCCGGCGGCCAGCAGCCGACCTCCGGGCTGGAACGCCAGTCCGTAGACGTAGTTGTCGAAACCGGTCAGCGGGGGCAGCGCACGGGCCTGCGCCCCGGACAGGTCCCAGAGATTGACCTCGTTGTTCGTGCTGCCCACGGCCAGGAGGGTGGAGTCGGGGCTGAACGTCAGGCCCAGGGGCAGGTCGGCGATGCGCAGGTCGTGCGCGGGTGTCGGGGCCGAGCCCGGCGCCAGGGTCCAGACGCCCACTGAGCCGTCGTCGGCGATCCCCGCGAGCAGTCGGCTGTCCGGGCTGAACGCGACCGCCTCGACGAGCTCGTCGGATACCTCGAGCACGCCGGCGAGCTCGGTGACCCCGGACTCCGGGACGCGAGCCCAGACCGCGACCCGGCCCGTGGCGGTCCCGGCAGCCACCCAGCGTCCGTCGGCCGACAGTGCCGCCGCCCCGTCGCCGGGTCCGGCCTCGGCCGGCGGGGTCAGGACGGCGGCCCCCTGGAGGTCGCCGTCCTCGGCGCGATCGAACAGGTGGACCGCCCCGTCGCGGCTGCCCGGTCCGACGCCCAGCACCATCTCCTGGGCGTCCTGCATCAGCGACCAGACGGTGTCACCGAAGCCGGCGAGCACCGGACCGGGCACCGGCCAGAGCCGGGCGATCCCGTCGAGCTCGCTGGTCAGCAGCGCCGAGCCGGTGCCCACGAAGTGCACCCCGGTGACGGCGGCCGGGTGCGGCAGCACGCTGCGCGGCGCTCCGTCGGCCACGGCGAAGGTGGCGACCTGCCCGTCGGAGGAGCCCGCGGCCAGGGTTGTGCCGTCGGGGGAGAAGGCCACCGAGTTCACCCAGCTGTTGAAGCTGCCCAGTGGCTCGCCGCGGGCAGCCGGGGACGTCGGGTCGCGCACGTCCCAGACTCGGACCACCCGATCCTTGCCCCCGGAGGCCAACAGGGTTCCGTCCGGGCTGAACGCCACGCCGTACACGAAGTCGGTCGGTTCGCCGATCGTGGCGGCACTGACCAGCGCCGGTGCCGCTTGCTCGGGGGTCGACCAGATTCGCACGGTGCCGTCGGCGCTGCCGCTGGCCAGCAGCGCGCCGTCGGGGTGGTAGGCCACGGACTGGACGTTCCCGCCGAACTCCGCGGTGATGCTGGCCAGCTCGGTGATGCTGGCGAGCTCGGCGGGTGCCTGCGAGCCCGCCGGCAGGGCCCAGCGCCGGACTGCCGGCTCGCTGGTGCCCGCGGCCAGCTGGCGGCCGTCCGGGCTGAACGCCACGGAGTAGATCGCGCCACCGACGGGCGTCGGCGCACCCACCTGGACCGGCGCCGCCACATCGGCGACGTTCCAGAGCGACAGCCCGTCCTGGGAGCTGCCGATCGCCAGCAGCGTCCCGTCCGGGCTGAAGGCCGAGGCGTACACCGACGCCCCGCTGCCGGTGGCAGGCAGCTGGCCGGCCGGGCCGAATCCGCCGGTGCCGCTCGCGGGGTCGGTGCCCGGCTCGGCCTGTCGCCACAACCGGGTGGCCCCATCCACGCCGCTGATCGCCAGCACCGAGCCATCCGGGCTGGCCGTGGCGTGCATCTCACCGGCGGGGCCGACGAACCGGGTCGGGGTGGGCGTGCCGGTGGAGTTCAGCAGGCTGGACCGCGCCTGCAGCGTGGGCGCCACCTGATTGGCGGCCAACGACAGCGGGGCCGCCAGGGCCGGGTC
>JBAVKQ010000367.1:0-23665 GCA_049688395.1 Candidatus Nanopelagicales bacterium
CGAGGAGCCGCTGGCCCAGGCCGCCGACGCGTCGGCCGAGACCGTCGAGGTGGCGGCGGAGGCCGTCGCCGAGGTGGCCCCGGTCGAGGTCGCTCCGGCTGCCGAGGTCGCCGTCGAGGAGTTCGTCGCCGAGGTGGCGCCGGTGCAGGAGGCGCCCGCTGCCGACGCGGTTGCCGAGGTCGTTCCGGTCGCACCGCCGGTCGAGGCCCCGGCAGTCGAGGTCCCGGTCGAGCCGTCCCCAGCCCCTGAGGCGCTGGCCGAGGCCGAGCCCGTCGCCGAGGCGGTGACCGAGGTTCAGCCCCTGGCCGAGGCTCCCGCTGCCGAGGCTCCCGCGGAAGCTCCCGCTGTGGCCGAGGCCGTGGCTGAGGGCACCACTGCCCAGTAGCCCTTCCCGCCGGTTCGCCGGTGCACCCGCCGGGCTCCCCAATCACCGGAGTCCGGCGGGATCCCCACGTTCACCCACGGGGCCGCCAGGCCCCACCAGAAAGGACAGCCCATGGCTGCGATCACTGCTGCGGATGTCAAGAAGCTCCGCGACCTCACCTCCGCCGGGATGATGGAGTGCAAGAGGGCCCTCACCGAGGCTGACGGCGACTTCGATGCCGCCGTGGAGATCCTGCGCATCTCCGGTGCCGCCAAGGCCGCCAAGCGCGGGGCGGAACGCACCACCAAGAACGGCCTGGTCGTCGCCCACGGCAGCTCGCTGGTCGAGTTGCTCTGCGAGACCGACTTCGTGGCCAAGAACGCGGACTTCCAGGCGTTCGCCGACGAGGTCGTGGCCCTGTCCGCCGAGACCGGCGCGGCGGACCACGACGCCCTGGCCGGCACCGAGATGGCCAATGGCAAGACGGTGGCCGAGGCGATCGTGGAGATGTCCGGGGTCATCGGCGAGAAGCTGGAGCTCGGTCGGGTCGCGCGCCTCGAGGGCACCATCGCCACCTACATGCACAAGCGCGCCGCAGACCTGCCCCCGCAGGTGGGTGTGCTCGTCGGCTACGAGGGCAGCGAGGACACCGCACGGGCCATCGGCATGCAGATCGCGGCCATGCGTCCGGAGTACCTGACTCGCGAGGACGTCCCGGCCGAGGTCGTGGCCAACGAGCGGCGCATCGCCGAGGCGACCGCCCGCGAGGAGGGCAAGCCCGAGGGTGCCCTGGCCAAGATCGTCGAGGGTCGGGTCAACGGGTTCTTCAAGGACCGCGTGCTGCTCGAGCAGTCCTCGGTGCAGGAGAGCAAGAAGACCGTCAAGGCCTACGCCACGGAGAACGGCGCCACGGTCACCGGGTTCGCCCGGATCGAGATCGGCGCCTGAACCGATCCACTGGCACCACGGTCCCCGCGCCCGCTCGGACCCGCACGAAACCGACGCCCCCGGTGCAGCGCAGATGCTCCCGGGGGCGTCGCGCGTGGCCAGTAGGGCACAATCAGGGCCGTGATCCTGGACCAGCCCACCCTTGAAGGCACCGTCGAGCATTGGGCCCAGGCCCCCGAGCAGGGCTGGCGGCGCGTGCTGCTGAAGCTCTCCGGGGAGGCCTTCGCCGGGGGTGGCGGCCTCGGAGTCGATCCCGATGTGGTGTCCAGCATCGCGCGTCAGATCGCTGATGTCGTGCGCTCCGGGGCGCAGGTCGCTGTCGTCATCGGCGGGGGCAACTACTTCCGCGGTGCGCAGCTGCACGAGCGGGGGATGGACCGCTCGCGCGCGGACTACATGGGCATGCTCGGGACCGTGATGAACTGCCTGGCGCTGCAGGACTTCCTCGAGAAGGAGGGCATCGACACCCGCGTCATGACCGCGATCCCGATGTCGCAGGTGGCCGAGCCCTACATCCCGCGCCGTGCCCAGCGGCACCTCGAGAAGGGTCGGGTGGTCATCTTCGGCGCCGGTCTGGGCGTCCCGTTCTTCTCCACCGACACGAGCGCGGCCCAGCGTGCCCTGGAGATCGGCGCGCAGGTCGTGCTGATGGCCAAGGGTGTCGACGGGGTGTACGACGACGACCCGCGCACCAATCCCGCGGCGGCGCTCTTCGACACGCTGGCCTACTCCGAGGTGCTCGCCCGCGGCCTGAAGGTCGCTGATGCCACGGCGATCTCGCTGTGCGCGGACAACGCCCTGCCGATCATCGTGTTCAACCTGCTCGTCGTGGGCAACATCGCCCGGGCCGTCAATGGTGAGAGGATCGGCACATTGATCGCGGTGGCCGACTGAGCGCCTGTTCCCGCGCGGCTCGGGCTGCGCGACGAAGAGCCCCATCCCCTGCCCGACGCGCCGCCCAGAATCTGCCCGAGAAGCTGCCCGACCTGATGGAGGAGAACCGATGATCGACGAGGAACTGTTCGAGGCCGAGGAGAAGATGGACAAGGCCGTCGCAGTGGCCAGGGAGGACTTCGCCACCATCCGGACCGGTCGAGCCACCCCGCAGATGTTCAGCAGGGTGCTCGTGGACTACTACGGTGCCCCCACCCCCATCAACCAGTTGGCCTCGTTCCAGACCCCCGAGGCCCGGATGATCCTGATCAACCCGTTCGACAAGGGCTCGATGCACAACATCGAGAAGGCCATCCGGGACTCCGACCTGGGCGTGAACCCGGTCGACGACGGCCAGGTCATCCGCGTCGTCCTGCCGGTGCTGACCGAGGAGCGCCGCAAGGAGTACATCAAGCTGGCCAAGCACAAGGCGGAGGACTCCAAGGTCTCCATCCGCAACATCCGCCGGCACGCCAAGGAGCATCTGGAGAAGATGATCAAGGCTGGCGACGCCGGCGAGGACGACATCCGGCGCGCGGAGAAGGCGCTCGAGGAGCTCACCGCCAAGTACGTCGCGCTGATCGACGACGTGCTCAAGCACAAGGAAGCCGAACTGCTCGAGATCTAGGCGAGCGTACCGGGGGTCACACTGCAGAGAGGACGCTGCGCGATGAGCGGATCGACGGGATCACCGCCGGAGCCGACCGGCCCGGTCCACGACGTGGAACCGACAGCTGCCGACGCGACCTCCGACGCGACCTCCGGCGCGCACTCCGACCAGACCTCCGACCAGACCGCTGGCGACCCCGCCGGCGAGCATTCGCCGCAGCTGCCCGCCGAGCCGAAGTCCCGGGCCGGACGCAACCTGCCGGCGGCGGTGGCGGTGGGCGTGCTGCTGGTCGCCACGGCACTGGCCTCGCTGTACTTCGTGCGCTGGCTGTTCATCGTCCTGGCTGTGGTCGCGATCTTCCTGGGCACCGCGGAGCTGGCCACAGCCATGCGCGCTCGGGGCATCGTGCTGGCTCGCTTCCCGCTGCTGTTCGGTGCGGTGGCGCTGCCGGTCCTGGGCTACTGGGGCGGCCCGGCCCAGGTGCTCATGGGCTTCGGGCTGGTGTTCCTGTTCACCCTGGTCTGGCGACTGTTCCGCCGCGGGACCGAGGACTTCGTCCGCGATGCCACCGCCAGTTCGTTCGTCCTGTCCTACGCCCCGCTGATGGGTGGGTTCGCCGCCCTGATCGCCGCAGCGCCCGACGGCGCGGACCTGGTCGTGACCTTCCTCGCCCTGTCGGTGGCCAGCGACATCGGCGGGTACGCCACCGGCGTCCTGTTCGGAAAGCACCCGATGGCCAGGAGCATCAGCCCCAAGAAGTCCTGGGAGGGGTTCGCCGGATCGGTGGGCCTTCAGGTCATCCTCGGCGCGGCGCTGTTCGCCACGATCCTCGAGTCCGACTGGTGGAAGGGTGCGATCGTCGGGGCGGTCATGGCCGGCACCGCGACCCTCGGGGACTTCATCGAGTCGGCGATCAAGCGCGACCTGGGCATCAAGGACATGTCGAACCTGCTGCCCGGCCACGGCGGGGTGATGGATCGCCTGGACAGCATCATCCCGAACACGGTCGTGGCCTACACGCTGTTCGCCCTGACCCTGGGCGGGATCGGCTGACGTGAGCCAGCCCCCCGGACTGCTGGTCTTCGACGCCCCGCGGCGCGGCAAGCCGCCGAAGCACCTGACCGACATGACCCTGGCCGAGCGCCGCGAGGCCGTGGTGGCCGCCGGGCTGCCGAGGTTCCGTGCCGATCAGGTCAGCAACCACTGGTTCGCCCGCCTGGTCGACGATCCGCAGGCGTGGACCGACATCCCGGCGGCGCTGCGCGCGCCGCTGGCCGCCAGCCTGTGCCCGCCGCTGCTGACCAGCGTGCGCGACATCACCTGCGACGGCGGACTGACGGTCAAGTCGGTGTGGCGGCTGCACGACGGGGCCATGGTCGAGTCGGTCCTGATGCGCTACCCGGCCACCCGGCACAGCCGCGAGCGGGTCACGATGTGCGTGTCCTCGCAGGCAGGATGCGGGATGAACTGCCCGTTCTGCGCGACCGGGCAGGCGGGCCTGACCCGCAACCTGTCGACTGCCGAGATCGTCGAGCAGGTCCTGGCCGGGGCGCGGGCGCTCACCCGCGGCGAGGTGGCCGGCGGGCCCGGGCGGGTGTCCAACGTGGTCTTCATGGGCATGGGCGAGCCGCTGGCCAACTACGGGGTCGTGATCGCCGCGGTCCGCCGGCTGGTCGACCCGGCGCCCGACGGCCTGGGGATGAGTGCCCGTGGCATCACCGTGTCCACGGTCGGGCTGGCCCCGGCGATGCGCCGGTTGGCCGGGGAGGGCATCCCGGTCACCCTGGCGCTGAGCCTGCACACCCCCGACGACGAGCTGCGCGACGAGCTGATCCCGGTCAACACCCGCTGGAAGGTCGCCGAGGCCATCGACGCCGCCCACGAGTACAGCCAGGCCACCGGGCGGCGGGTGTCCATCGAGTACGCGCTGATCCGCGACATCAACGACCAGGCCTGGCGTGCCGACCTGCTCGGCAAGCTGCTCAACGCCCGGGGCCGGGGCTGGGTGCACGTGAACCCGATCCCGCTGAACCCCACCCCCGGCTCGAAGTGGACCGCCTCGGATCCGGCGGTGGAGCGGGCCTTCGTCGCCGCACTCGAGGCGCGCGGGATCCCGACCACCATCCGCGACACCCGCGGTCAGGAGATCGACGGGGCCTGCGGTCAACTGGCTGCGACCGTCACGGACTGAGCCGCGCGCCGGCATCCGGCCTGTCGGGTCCAGCCCAGCTCGGCTCCGCCCGGCTGCGGGCCGTTCGTCGCCGGGCCGGTGCCGCTCATCGAGCCCGGGGCCCAGCGGGGTGCGCGCGGGTGACGCGGCACTTGCGACCGGGCAGACTCGGCCGGGTATCCGCGCCCACCCGCAGACCCGAGCGGTCAACTGCGCCCACCCGCAGACACGATCGGTTCGCCACCCACCCAGAGAGGGATCGACATGGGGACCTACGCCGACGCCCACGCCCGCAGCATCGCCGATCCGGATGCCTTCTGGGGTGAGGCTGCGCACGCCATCGACTGGAGCGTCGCACCGAGCACGGTGTGCGACTCCAGCGCGGCCCCGTTCTATCACTGGTTCCCCGACGGCCAGCTCAACACCTGCTTCAACGCCCTGGACCGACACGTCCAGGCGGGTCGCGGTGACCAGCCGGCACTGGTCCATGTCAGCCCCGTGACCGGTACGGACCGCACATTGACCTATGCGGAGCTGCTCGACGAGGTGGCCCGGTTCGCCGGCGCGCTGGCCGGGCTCGGCGTCGGCAAGGGCGATCGGGTCGTGCTGAGCATGCCGATGATCCCCGAAGCGGTCATCGGGATGCTGGCGTGCGCCCGGCTCGGCGCGGTGCATTCGGTGGTGTTCGGCGGGTTCGCCGCCGAGGAGCTCGCGGTACGCATCGACGATGCCCAGCCGAAGGTGGTCCTGTCGGCCTCCTGCGGGATCGAGCCCAAGCGGGTGATCGCCTACAAACCGCTGCTGGACCATGCCCTGGCACTGGCCGGCCACGAGCCGAGCGCATGCGTCATCCTGCAGCGCCCGCAGCTGGCGGCGGCGATGGGCCCGCGCGACCACGACTGGGCCGAGCTCGCAGCCGCGTCCGCGCCGGTCGGCTGCACCGACGTGGCAGCAACCGACCCGCTGTACATCCTCTACACGTCGGGCACCACAGGCCGGCCCAAGGGGATCGTGCGCGACAACGGCGGGCATGCCGTCGCGCTGGCCTGGTCGATGGCACACGTGTACGACATCGGGCCGGGCGACGTCTGGTGGGCGGCCTCGGACGTCGGCTGGGTCGTGGGCCACTCGTACATCGTCTACGCGCCACTGATCGTGGGTGCGACCACGGTGCTCTACGAAGGCAAGCCGGTGGGCACCCCGGATGCCGCCGCTTTCTGGCGGGTCATCGCCGAGCAGGGCGTCAAGGCGATGTTCACCGCCCCCACCGCGATCCGGGCGGTGCGCCGCGAGGACCCGGAGGGCGCGCTGATCGCCGATCACGACCTGAGCAGCCTGCAGACGCTGTTCCTGGCCGGTGAGCGGCTGGACCCCGACACCTACCAGTGGTCCACCCGCGTGCTCGGGGTGCCTGTGGTCGACAACTGGTGGCAGACCGAGACCGGGTGGCCGATCGCGGCCAACCCCCGTGGGCTGGAGCACCTGCCGATCAAGGAGGGCTCGCCCTCGGTGGCCGTGCCCGGCTACGACGTGCGCGTGCTCGACGGAGCGGGGGAGGAGGTGGCCCCCGGCACCGAGGGCAACATCGTGCTCCAGCTGCCCCTGCCACCCGGGACGCTGCCGACCCTCTGGGGCGACGACCAGCGCTACATCGACTCCTACCTGACCGCGTTCCCCGGCCACTACACGACCGGCGACGGTGGCTACATCGACGCCGACGGCTACGTGTACGTGCTCGGTCGTACCGACGACGTGATCAACGTGGCCGGCCACCGGCTGTCCACCGGGGTGATGGAGGCGGTCGTGGCCGCGCATCCCGCGGTGGCCGAGTGCGCGGTGATCGGGGTGGCCGACGCGCTCAAGGGTCAGGCACCGCGGGCCTTCGTGGTCCTCAAGGCGGGCGCCGAGGTGGACCCGGCGGAACTGACCAGACAGATCGTGGCTGATGTGCGCGAGCGGGTGGGTCCGGTTGCCGCCTTCCGCGAGGTCGAGATCGTGCCCGCACTGCCCAAGACCCGCTCGGGCAAGATCCTGCGCCGCACGATGCGCGGCATCGCCGACGGTCGGCACGAGCCGGTGCCCTCCACCATCGAGGACGCGGGTGTGCTGGATCTGCTCACGCCGCTGCTCCGCAAGCACGCGAAGTCCTAGCTGACGACGCTGCGTCGTGGCGCGCGGACCGGGACGGGTCTAGCCTCGGCCCTGTGAAGGGGTCCATCCGCACCGGGGTGCAGGCGCATCGCAGCGCCCCGGCCGCGGTCGCGCTCTGCATGCTCGCCCTGGCGGGGTGCGCTGCTGACTCAGGGTCGACGGGGAGCCCCACGAGCCTGCCCGCCGCGCCGAGTGCATCGGGCACCCCGGGCCAATCCGCAGCACCGGGCATCTCCGCAGCACCGGACCCGAGGAGCACCCCCGTGACACGCGCGATCCCGACCACCCCGCTGTACTCGCAGGGCACGATCGACCCGGGCCTGGCGCCCCTCATCGAGCAGGCGAAGGCCGACCTCGCCGCGCTGCTCGACGTGCCCGTGGCCGACGTCGCCACCCATGCGGCGGTGCTGGTGGTCTGGCCCGATGCCAGCCTGGGCTGCCCGCAGAAGGACATGCGCTACAAGCAGGTCCCGACCGACGGATCGGTCCTCGAACTGAGCCACGACGGTGCGGTCTACCGATACCACACCGGCGGGAACCGGGGGCCGTTCCAGTGCCCGGTGCCCCTGACGAGGGCGCCGGGCGGCGAGGGCAGCAGCCTCGGAGCTGGTTGATCCCCAGGCGGAGCCGAGGATCAACCAGCCCGTCAGGTCAGCCAGCCACCTGCACGAGGGTCAGGCCCATGATCTCGTCGGCGTTGCTGTGCGAGATCGCGCCCAGGTAGTCGGTCCCGGCCGTCAGATCCGACCAGCTGAACCCGATGCGCTCGACCGAGCCGATCGTGGCCGACGACGGTGCGCTGTCGACCGTCAGGGTGCCGGTGCTCGGTGCGACCGGCACGTCCCAGAACTGCACTGTGTACGGCAGCGGCGCAGAGGGCACCGACCAGCCGTGCACGACCAGTGTGTACGTGTCGTCGGCCGGCAGCGTCAGTTCGATCGTCTCATCCGTTCCTCCGTTCGTGCTGGAGGCGACGACCTCGCCGTCGGAGTTCTCGAGGTAGAGGTCCAGGTCGTCGGCGCCGGGTATCTGCAACGACCACCGGGCGAACGCCGAGCTGTTGACCGGGAACTCGATCCGACCCACGCCTGCGCCGTCGTCCGTGGATGGGAACTCCTGGTCCGGATCCTGTTCGATCACACCGTCGACCGGAGCGTCCGCGGCCAGGCCGTGCGCTGCTGCCGAGTAGGCCCCGGAGTACCCGAAGGTGATGTCCAGCGCGCCCGAGCCCTCGGTGCCCGTCCCGGACACTGACGGCGGGGCGTTGAACAACGACCCCTTGACCGCGATCGGGCTGCGGGCCGTGTACCCGCCTCCGCGCCACTTCAGCGACCCGAAGCGCCACTGCCCCACGGGACCACCGCCGTTGTTGCTGATCGTCACCTCGAAGCTGGCGCTCTGGCCGGGCCGCAGCGTCAGCCGCCGCGGCGAGACCGTGACGTCGTAGCCCTTCGGGGCATCGACCTTGGCCGACCACCGCACCGTGCGGTTGGCCACGCTGGTGACCGTGCGGGTGACCGTCTGGGAGCCGGGCAGCTCGGCGATGCCGATCGAGGGCAGGTTCAGGTCACTGGCATCGCTGGGGATGCCGGCCGTGGCCAGGAAGTCGCACGTGTCCGCGGTGAAGATCGGTTCGCCAGTGCCGCAGGAGAACCCTGCGTACTCCAACAGCCCCGCGTCGTACACCAGGCCCGGCTTGAACGCCGAGCCCTTGCGGTTCACACGTCCGGGATCGACGTGGCCCGCGCCCATCGCGAACGGCCCAGCGGCGCTGGTCCGGTCGTTGTCGCGGACCTTCTGGTACGCCGTGGTCATCAGGGCCGACTTGGCCATCGCCGCGGTCCAGTCCGGATGCTCCTCCTTGAGCAGGGCGAACAGTCCGGCCACCATCGGGCTGGACATCGAGGTGCCCGCGATCGCCTGGAACAGCTCGCCCTGCACGGCACCCGGGTCCGGGAACGGCGAGTTGCCGGCCAGGATCTGCACGCCCGGGGCGGTGACGTCGGGCTTGATGAGGTCCTGCGCGACCGGGTTCGGTCCGCGGGAGGAGAAGATCGCCATGGTCGGGGCGTGCTTCCACGTGGTCAGCTCACCGGTGGTGATCGTGGCCCGCGGCCTGTGCGTCTCCTTGATGTAGTCCTTCACGACCAGGCCCTCGTCGTAGTCGACGTGCAGGGAGGGCACCGTGTGGGTGTCGGTGAAGAGGTTGTCGTCGTTGGTCGTGTTGTAGAGGATCATGCCGGCGCCGCCGGCCTGGCTGACGGCCAGGCTCTTCTCGGCGCGACCGACCGAGCCGCGACGGCAGAGCACGATCGTGCCCTTGACCTTCGCCGCATCCAGGGTCCCGGGGAGGCACAGGTCGCCACCGGCGAACTCGGCGTCCACCAGCGGCAGGTTCCGCGCGGTGCCCTTGGTGATCGACGCGCCGCTCACCTTGGTGTTCTTGGACCTGTGATGCGTCTTGTCCCGCCACGGCCAGTAGCCGCTAGTGCCCAGGGTGGCCGTGCCCCCGAAGAAGCGGTCCTGGGTGCTGGCGCCCACCGTCGTGATCCACGGAACCGAGGCCGGCCCGCCGATCGTGCCCGCGCCCGGACCGTCATTGCCCGCCGAAGTCGCCACGAAGACACCGGCGTTCGCCGCGTAGAGGTAGGCGATGTCGTCGACGGAGTTCAGGCTCGGCCCACCGCCCACGGAGTAGTTGATGACGTCCACGCCGTCAGCGACAGCCTGGTCGATGCTCGCGGCCAGGTCCGAGTTGAAGCCACCCTGGTTGCCCAGGCCCTTGTAGGCGATGATCTGGGCGCGCGGGGCGATGCCCGAGAGCGTGCCCAGCGCCTTGCCGAAGATGCTCGCCTTCACGCCGGCGTTGCCCGCAGCCGTGGACGCGGTGTGCGTGCCGTGCCCGTCGTCGTCGCGGGCGGAGTCGAACTCGTCGGGCGCGGCGCCGATCAGGTTGCGGTAGGTCGCGAGCATCTGCCGGGCGCCGACCAGCTTGTTGTTGCAGGTGAACGGCTTGTCGTTTGCGTTGTGCGCCGTGTCGCCGAAGTCGCAGGTCGGCGTCTTGGACCCGTTCATCGGGGGGATGTCGGGCTTCGGGTAGCTGCCGTCGTCGGCGAAGCTCGGGTGCTCGGGCCAGATGCCGCTGTCGATCACGCCCACCACGACGCCCTCACCCTCGAGGCCACTGGACCAGGCCGCACCTCGGCCCGTGAGTCCGAGGAACGTGCCGGCCGAGTCGGTCTGGAGTTGGCGCAGCTCGTCGGGTTGGACCAGTTTCACGGTCTTCTGCGCCGCCAGGGCCAGCGCCTCGTCGTGGGTGATGGTCGCCGAGAAGCCGTTGAGGGCGTTGGTGAAGTCCTGGACCTTGTCGGCCGGGTCGGCGCCGACCTCCTCGAGGACCGCCTTGTGGCTCGCGACCAGTCTGGCCTCCTTGGCCCTGACCTTGGGGGTGCGCAGGTCCTCCACGTCGTTGTCGACGATGAGGGGGTCGGCCTCCATCACGACGATGTAGCTGCCGGTGGTGCTGACCTCGACAGTCGGGCCCGGGGTCTGGTCGTCGGTCTGCTCGGCGATGGCCGAGGGTGGCAGCGCAAGCCCGGCGAAGGCCAGGGCAGCAGCTGCGGTGAGTGCGCTGAGTCTGCGAATCATCTGGAGCGTCTCCCGGTTCGAGGCGGAACCATGGCGCTCGCGGGGCTGGTCGGTCGATCTGCCCATTCGCACCCGCGAGGTGAAGGGGAATGTACGCCTGATCCGCGGCGGGGTCGCGCCGGGGAGGCTCATCATCGTCGCCAGCGCCCGGCAGGGGTGCGCTCACTTGGGCATGGTGCGCGGGATCGTGGTCGAAAGCGCCCACCGTGACCGTGACCGAATCCTGGTTCGCGCTTCGCGTGGTCGAACCCGGTGAACTCCGACGGCCCCTTCCCACCACAACTCGGCGAACGCCGTCCCACCGATGGTCGGCCCAGGCCCTTTCGACCACAAGTCGGCGAACCGTCTCCGCCGGCCCGGCGCTGCGTCCGGGTGGGAGCATTGCGCCCATGACCGCCCACCCGATCGATGGCCTGCTGCACCTGCTCGATCTCGAGCGCCGGCCGAGCGACGTGTTCGTCGGCATCAGCCACGACGTCAGCTACACGCGGATCTTCGGCGGGCAGGTGGCGGCCCAGGCCCTGGTCGCGGCCGGCCGCACGGTCGACCCCGAGCGGCACGTGCACTCGCTGCATGCGTACTTCCTGCGTCCCGGGGACCCGAAGCAGCCGGTGGAGTTCCACGTGGAGCGGATGCGCGACGGTCGCGGGTTCAGCGTCCGCCGGGTCCTGGCCCATCAGCACGGCAAGGTGACGTTCGCGATGAGCGCGTCGTTCCACCTGCCCGAGGCGGCGTCCATCACGCACACGACGTATGCCCCGGAGGTCCCGGCGCCCGAGGATCTCCCGGCCCTTCGCGACCTGATGGCCCCGCACCTCGAGGCACTGCCGGCGATCATGGTCGAGGCCACGCCCCCGGTCGACATCCGGCCGGTCCGAGGGTTCGGGCAGCGGCTGATCTCCTGGTGGGGCGATGCGTTCGCCGACCACCCGACCCAGACGGGCGGGCCGGAGAACTCGGGGGAGGACGTGGTGTGGTTCCGCGCCGAGGGGCCGATGCCCGACGACCCGCTGCTGCACGTCTGCGTGGCCACCTACCTCTCGGATGCGACCCTGCTCGACGCGGTCCAGCGCAAGCACGGTTTCCACGTCGGGTCCGGGGACCTCGACGTGGCCAGCCTCGATCACGCGATGTGGTTCCACCGGCCCTACCGGGCCGACGAGTGGGCGCTCTACGTGACCTCGTCACCGGCCGCCGAGGGCGGGCTGGGGTACGCCCGGGGCCGGATGTTCGACGCCGCGGGCGAGCTGATGATCTCGATCACCCAGGAGGGACTGTTCCGCCGACCGACGCCTCCGGGCGCGCCGCTGGCCCGACCCTGAGGACCACTGGTTCGGCTCGGATCGCCTCGTCAAGGTGACCCCGACCGTCCGGTCCACCGGGTGTCTCGGCGCGAGCCAGATGCGGACGGGCGAGCGCGGCGACCGGCAGGCCGACCAGCGCCGAGACAGACCCCCGCGAGGGACACGAGCGACTTCGGAGACACAACGACGAAGGTGGCGAGGTCGGCTGCGGCTCTCGAGTTGGTCCGCGACACGGGAGGTAGATCGGCTGAGCGCGTCCATCGTCATGCTCGTGCGCATCCGCGCTGCGCACGTCACCGGGTCTTTCCGCGTACTCCGGGCGGGTGTCGGACTCCGGCCAGGGGCGCTGGACCTCCACCGCTGCCATCGAGGAAGGTGCGCCGACCCCAGTGCCGACCGCGGCGCCGCAAGCTGCGAGTTCGGTGTGCCTTCCATCGACGCGTCCACGAGGGCCTGCCGCTGCGTCTGCATGGCAACGCAATAGCTCAAGGCCCGACAAGTCAAGGCCACTCCGTCATCTGGGACGTGAGCCGCTGGTCAGGCCCTGCTCAGTGCGCGCATCCGTCTGATGGCCGATCGGAACTCCATGAGGTATCGAGTGGGGGAGAAGTCCTGCTGCCAGCGGGGGTCACCGACTGCCGGATCGGTGCCGACCGTGTCTACCACCACGCCATACGGCAGCCCCAGGGTCGCCACGGCGGCAGCATGCTGGGCAGGGACGTAGATCGGCGTCGTCACCGCCAAGATCTTCTGCCCGCGCCGCAGGCCGGCTAGTTCCTCGGCCAAGAACCGGTAGGCGTCCGCCGTGTCGGCGCGCCGGATCCAAGGCTGGGAGGACGGGGCGGCCACGACCGAAGCCGCCAGACCGTTCGATCCCCGGTACTCGTGAACCGACCAGCTTCCACCAAGATTGTCCTCCGCCGCCCCGCGGGTGGCGACGGCGTGCCCCAAGCCGAACGCCTCGCGCACGCCAGCATCCAGGGCAACGAACTCGCTGTCGAGATGGCCGAGCCCGGCCCTTCCAGCCATGGCTGCCTCCTCGTCGCTGAACGGCCGATGCCCACCCAAGCCGATGAATGAACTCGATTCGATCACCCCCGAATTGAGCAGGTGTGCTGCGTACGCCGGTCGGACGAAGCAGGCGCGGATCAGGCCACCGAGTGCCAGGACATGGTCATACTCCACGAACCGTGGCAGCTGTGCGGTCCGCATCCCAGGCGATCTGCGGCGACCCGCACCGCGGCCTCCTGGGCCGGGCCCAGTGGGAGGTTCCCGGTCTCGTCGCGTTCCAACACCCCTTTTCGGGCATCCCAACGGTCGGAGAACCTGTCGAGCCATGCCAGCCGGTCGGACGTGTCCGTGGGGAGCTCGCAGGGATCCCCACCGAAAACCGCGACCAGGTCAGCCCAGACCGGGTCGTGAGCCCAGATAGTCAGATCCTCGGCGAGGGTGGGTCCCGCCCCGGGCAGGGTCGGAGGGGTTCTGGTCACGAGTTCGAGCCTGCCTCACGAAGGGCCAATTGCAGGGCCGGCAGGTCGTTGACTCGGAAGTCTTCCAGGGTGCGCGCAGCTGTCTTCCCGCGACCCCCTCGTGACTCGTGCACCTGCAACTGGGCCAACTCCGCGAGTCCGGGCGGGAGGTTCGCAGTGCGGACGACAGCGTCGTCAGCACCCAGCGGAAGATGTCCACGATGGGCTCGACCGAGTCCCGGTCCTTGGACGAGTAGGAGATGAAGAAGTCCCGGACCCGGGTCCGCCCCTCGATTGATCCTGTCGCCACAGTACCTGCACCCACCGAGCGCCACGTCCGCCCGTCACGTCAGCAGGGAGTCAGCGGCGCTGACAGTTGATCCATATCGGCCGAATGATGGATGTCGTGATCGAGGCAAGGCCTGAGCACCGGACTATCACCTCGGGTAGTCAACGACTTCCGATCCCCCAAAGGTGCGGCATACCTCGAACAGCACGGGGAGTTCGTCACACGCATCCTTGACGATTCGCTCGTTGCTCAGCAGTGTCGTAACGTCCTGGACCGTTTGAGTTCGGCCCGTGACCATGCCGGCGATTGTGTCGTCGGGAATGCGAGTCCCCTGCACAGTCACCCAGGTCAGTGGGTAGTCCTCCAAACGGTATCTCGTGACGAGGTTTGACTCCTCGGCAGTGAGCTCCAGTCGGTACGCAAGGGTGAAGGACACGCCCTTGCTGCCACCGAATCGGCCCTTCACATCCTGCTGGCTACGGCTGATATGCAGTCTCATGGTTCCCCCATCAGGTCGACGTTGGCTGCAAGCCTACGCACCCCGGCGTGTTCGTGCGCAGGGGCCCCGCCTGCGATGGTCCACGGCGAATGAGCGAGGGGGGCGGGTGGGCCCCGGCCCCTCGCCTGCCGCAATGTCAGCAGGTGGGCAGACCCAGATGGCTCTCGGACTTGGTCGTCCACACCGCCGGCACGTGTCCGCGTCCGCCGTTCTGGTCGATCCCGAACCACAGGGCCGAGGTGAACTGACGAGCGTCGTCCTCGGTGGTGTTGTTGCTCCCGTCCGTGAGCACCCGACCCACAGCCCAGCCCACCGGGTCGATGCCGGCAGCAGGTCCGGGAGTTCCGGTTACCGCCTGACTTCCTGACTTCCGGATGCGCCGTCAGGGCAACGACCCCCGTAACACGAACCTCAAGGTGCCCGTGCTGCGCTTCCCGCGGTGGTCGTTCTGCATCTACTGCAAGCGACTGGAGCTCAGCCCTCTCACGATGGCGCAGCCTGTCGACTGCCCGGATCCTTCGCATGTCGACAGGAGTTCGGGAAGGCTGCGTCGGTCGCGAATGTCTCAGGTGCCATTCGTCGCGATCTGCGCCGGTGGCCATCTCGACGACTTCCCCTTCCGCGAGTGGGTGCATAGGAGCCATGACCCCAACTGTCGCGGCGTGCTCCGGCTCCAATCGCGCGGCGGCGGCGGCTTGGAGGGCCAAGTAGTCGTCTGTGACCCCGAAGCGACACCCAAGGGATGCGGCCAGGAGCGCTATCTGGAAGGGATCATGAGCGCGCGCTGGGTCAACGAGGTCGAGCGCACCTTCCTGACCGACAACTCGGTCGGGAACAGCCAGCCGTTCGAGTGCAAGGGCTCCCGGCCATGGTTGGGCGAATCGGAAGGGGTATGTAGCGAAGCTATCCGAGGCGCCCTACGCGGTGCTGGCAACGTCTACTTCCCGAAGGTCGAGTCCTCGATCTATCTGCCGAGGAAGGTGGGCGCCGTGAGCGCTGCCTTGCACGACCTGCTGAACCGGGCCGACGTGCGCCCGCTTCTGCGCATACTGCACCGCACGGATGGAGCGGCAGTGGCTGCGCAGCAGATCCGTGATGAGCTGCCGCCTGAACTGTTCGCGCCGATCTCGGACGAGCAGCTCCTGGCCGGATACTGGGACATGTTCGGGATTTCGGGGGGGAGCGAGGGCGACGCTACAAGTGTCGGCGCGGAGGATGGCGAGGAAGCCGAAGCGGCCGAGTCGCTGACGGCCACGGACCTATGGCGGCATCCAGAGTTCCTGCTGCTCCGTGAGACACCTACGGACGACATGCTGACAGTGACCGATCCGGGGATGCACCCGCGGCTGGCACGGCCGTTCGGACGTGTTCGGCGGGTCGAGACTCTGACCGAGACCAGGGCACTGCGGGGCTTCACCCGCGTCCGGGACGACGAACTCAAGCTGTCGGCCGGAAAGTGCTTGCTCCGTCGACGTCAACTGCCGCCCGCCCACGACTGGTTGCCTGCTTACGTCGTGAAAGGTGAAGGCATCTACCTTGAACTGAATGCCGACCAACTGGCCACGTGGGAGCGGCAGCCCCCAGTGTTGGCCCGCGCCCAGAAGATCACCGACCACCATGGTGATGTGGCCCGGCTCCGTGGCGTAGAAGCTCGGCCGATCAGTCCGCGCTTCGTTCTGATCCACACGCTCGCCCACCTGCTCATCAACGAATTCATCTTCACCTGCGGGTATAGCTCGGCTTCACTGCGTGAACGGCTCTACGTCTCGCAGACGCCAAACCGATCGATGGCGGGGCTGCTCATCTACACGGCTGCTGGCGACTCGGAGGGCACCATGGGAGGGTTGGTACGTATGGCTCGGCACGACAGCCTGCGCTCGGTCTTCGCCTCAGCGGTGGCCGACGCGCAGTGGTGCTCGACTGACCCCGTCTGCATGGACGCGGGCGAGAAAGGGCAGGGGCCGGACTCCTGCAACCTGGCAGCCTGTCACGGCTGTGCCCTCCTGCCGGAGACCAGTTGCGAGGAGTTCAACCGCTTTCTCGACCGAGGACTAGTCATCGGGACGTTCGCCGATCCCACTGTCGGCTACTTCTCCTCTTTCGCTCTGGGCGACTCGCGTTCGTGCCGACCGCCCGCCGATTGATTCCGACGATCTGGGCAGGCATGCTGGCTTCGTCTGAGCGCAGGGTCTTCGGACCTGTGTGACGAGCCCTGCTCGGTTGTGCCTACATCGATGCCGACGGAGGTCGGGTTCGGGTGCCAGCGCCCTCTTATTGGCGCTTCTCTGCCGAATGATCCCACGTTACGTTGCGGATGCGTCGCCTGGCTGTGCTTCATCGGGTGTGGACCGCTCGCGCTTGCGCTTCTCCAGCCACTCGTCCAGGAACGACTCGCTGCGCGGCTGCGGAGGGTGTCCAAGGGCAAGGTCCCGCGGCTCCATCCGATGTTCGGTGCGCAGCGGGTCGACGAGATCGGCGATCGTTCGGGCGCGGATGTCTTGGATGGCTTGGTCGGCGTCGGGCAGCGGCTGGACCCGCGCGTTGTGGTCGACCTCGAGAGTGAAGGGGCGCAACGGCTGACCTGTGTCAGCCAGCCGGGTCGCGGCCACGAATTGGGGAAGGCCCGTCAGGTCCAGCGGGCTGAACTCGGGATAGGTCGCAACCGCCAGGGCCTTGGCGTCGTCATGACCGACCCGGAAGATGACGCGTGTGGCAACCGATCCCTCGACGGCTTCGGTCAGGTCGCCGACCAGTTGGCCCATGAACTGGTGTGCGATGACGGCCCGCAGCCCGAACTTGCGGCCCTCAGCCAGGATGTTGGCCAACGGGACCGAGGAGAAGGAGCCCGCTTCATCGACGAGGATCGTGTAGGGGTGCGGCGCTGGGCGCGACAGCGCCCCGGCCCAGAACCGAAGCAGGTACAGAAGGCCCAGGACCCGGGCGCCGGTCACGCCGACCTGTCCCTTGGCCAGGTCGAGCAGCACGATCCGGTTGTCGCTCATCGCGAGCTCCGGGTCGAACGAGTCCGCGCCTGACTCCAGGATCGCCCGCATGGCTGCGGTGGAGGTGAACCCGCTGAACTTCGAAGCCACCCAGGCGCGGATCTCATTGACCTCGCTGCTGCGGTTGCCGAAGAAGTCGTTGCGCCAGAAGGCCTTCAGCGTCGGGTCGGTCAACCTGGCTGCGAGCGACTGGGCCAGGGCTTCATCCTCCAACAGTCGGGGGACGTCGAGGAGCGAGGTTCGATCCCTGCGGACCTCGGCCAGCGACATCAGCGCATTGCGCATCACGCGCTGGAACCGTGGGCCGACGATCCCTTCGTGCTTGGGATCGAACAGCTGCTGGAAGGCCTCGGTCATGTCACCGATCACGAGGTCGCGCTCCGCGGGGTCGGAGACTGCGAATGGGTTGAGGCGCACCGGATTTGCCGTGTCGCCACATCGGATCAGCCAAACCCGCTCCCGGGCTGCTGGATCGAGTTCGCGCAGGATCCGCTCGACGGTGGTGCCATGTGGGTCGAGGAACAACAGGCCCTCCCCACGAGCGGCGGTCTCGAGCGCGATCGCGGTCAGCAACGTCGACTTGCCTGACCCCGTTTCGCCGATCACATGCACGTGTCGCGAGCGAACCTCATCGGAGAGCACGATGTCGCACAGCTCGTCGCGGACGTTGCGCGCCGAACCGACCCGCACGCCCTCCTGCGCAGCGGTGTCACCTTCGAAGGCGACGACGCGAGGCTCCACCGGAAGGCCGGGGAAGGAACTCTCCGTCGTCGCGGGTAGCCGCAGAAGGCCAGCAGCCAGGGACTCGGGCACCACCAATCCCGGCTGGGTGGCCCGCACCGGGACCTCGTCCAGATCGACCCAGGAGAACCAGCTGCGCAGGTGCTCGCGCAGGCGCAGGGGGAGCGTCCACGGTGGGCCGGTGGCAACCACGGCCGCCCCAGCGATCACCGGCGTTCCCAAGAACTCCTCGTGTTCGCTGCCCGATCCGCCGAGTTCCCGGTCGAGGTCGTCTCGCGCCTGCTTCATGGAAGCCTCGTCCAGCGGGGCCACGGTCTGGAGCAGGGTCAGATGCGGGTTGGCCAGCAGCAGTCTGGCGAGCGCCTCGGGATCGGCTCGCCGCGGTACCGCCCAGATCCCTGCATCGTGGAGCGGTGCGCCCACATAGCCCAGCAGACGCCCCTTGATGCCCGGGCCTCGTGGGGTCAGCCACAGGGACCGCTGGCTGGCCGCATCCGAGGGCCGCACCTCGGCGACCTGCTGCACCGGGCTGGGCACCGCGGCCTCTGAGAGCAGGCCGGCGGCCTCCTCGGCGAGGTGTCGCACGTAGTCTTCGGAAACGGCGAGACCGGCGCGTTCCTCCCCGATCGGGCCACTGGCCCAGACTTCCACGCTGATGGCGATCCTCGACTCCAGTGCGCGCGTGCGTACCTGAAGCGTGCATCCGTGCGGCGCCTCGGCCACCAGACGTGCCAGCCGTTGACCCAGGTGAAGGCTCTGGGCGCCGCTGGAGTTGGCCAGCTCAGGTATCGCGTCCGAGCGGCGCAGCGCCAGCAGGTCGAAGGTGTAGGTCCCCCCGTTCATGGCTGCACCGTAGCCGACGCACGGTGCGCGCTGTCCTCGGGTGGTACCAGCCGCTCCGGGGCGTGGAACACGGTGCCCCAGAGGAGCCGCTCGGGCGGTGCGATATCCTCAAGCACTTTCGACGACCTGACCGGCTGGGTCGTCCTGCGGGACTTCGAGGGGGAGACGGCGACCATGTTGCGGGGGGTGCGGTTTCGCGTTGGCCTCACTGCAACGTGGACGTTCGCGATGACGGGGGACGCGCAGACCTCGTGGTGTCCAGGCACTGTGGCCAGTGTGGGAATGGGGTGAGCCATGGCACCCAAGTTGCCGATGGATGTCCGGATGCTCGTGGCCGATGCGGAGAGTCAGGCGAAGAAGCACGGTCACGGAGAGGTCACCCCGCTGCATTTGGTGGCCGCCGTCGCGGCCCGCGGCCTGGTCAAGGATCGCGTCCCGGCGGAGCTGGCTTCGGCGATCAACCAGCAGCTGCAGGCCATCGAGGCCGACTATGCCAGCCCGACGCTGAGCGCAGAGACGAAGAAGATCCTTGCCGACGTCGCGGCCACCCCGGACCCGATGCAAACACTGCTGGTACATGTCGTCGGCCTGGCAGCAGAGGTCGTGGAACCGGGAAAGCCCGGGGAACCTGAACGGCCCGTGGAAGCGCCCGGCTCCAAGGCCGAGAGTCCGCTGGTGCGCGGAGACGACCGGGCTGAGGCACCAGACAGCGATGGCCACGCGGCCGAGAAGAGCGGGCGGGTGCAGGCAGGCGAACCCCGGGAGTTGACTCCGGCCCAACGCCAGCTCGTCGAGCAGGCCGCCACCGTGCCGCTGTCGGTGGGTCGTGGCGCGATCGTCCATCGCCTTGTTGCGATGCTCGGGGCGCGCGAACCGCAGCCAGTGCTCCTGGTCGGGGACCCGGGCAGCGGGCGGACCAGCGTGGCTCAGGCGTTGGCGGCTGTGTTGGTGGGACCCGGCTATCGGGGTCCCTTGTCGGGTGCAGCGGTCTATGTCACCAACACTTCATCCCTGCTCGCGCAGCGCAACTGGTCCGCGCTGACGCCGTTGGCCACCAGCGGGGTGCTGGTCATCGATGACGCAGACGTTCTCATGCGCCTCGGCGGTGCCATCGACTACGTGAGTCTGGCCGCGATGCGGGCACTCGTCGCTGGCCCCGGCACCAGGATCGTCCTGATGCTCTCCAGTGCGAATCTGGACAGGTTCCGGGCCGCGGATCCCGAGTTCATGACCCAGCTCGAGATCTGCCGGGTGCCTGCACTCGACGCGCAGGAAGTCCTCGAGATCGCGCGGGAAGAGGCGAAGGCACTCGCCGAACACCACGGTGTGGTCATCCCCATAGACGTCGTTGCGGCGGCGGCGATGCCCAGGCGGATGTCTGACACTCAGTCGCATCCTGCCCTGGCTGTGCGGCGGTTGGACCGCGCCGGCGCAGCAGCCAAGTTGCGGGCTGACCTGACGGCCAGGGCCGGTGACCTCGGGTCCGAGGTGCCCGCCCAGCAGTATGTGGCCTTCGACGCCGACCGAGCCAGGGTGGCGCTTGGCGCGCACGTGATCGGCCAGGACCAAGCGATCCGGCACGTCACCGATCGTCTCTCGGTCACTCGGACGGCCTTGGACCTACGCCCCGAACGGCCCGACGGCGTGTTCCTCTTCGCGGGTCCGACCGGGACCGGCAAGACCGCCCTGGCGCTCCAGCTCGGCAGGGAGATCTACGGCTCCAGCGAGGCAGTCATCCGCCTGGACATGAGCGAGTTCGCCGAGCCGCACACGGTGTCCAAACTGTTCGGCTCACCCCCGGGCTATGTGGGTTCCACCGACCCCGACTCGTGGCTGACGACCCGGATCCGCATGCGTCCCCAGTGCGTGCTGCTCCTGGACGAGATCGAGAAGGCGCACCCCAGCGTCTGGAACGCCTTCCTCCAGGTCTTCGACGCCGGTACGCTCAGCGACTCCCTGGGCAACCGGGCTGACTTTGCCGAAGTCGTGGTCATCTTGACGAGCAACATCGGCGCCGAAGCCTTCGCGCAGAAGGTGGCGACGGGGTTCCTCGAGGATGGCTCGCAGGACGACGCCGATTCCGCCGAGGTGCTCGCCGAGCTGCGCCGACGGATGCGACCAGAGCTGCTCAACCGGCTGGACGGGACCGTTGTCTTCCGCCCGCTGAGCCAAGAGGTGATCCGCGAGATCGCTGCAGTCAACCTCGCCCAGGCGATCCTGCGCCTCGAGGATCGCGGATGGCAGATCTCTGTCACCGATGACGTCGAGGACCTGCTCGTCGAGCGTGGATTCTCCCGCGAGTACGGGGCTCGTCCATTGCTCCGGGCGGTTGAGGACCTCATCCTGCGACCGTTGGCGGGACTCCCCACGGGGCGCTACCTGTTGGCTGTCGAGGGAGCCTCGACCGTGGTCCTGGACCCGCACGATTAGGACGCAACTGCCGCTTGCCATCAGAGACGCAACGATAGAAGGGAACATGCGATGTCCGCAGACGCAGTCATGCTCAAGATCCAGCGCTTCTTGTCCGAGGAGGACCTCTTCGTCCGCCTGTCCGGAGATGGGCTGGTCGTCCCCTATGACTCCACGGCCGTGTTCATCTCGGTCCTGGAACAGAAGGAACGTTCACTGGTTCGGTTCACGGCGCCGGTCATACTCGAGGCGCCTGACACCCCAGAACTCACACGATGGGTGGCCACCGACGGCCAGCAGTACTTCTTCGGCGCGGCCGCGCTGCGGATGCGAGCCGAAGGGACGGTCGACGTGGTCCTCGACCACACCCTCCTCGGGGACTTCCTGGATCGCGAGGAGTTGCACGCCGTGATCGGGGCGTTGGCGAACACGGCCAACGATCTCGACGAGCAACTCAAGGGGAAGTTCGGTGGGCGCAGGCTCAACGAGGACGACCTCTGAGGTTCATGCGCTGGCGGTTTGAAATGGGTGCGGCTCTCGTGGAGTGACCGGCGGTGCTCACCACTACCCGGAAGCCATGATCACCATTCATGACGCCAACATGGTCATCCCCAGTGACCGGCAACAGGAGTGGAGAGTTCACCGTTTCTGTGTCCTCTTCGTCGGGCTATGTGGAGTGACACAACTACTCCGACTTGGACGCTATCGCCGACTACTCGTTTCTATGCCCTCTTCATCGGGCTATGGGAAGTGACTCTACCCTGACGACGATCGTCCGCGGAAAGCGATCGAGGCTGGTTTCTATGCCCTCTTCATCGGGCTATGGGAAGTGACCGCCGTGTACACGGCCGGTAGCGCAACCGTCGAGGGTGTCTATGCCCTCTTCATCGGGCTATGGGAAGTGACTCGATGTGTTCGACTACGCGAGTCCGCGCGATGCGGCGTGTTTCTATGCCCCCTTCATCGGGCTATGGGAAGTGACGTGTCGGTCCGAGATGACAGTGGCAACATCGCCACGTTTCTATGCCCTCTTCATCGGGCTGTGGGAAGTGACGGCCACCGCCACCGCCGCCAACGGCGGCGGCAATGCGTTTCTATGCCCTCTTCATCGGGCTATGGGAAGTGACGTAGGCGACGCCATCGCGGCGCTGCTGCTACTACTGGTTTCTATGCCCTCTTCATCGGGCTATGGGAAGTGACCCAAACCCGAACAATTGAGGGCTGAACACCGACCAGTTTCTATGCCCTCTTCATCGGGCTATGGGAAGTGACCCGTGTACGGCTACAACCTCGACACGCGCGTCAAGGTGTTTCTATGCCCTCTTCATCGGGCTATGGGAAGTGACACTCCTGTCGACGCCTCCCAGGCGCCGGCGACCACCAGTTTCTATGCCCTCTTCATCGGGCTATGAGAAATGACGAGATCAAGGCACACGCGGCCGAACTCGGGTTCCAGTGTTTCTATGCCCTCTTCATCGGGCTATGGGAAGTGACGTCTCGGTCCGAGATGACAGTGGCAACATCGCCACGTTTCTATGCCCTCTTCATCGGGCTATGGGAAGTGACTGTCCACCCAATCGATGTGGAGGACCCTCAGGAATGCCGTTTCTATGCCCTCTTCATCGGGCTATGGGAAGTGACGTGGGCTGCGTCCTTCCGGCCGGACACAACATGGGGCGTGTTTCTATGCCCTCATCATCGGGCTATGGGAAGTGACACTGGAAAGGTTGTGGACTACACCAACGCCCATCATGTTTCTATGCCCTCTTCATCGGGCTATGGGAAGTGACGCGACCGCCGACAAGGGCCACTCTGAGTGGTCCCCGTTTCTATGCCCTCTTCATCGGGCTATGGGAAGTGACCAAGGGCCACAGCGAGTGGTCGCCGGCGTCCGGCTTCATGTTTCTATGCCCTCTTCATCAGGCTATGGGAAGTGACGGCGCCACCGCTGCCACCGCCACCGACGGCAACGGCAAGTTTCTATGCCCTCTTCATCGGGCTATGGGAAGTGACGTCGAGGGGATTGTCATCCCCTCGGGCGAGAGCGAGTTTCTATGCCCTCTTCATCGGGCTATGGGAAGTGACTTGAGTACGCCATCGACCAGCTGAAGGCTACCGTCAAGTTTCTATGCCCTCTTCATCGGGCTATGGGAAGTGACGTGGCATGGCATTTGGCTGATGCCAATTTCCGAGCGTTTCTATGCCCTCTTCATCGGGCTATGGGAAGTGACTTCAGGGAACGTGCAGAGGAGTTCCTTCCCCTGCTATTCGTTTCTATGCCCTCT
>JBAVKQ010000368.1:0-41573 GCA_049688395.1 Candidatus Nanopelagicales bacterium
GGTCAGCGGGCCGGGTCAGCGGGCGGCGTCCGCCGTCGCGGGGCCGTTCTGGGTCGTGGCACCCCAGCTGCTGCGGGCCCGGCGGATCACGAGTTCGGCCAGCGCGTTCGTGTCGGTCAACGCCCCGGGCGTGACGTCGATGTCGTGGCGGTGCGCTGCAGCGACGATCCGATCGCGCAGGATGCCCTCGGCGATGACCATGGGGACGACGACGAATGACGCCGCTCCGTCGACGCAGCGCATCAGGGTGCGGATCCGGCCCAGCGGCCGACCGCCGTCCAGGTACGCGGTGCGCACGGCCCGGGCGCCCAGCCGGGTGGCCAGGGCCGGGGCCTCGGTGCGGAACAAAGCCTCCATCGCAGCCACGGCGCGCAGGTCCCTTGAGCCGGCCGCGGCCAGGATGATCCCGGTACCCGGGGTGATCGGCAGTCCGGAGGCCGCGAGCAGCTCGGCGGCGGCGCGGACCAGCAGCGGGTGCAGGCCGACGGGCTCGGCGGGATCCACCTCGAGCTCGGGAGCGGCCGCCCGCATCGCCCGGACTGCCGCCGGTGCGTCCACCCGGACGTGGAACGCCGGAGCCACCAGCAACGGCACGACCGTGGTGGCGCGCACGCCCCCGCTCACCCATGCCTGCGCGGCCTGCGCGGGGGTGGGCCCATGATGGTCCAGGTAGGCCACCGAGGTCGGCACGCCGGCCACCTTCAGGCGCCCGGCCAGGGACCCGACGTCGCGGGCGTGCCGCGAGTCGGGGGAGCCGTGTGCCAGCAGGGTGAGGGACATCACCCTATGGTTACCCGCCCGCGCAGATTCGAACCGTCGGCACGCCGGGCCAGGTCCCCGATCTGTGCGCGCAGTGCCACGACCTCGCCCACGACGATGACGACCGGGCCCGGGAGCGCAGCGTCTGACACATCGGCGGCGATGGTGCCCAGCGTGCCGGTGACGGTGCGCTGGGCCGGGGTCCAGCCCTGGCTGATGACGGCGACCGGGGTGTGCGCGCCGCGCCCTCCAGCGACGAGTTGGGCCGCGGTGTCGGCGAGCCCGGACAGGCCCATCAGGAGCACGACCGTGGCATCGGCGGGGGCGTGTCGGGCAGCATCCAGCGCGGGTCCGGCGCCCGCGTGGGCGCTGGCGACGACCACGGACGTGGTGACGCCCCGATGCGTGACCGGGATCCCGGCCGCGGCCGGGACGCTGATCGCCGAGGTGACTCCGGGGACCACCTCGACCGGCACGCCGTGGGCCAGGCAGTGCAGCGCCTCCTCGCCGCCCCGGCCCAGGACGAACGGGTCACCGCCCTTGAGCCGCACCACCAGCCGACCGGCCTGGGCGTGGTCCACGAGGATCCGGTTAATCTCATCCTGGGGGATCGGGTGATGCCCTGCGGACTTGCCCACATCGACGATCTGCACGGCCTCGTCCAGCTCGGCCAGGACCTCGACGGGCCCGAGCCGGTCGGTCACGACCACGTCGGCACGGGCCAACCACTGCCGGCCGGCGACCGTGATCAGGCCTGGGTCACCGGGCCCTCCCCCCACCAGGACCACCCGCCCGCCCCCCCTGCGAATCGATCCAGGTTCGGGCCGCCCGAGTGCCGATCGATCCAGGTTCCCTGGCCTTGGCCCCCCTCGAAGTTGGATCGAATCGGCCGGGGCGCGCCGGGACCGACGCAGGGGCAGGGTGCCGGTCGCCAGCAGGTCGGAGATCGCGTCGCGGATGGCCCTGGCCCGACCTGGGTCGCCGCCCCCGGAGACCGCGACCTGCACGCCGTCGGGCCCATGGGCAACCGCCGGCGTGTGCGCTGCCGAGGTTCCGGCGTCGTCGGCACGCACGCACCAGATGCCCCTTCGGTGCGCCTCGGCGGCGATCGCGGAGTCGGTCAGCCGATCGCCGGTCGCGGTGTGCACCAGCCACCACCGCTCCGCCGGATCGGGTCGGTGCACCGGTGGTGGCTGCTGGTCGGCACCCGCGAACCCTGCGACGAGCCCCGCCGGACCGCCGAGCTGATCAGTGGACGCCGCACGCGGCCACCAGGTCACGGCACCTGCGGTGACCAGGTCGGCCAGGTCCTCACACACCGCGGGGGCCACGACGTGCACCCGGGCACCGGACCGGACCAACCCCAGTACCCGCCGGGCAGCCACGGGTCCGCCGCCGAGCACCAGCACAGCCCGGTCGGCCAGATCCAGCAGGATCGGGTAGCGCCCTGGCCCGTCCGCGGCGCCCCGGGCCTCGGCGGGCCCCGTTCGGGCGGGCTCCGTCTGCGCGGTTGTCGACCGGACGGGGGCCGGCGCGCTCATCCGAGTGCTCCGCGGATCATCCCCGCGGCAACGGTGGCACCGGTCTGGGCGTCGATGAGCAGGAACGACCCCGTCGCGCGAATGTCGGTGTAGGCGTCGAAGACCATCGCCTGGCCAAGGCGCAGCCGCACCTGGCCGATGTCGTTGAGCGCCAACCGGTCCACCTCGCGATGCACGTCCATCGTGTCCACGTCGAGTCGGTTGTCGATGCCCGCCACGACTGCGGGCACCGTCCGGGTCCCGGACTTGAGCAGCAGCCGCTGCCCGGGGGTCAGCGAATCGTCGGCCAGCACGGTGACGGTCGCCGACACCTCCTTGGTGGCCGCCGGTGCCGATCCCGCGCCGGCGATCAGGTCACCCCGTGAGATGTCGATGTCCTCGGCCAGGCGCAGCGTGACCGACTGTCCCGCCTGCGCCCAGGCCAGCGGCCCGTCGTAGGTGTCGATCCCCACCACCCTGCTGCGCAGCCCGCTGGGGCACACCTCGATCTCGTCGCCGACCGTGACCCGACCCGCAGCGACCCGCCCCGCGTACCCGCGGTAGTCGCGGTGCTCGGGGTCCTGCGGCCGGATGACGATCTGCACGGGCAGCCGCAGCGGCTGCTCGGTCGGATCCGTGCCGACCGGGACCGACTCGAGATGTTCGAGCAGCGTCGGTCCGGGGTACCAGGGGGTGTGCTCCGAGCGCGTCACGACGTTGTCCCCGTCCAGCGCACTGATCGGGATGGCGAGCACATCGAGGACCCCGTGCGCTGCGGCATACGCGCGGAACTCGGCGCGGATCCGGTCGAAGACGGCCTGGTCGAAACCGACCAGGTCCATCTTGTTGACCACCAGCGCGATGTGCCGGATCCCGAGCAGCGCGCTGATCGCCGCGTGCTGGCGGGTCTGCTCGACCACCCCGGCGCGCGCGTCGACCAGGATCAGTGCCAACTCCGCGGTCGAGGCCCCGGTCACCATGTTGCGTGTGTACTGCACGTGCCCGGGGGTGTCGGCGAGGATGAACGAGCGCGCCGGCGTGGCGAAGTAGCGATAGGCCACGTCGATGGTGATGCCCTGTTCCCGTTCGGCGCGCAGGCCGTCGGTGAGCAACGCGAGGTCGGGGGCGGCCGCGGCACCGCCCCGGTCGCGGCTGACGCGTTCGATCGCGTCGAGCGTGTCAGCCAGGATCGATGCGGTGTCGTGCAGCAGTCGCCCCACGAGCGTGGACTTGCCGTCGTCGACCGACCCGGCTGTGGCCAGGCGCAACAGTTCGTGAGCCATCAGAAGTACCCCTCCTTCTTGCGGTCCTCCATGGCCGCATCGGACATGCGGTCATCAGCGCGCGTGGCGCCTCGTTCGGTGACCCGGCTCGCGGTCACCTCGGTGATCACCTCGGCCACGGTGGCGGCCCCCGAGAGCACCGCCCCGGTGCAGGACATGTCGCCCACCGTCCGGTAGCGCACCTGCCTGACCTCGAGGGTCTCGGTAGGGCCGGGCCCACCCCAGTCGCCCGGGGCCAGCAGCATGCCGTTGCGCAGGAAGACCTCGCGCTCGTGGGCGAAGTAGATCTCCGGCAGGGCGATCGCCTCGCGCTCGATGTAGCGCCAGATGTCGGCCTCGGTCCAGTTCGACAGCGGGAACACGCGCACGTGCTCGCCGGGGGAGTGCCGGCCGTTGTACAGGTCCCACAGCTCGGGGCGCTGTCGACGCGGGTCCCACGCGCCGAACTCGTCGCGCAGGCTGAAGATCCGCTCCTTGGCCCGAGCCTTCTCCTCGTCGCGGCGACCGCCGCCGAACACCGCGTCGAACCTGTGTGCCGCGATGGTCTCGAGCAGCGGGATCGTCTGCAGGGGGTTGCGGGTGCCATCGGGGCGTTCGCGCAGCGCGCCGCGGTCGATCCAGTCCTGCACGTGCGCCACCACCAGGCGGGCGCCGGTGCGGGCCACCGTCTGGTCGCGGTAGGCCAGCACCTCGTCGAAGTTGTGCCCGGTGTCCACGTGCAGCAGCGGGAAGGGCATCCGTGCCGGGTGGAAGGCCTTGATGGCCAGGTGCGCCATCACCACGGAGTCCTTGCCCCCGCTGAACAGCAGAACCGGGCGCTCGAACTCGCCGGCGACCTCGCGCATGATGTGGATGGCCTCGCTCTCCAGCGCGCAGAGGTGGTCCAGGGCCAGCGCCGGTGCCGCGGCGCCGATGTGGGCGTGCTGCGTCCCGTCCTCGGGGACGGTGTTCTGGGTCGGGGTCAGTGTGCTCATGTGTGCAGTCCGCATTCCGTCTTGGCCTGACCCGACCAGCGGCCGGATCGGGGATCGTGTCCAGGGGCAGGGAGGTTGGTGCAGGGTTGGCAGCCGATCGAGGTGTAGCCGGCCTGGCGCAACGGGTTCAGGGCGATGTCGTTGACCAACGCGTAGGTGTCGACGTCCTCGTCGGTCCAGCCCGCCAGGGGGTTGAGCTTGACCATCTCCCGGCGGGCGTCCCAGCCGACCACCTCGATGTCGGTCCGGGTCGGGGCATCCGCGCGGCGCATGCCGGTGATCCAGGCCCCGAAGGGTGCCAGGCCGCGCTCGAGCGGTTCGACCTTTCTCAGCGCACAGCATCGGTCTGGGTCGCGGGCGAACAGGTCCGGACCCTCGGCGGCGTCCTGCTCGGCCACGGTGCGTAGGGGGTGCACGGTGAGCAGCCGGATGGGCCGGGTCGCGGCGAACGACTGGGCGGTGCCCACCGTCTCGGCGAAGTGGTACCCGGTGTCGATGAACAGTACGCGCACCTCGGGGATCACCTCGCTGGCCAGATGCACGAGCACCTCGTCGCCCATGCTCGAGGCCAGCACCAGGTCGGGGCCGAACGTGTCGTGGGCCCACGCCAGGGCCATCCGGGCCTGGTCGAACGGGTCGCTCAGGTGGGCGGCGACGGCGGCGCCCCGGGCGGCCCGTTGCGGCCCGGTCCCCAGCCGTGCCGAGCCGGTCATGTCAGTCCGCCACGGCGGATCGGGGTACTGGGGGTCCTGGTCGGGTCGGCCAGGCCCAGGAACGTCACCGAGAAGATCCGCAGGCACGCGGCGCAGTGCCACGCGCCGGGTCCCGCATCCGTGGGGCGCAGATCGGCCTCGGCGCAGAACGGGCAGTGATAGGGCACCGCCCGCTGCGCCGCGCGGGCGGTGCCGGCCCCGGCGGAGTTCGACGAGGGCCTTGCTTCATCGATCTGGCGTTCCACGTGCTGGATCGATGAAGCAACGCGTTCGGTGCTCATCGCAGGTCCCCCTCGTCAGCGCGCAGCACCCAGTCGGCGAACTGCTCGCCGGAGGTGCGCTGCGCCAGGTACCGTCCGGTGAGCTGATCGACGAAGTCGGGCAGCCCTGCCGCGGTCACCTTCAGTGCCCGGGGCTTGCGCCCGAAGCCCGCCGCATGGCCCAGCGAACCGCCCAGGTGCACCTGGAACCCCTCGACCGGGGTGCCCGACCCATCGGGCACCAGCATTCCCTTGAGCCCGATGTCGGCCACCTGGAACCGGGCGCACGAGTTGGGGCAGCCGTTGACGTGCACGGCCAGGGGGACGTCCAGCTCGGGGCGGCGGACCTCGATCGACTCGATCAGCGTCCGGGCGGTGTCCTTGGTGTTGACGATCGCGAGCTTGCAGTACTCGATGCCAGTGCAGGCCATCGTCGCGCGTCGCACGGGGTGCGGATGGACCTGCAGGCCGACCTCGGCCAACTCGTCGGCCAGCGCCGCCGCCCGGTCGGGGTCCACGTCGAGGATGACCAACTTCTGCTGCGCGGTCAGCCGGATCCGGCCCGTGCCGTAGGCGTCGGCCAGGTCGGCCAGTCGGCCCAGCGTGGTGCCGTCGATCCGCCCGACGGTGGGTGCGGCACCGACGTACACGCGGCCGTCGCGTTGCGGATGGATCCCGATGTGGTCGCGTGCCCCGGTCGGCACGTCGGCCGGCGGCGGACCGTCGAGCAGCGCTCGGTGCAGGTACTCGGTCTCCAGCACCTCCCGGAACCGCGCTGCGCCCCAGTCTGCGACCAGGAACTTCAGCCGGGCCCGGTTGCGCAGCCGCCGGTAGCCGTAGTCGCGGAAGATGCCGATGACCGCGGCCCACACCTCGGGCACCTCGGCCAGCGGCACCCACGCGCCCAGGCGTTGGGCGAGCATCGGATTGGTCGACAGCCCCCCGCCGACCCAGACGTCGAAGCCCGGGCCGTGCTCGGGGTGGCGCACCCCGACGAAGGACACGTCGTTGATCTCGTGGGCCGCATCCAGCCGTGGGGAGCCGGAGATCGCGGTCTTGAACTTCCGCGGCAGGTTCGCATACTCCGGGTCCCCGACGTACCGGGCCACGATCGCGTCGATCGCCGGCGTCCCGTCGATGATCTCGTCGGCAGCGACGCCCGCGACCGGTGAGCCGAGCACCACGCGGGGGGTGTCGCCGCAGGCCTCGGTCGAGCCCAGGCCGACCGACTCGAGTCGGCGCCAGATCTCGGGGACGTCCTCGATGGCGATCCAGTGCAGCTGGATGTTCTGCCGATCGGTGATGTCGGCGGTGTCGCGGGCGAAGTCGGTGGAGATCCCTGCGATCACGCGTGCCTGCGCGCTGGTCAGCGCCCCGCCGTCGGAGCGGATCCGAAGCATGAAGAACTCGTCGTCGAGCTCCTCGTCGGGCAGGCTCCCGGTGCGACCGCCCTCGATCCCGGGCCTGCGTTGGGTGTACAGGCCCCACCAGCGCATCCGCCCGCGCAGGTCCTCAGCGGGGATGCTCGAGAAGCCCGCGCGGGCGTAGACCGTCTCGATCCGCTCGCGGACGTTCAGCCCGTTGTCGGCGGCCTTGAACACCTCGTTGGCGTTCAGGGGTTCGGTCGAGCCCAGGGCCCACTGGCCCTCGTCGCGGGGTGGCCGGCCGGCAGGGGTGCGCCGCTGGGCGCCGGGCGTGTCGATGTCTTTCATGGCGTTCTCCGTGGGTAGGAGGACGCGTGCGCTGACTCAGGGCACTGGAATGCAGGTTCCGGCGCCTGGTCGACCGCAGCGTCCGGAGGGAAGGTGCGGGATCAGGCGCAACACATGCAGGAGCACATCAGGCACAGGTCGACGTGACGGCGCACCACGAGGGTGTCCGTCGCGCGCCCGGCCGAAGTCATGGGCCAGACAATGACCCATCGAGGTCGGGATGTCCATCTTCGTCCGCATCCTGAGACAGTCGTGTCGCCCACCGGCACCCCCGGGCACGGCCGCCGCGACGGTCGATCCGGTGCCGCCCGGCCGCCCCGGAGGCCTCGATGCGAAGCCCGACCCGGCGATCCAGGGCGCCACGCCGGCAAGGCGCGGCCCGCACTGGCTACCCTGTGGACCATGCCCCGGCCGATCCACTTCGTGCTCGACCGTGCCGGTTCCTACCAGGCCGTCCAGTCCCAGCTGCTCGACGTGATCGATCCGCACCTGCCCGATCCGAAGCCGGCCCGGGTCGCGCAGTACCGCCCGGGTGCGCTGAACTTCTGCCTGTTCATCCGCCCGCAGGCCGACGTGGTGATGAGCCACGGCGTGGCCGACAAGAACTACCTGTGGTCCTCCGACGGGCAGGGCAAGCGCCTGGCCAACCAACGCCAGCACCTGCTGGTGCCCGGCCAGTGGTTGCGCCGACGGCTGCTGGAGTCCCCGGCGATCAAGCTCGACGCCGAGCGCATCCACGTGGTCGGCTGGCCGCGGCTGGACCTGTTGATCGGTCAGGTGCCCGGGCCGCGCCGGCGGCTGCTCGGCACCGCCAAGCCGCGCGTGCTGTGGGCGCCGACCCACAATCGGCGCAAGCGCGGGGAGACCGGCCGGTCGACCTCGAGCTACCCGGAGTTCGAGAACTATGTTCGCGCCCTGTCGAAGTTCGCCCAGGTCGACGTATCCGTGCACCCGCGCAACCGCCGCGACCACACCCCCACCGGGGCCTCGATGCCCCGCTCGGACATCGTGGTGGCCGACTTCGGCACCACCGTCTACGAGGCGTGGGCGTTGGGCAAGCCAGTGATCTTCCCCCGATGGCTGCTCGCCGACCGGATCGCCGAGCACATGCCCGGCAGCGCGGAGTCGCTGATCTTCGCCGAGCGGATCGGGTACCACCCGGACTCCTTCGACGAGCTGGTCGACATCCTGCGCTCCGGTCCGGTGGTCACCCCGGACGTGTCCGCGTTCATGGCCGACTACCTGGCCCCGGAGTACTTCGGGACCTCGGGGGCGCGGGTCGCGCAGGTGCTCACCGAGATCGCCGCCCGCGACGACTCCTGAGCCACGCCCGCGCTCAGGGCAGCCGACGCAGCGCCTTCTTCAACCCCGTGGCCACGTGCTCGAGCACCTCGAGTCGCGCGCTGAGCTTGTCGTTGGCCGCGATCACGTGCCACGGCGCATCCTGCGAGGAGGTCCGCACGACCATCTGGTCGACCGCGCGCACATAGTCGTCCCACTTGTCGCGGTTGCGGTAGTCCTCCTCGGTGATCTTGTGCGCCTTCTCCGGGGTGTTCTCCCGGGCCTGGAAGCGGGCCAGCTGCTCCTCGGGGGAGATGTGCAGCCAGAACTTGGCCACGAAGAAGCCGTGCTCGACCAGCTGGTCCTCGAAGTCGTTGATCTCGTCGTAGGAGCGCTGCCACTCGGCGGGGGTGGCGTATCCCTCGATCCGCTCGACCAGTACCCGGCCGTACCAGGTGCGGTCGTAGATGACGAAGCGCCCGGCCGGTGGCAGGTCACGCCAGAACCGCCAGAGGTAGTGGTACTTGAGCTCCTCCTCGCTCGGGGCGGCGGTCGAGATGACCCGGTAGTCGCCGGCCTCCAGGGACTGGGTCACCCGGCGGATCGCCCCGCCCTTGCCGGCGGCATCCCAGCCCTCGAAGGCCAGCACCGAGGACAGTCCGCGGTTGCGGGCCTGCCGGGCCAGGCCGTGCAGCTCGCGCTGAAGCGTGTTGAGGTCCTTCTTGTACTGCTTCTTCTCGATGCTGCGGCTCAGGTCCACGGTGTCCAGGACGGTCGCCTGACGCTCGGCCGGTGAGAACAGGTCCTCGCTGACGGACACCCCCAGCGGCGGGGTCTCGGCCAGCCGGGCGGTCAGCGCGTTGAGGATGGTCCGGGCCACGGCCATGTCGCGGTAGCGGGCGTCGGTGGACTCCACGACCGACCACGGCGCCCCGGTCACCGACGTGCGCCGCAGCAGCTTCTCGACCTTCTGGCCGCTCTCCTCGAGCAGGTCGAGCATGGCCCAGTCGCGCTGGTCGATGCGCCAGCCCTCGCCGCGGGTGTCCTCGGCCTTCTTCATGCGCTTGCGCTGGACCTTGGCGGGGGTGTGCAAGAAGACCTTGATGATCAGCAGGCCGTCGGCGACCAGTGCCTCCTGCAGGGTCTCCAGGTGGTCGATCGCGCGCTCGTAGTCGACATCGGTCAGTTCGCCGGCCAGGTTCTCGTGCAGCAGGCGCATGATCCCGCCGGCCATCAGCGAGATGCGTCCCTTCGCCGGCAGGTCGCGCCACAGCCGCCAGTAGCGGGGGCGCATGGACTCCTCGGCGGTCAGTGGACCCATCACGTGGGTCTGGATGAAGCGGGCGTCCATCCACTCGTTGATCCGGTTGACGACCTCGTTGCCGGCGATCCGGTCGTCGCCGGCGATGAAGATCTGCACCCCGAAGTCCGCGGCGCGCAGGTCGTACTGCGCGTTGACCAGGTCCACGCGCAGCTGCGGTTCCTGCTCCTTGAAGTCCGACTTGGACAAGGTGTTTCCGACCTCGGATGCCTCGAGCATGAGCCCCTCCAGATTCGCGCGTGCACGTCGTACCAGACCGTACCGCGCGCACGGGTGCGCAGGCCCCCTGATCTGCCTGGCCGCCCCTGCCCCCGTCCTCGGCCAACAATCCCTCAGGAGTCGGTCGGGTCCGAGGCCCTGCGCCGAGGATGGTGGGCCTCGTGCCCGGCCACAGCGGTGGGCAGCGTGGGGTAGACGCTGTCCGGGCCGATCATGGCCAGGATCCCGGCGCGCTCGAGCAGGATCGCGAGTTCCACGTGCACCCGGGCCAGCATCACGCGGATCCCGCGCCGGTCCAGCTCGTTGACCAGCTTGACCAGCGCCTGCACCGCCGTGGAGTCGGCGTCGACGTTGGCCTCGCAGTTGAGCAGCACGCTGCGCACGGGCAGACCCGCGGACAGGTTCTCGTCGACGGCCTCGAGGACCCGGCTGCGGAAGTCCTCGGCGTTGGCGAAGAACAGCGGGGAGTCGTAGCGGAAGACCATCAGCCCGTCGACCTGCACGGCATCGGTGTGCTCGCCGATGTCGTGCATACCGGCCAGGCCGGGGACGTGGCCCAGGACGGCGGCGTGCGGCCGGGCGACCCGTGCGAGCATCACGACGGCTGACAGCGCGATGGCGAACCCGATGCCGGCCAGCAGGTCGAGGGTGAGCACCGCCACCCCCGCAGCGATGCCCAGCCAGAACTCGCTGCGGCGGAAGTGCCACAGCCACCGGAACTCCGCTATGTCCACGATCTTGATGGCAGCGAAGACCACCAGGCCACCCAGGGCCGCCATCGGGAAGTACGCCAGCACCGGGCCGGCCACCAGCAGGACGACCACGATCGAGGCTGCGGTGATCCAGCCGTACACCGGCGTGCGGGCCCCGGCGACCTTGGCCAGGGCGGTTCGGCTGCTGCTGCTCGAGACCGGGAACCCCGACGTCAGGCTCGCGCCCAGGTTGGACACGCCCAGGACGATCAGCTCCGAGTCCGAGTCGATCTCCTCGCCGTCGTCGGCGAAGGCTCGTCCGTCCAGGGAGTTGTCCGCGAAGGCCACCAGGGCGATGCCGACGGCCGGGCCCAGGATCTGGGGCAGCAGTCCCCAGTCGGCGGGCAGACTCATCGGCGGCAGTCCGCTGGGGATCTCGCCCACGACCTGCACCCCCCGGTCCTCCAGCCCGAGCGCCAGGGTCAGGCCGGTGGCACCCAGGACCGCCAGCAGCGGCCAGGGCAGCTTGGGAGCCAGCCGGGTGCCCAGCAGCAGCGCCACGATGACTGCCAGGCTCAGCAGCAGCGTGGCCCCGTTGGCGCCGTCGGCTGCCTGGATCGCCGACAGGATCTGGTGGATCGGGTCCCCGCCGTCCACGGGGACCCCCAGCAGCTTGCCCAACTGCCCGGCGATCATGATCACGGCGACCCCGGCCAGGTACCCGATGAGCACCGGTCGACTCAGCAGCTGTGCGATGAACCCGAGGTGGAGCACACCGGCCAGCAGGGCGAGGACGCCGACCACCAGGGCGCACATGGCCGCCATGGCCGCGTACTTGGCGGGGTCGCCCAGGGCCAACGGAGCCAGTGCGGCAGCAGTGAGGATCGAGGTCGTCGACTCCGGGCCGACGCTGAGCAGCCTGGAGGTGCCGGCGACGGCGTAGACGACCAACGGGACCAGGCTGGCCCAGAGGCCGACCACCGGGTCGAGTCCGGCCAGAGTGGCGTAGGCCATCACCTGGGGGACCAGGTAGGCGGCTACGCCGAGCCCGGCGAAGACGTCGGGGCGCAGGCAGGAGCGGTCGAACGTGCGCACCCGCAGCATGTTGTAGCTGGGCGCCCGGCCGTTCTTGGACATGAGGCACAGTGTGCTGCTACCGATGGGGCGGATGCGGCCCTACGCTGGTGCGATGCGTGGATTCCCTCGCCGCGGCGGGCCGCGGGAGCCGACGGAACAGACCGCTGCGCTGCCCGTCGTTCCCCCATCGGCTGCCGCCGGTGGTCGAGCTGCGGACGGCGAGCGGTCTGCTGCCGGCGATCAGGTTGTCGAGGAGTCCGACACTGTCGTCCTGACCCGTCCCGCACCGCGCGCCCCCATCGCGGACCGGGCCCCTCGTATCGCTCCGGTGGCTCCGCGGGCACCGACCACGGACCGCACCGCTCACACCGCCCCGGTGGGTCCTGCCGCGCCTGGGACCGGCGCCACTGCCGCCCGCTCGTCCCTCGCACCGGACGCGGCCTCGCCCGCACGCCCCCACGCACGAACCGTCCCCACCGCAGCCACCGCCTCCCACCGCACCTCCGCCGACCAGGACACCGTCACCCACCGCACCTCCGCCTACGCAGACACCTCCACCTACGGAGAAGGGTCTGCGCACGCTCACCCACCTGTTCCCGGCACCCCGCACACCGAGGTCCTCGACGTCGCTCGGGCCGGTGTGCTGGCCGATCCGGGTGCCGCGACCCAGGTCATCGGGCGAACCCCGGTCGTGGGCCCCGGACCGGCGCGGAGTTCCGGGCCGGATCCGCAGCCGGGAGCAGTGGCGCCACCGCCCCTGGTCAGCCGCCGGGTCGCGGCCGAGATCGGCATGTACTGCGGGGCTGCACTCGCGTTGGTCGCCATCCTCGGTGTGGTCGTGCGTGGGTGGTCGGCGTGGGATTGGACCCTGCACGTGGTCTTCGTCGCCCTGAGCACCTCGACGCTGGTGGCTGCCGGGTTGTTCCTGCGGCTGCCCCGGCGCCGGGTGCTCGGTGCCGAGCGTCGCCGAGCGGTCTCCGGGCTCCTGACGACCGGGGTCGCAGTGGCCAGCAGCGGGATCGCCGTTGCGCTGCGGGCCGGCCAGGATCCCGGTGCCGCAGCGGCCGCTGCAGCCGGGTCCGGGCCGGGATCGTTGGCCGTGGCTGCGGTCGGTGCGGCCGTGGCGATGCTGGCGGTGACGGCGCTGGCCCGCACGCCGTTGTCCGAGACCGGGCTGCTGGTGGCCCTGGCGTGGGCGGCCTGGGTCGTCGCCCCGCCCGGACCGGGGACGTGGGCGTTCCTGGCAGGTCTGGCCCTCACATGGGCGGTGCTGGGTCATCGATGGGCGCGTGGGCGCCGGACTGCGGTACTCCTGGGCGTGAGCCTGGCTTTGGCCTGCTCCGTGGGGATGGCCACCGGCCCATGGGCGTGGCCGACGCGTGCGGCGCTGGCCGTCGTCGCTGCGGTCGGGCTCGGCGCCTTCCTGCGCGGTCGGGCCAACGCGTGGCTGGCGCTGGGTGCCGGTGCGGCCACTGCCCTGTCAGCATCGGTGGCCGGGGACGTGGTCGGGCCCGCCCTGGCGCTGCTGCTCGGCGGGGTCGCCACGATGGTGGTGTCCGGGATCGCCCTGCGCGGGGCACGCCCGCGCTGAGCCGTCCGCCTCGGACCGACAGTGCTCGGCGATCCGTCGGTCTCGCCCGCGCTGCGTTCTGCGCCCCGGCTCGTGCGCCCGGGCCCGCTCCTACGTGTCACGCCGCCACGAATTGTCGAATCCGGACAGCTGCCGACCGCCCGCGGACACAGGTGTCCGGATCAGACAATTCCCCCGAGGTGCGTGGACGAGCCACGCCCCGGGGATCAGTCGGCTCCCCGAGGTGCGCCGACGAGCGGCGCGGATCAGTCGGTCACTCGCCGTGCGCCAGGCTATAGGTCAGCCAGCCCCCGTCGAGGTTGACCACGTCGTAGCCCAGCTGGGTCAGCAGTCGCGCGGCGGTGTGCCCGCGCTGGCCGACCTGGCAGTAGACCGCCACCGGCACCGGGTGCCCCGCGCTGTTCCGCGGGATCTCGGTGTGCCGCTCGCGCAGGTCGTCGACGCTGATGTTGATCGATCCCGCGAGGTGGCCGCGCCGGTGCTCACCCGGCGTGCGCACGTCGACGACGAACCGGTCGGTGGAGTCGATCTCGTTCCAGCTGATGATGTGCGTGGTGCCGTTCATGATGTTCTCGGCGACGTAGCCCAGTTGGTTGACCGGATCCTTGGCCGAGCCGAACGGTGGGGCGTAGGCCAGCTCGAGGTCGGCGAGCTCCTCGGCGGGGATGCCTCCGATGATGGCCGTGGCCAGGACGTCGATCCGCTTGTCGGTGCCGACGCCGCCGACCCCCTGGGCGCCGAGGATCTGGCCGGTCGACGGGTCGAAGATCAGCTTCAGGCTGATCCGCTCTGCGCCGGGGTAGTACCCGGCGTGCGAACCGGGATGCGTGTGGATCGCCCGGTAGTTGCGCCCCGAGGCCCTCAACCGCTTCTCGCTCACCCCGGTCGCTGCCACGGTCAGCCCGAACACCTTCACGATCGCGGTACCCAGCACGCCGCCGAAGCGGATCGAGCGTCCGCCGATCACGTCGGCCACCAGCCGGCCCTGACGGTTGGCCGAGTTGGCCAGCGGCACCAGTGTGGGCTCGCCGGTGGTGGCGTCGCTCTTGTCCACGGCGTCGCCCACGGCGAAGATCCGCGCGTCCGAGGTGCGCATCTGGGCATCGACCTCGATCCCGCCGCGGGGGCCGAGCTCCAGGCCGGCGGCCTTGGCCAGCGTCACATCGGGGCGCACCCCGATACTCATGATCACCAAATCGGCGTCGATCTCCCGGCCGTCGGAGAGCAGTACCGTCTCCTCGCGCACCTCGTCGACCTGTACGCCGAGGGCCAGCTCGACGCCGTTGCGCGTCAGCTCGGCGGCCACCAGGGCGGCCATCTCCGGGTCCAGCGGGGCCATCACCTGGGTTCCGAGCTCGACGACCGTGACCTCCATGTCGCGCTCGCGCAGGCTCTCGGCCATCTCGAGTCCGATGAAGCCCCCGCCGACGACCACGGCGGCCAGTGCCTGTCCGCCGACTGCCTCCTCGCTGGAGTCCACCGCCGCCAGCAACTCGTCGACCCGCTCCTTGATCCGGTCGGTGTCCTCGATCGTGCGCAGCGTCATAGCGCGCTCGACGCCGGGGATCGGCGGGACGATCGGCGAAGCGCCCGGTGAGAGCACCAGGTGGTCGTAGGCCTCGGTGTAGGTCCGGTCGGTGGCCAGGTCGTGCACGGTCACGGTGCGGGCGGCCGGATCGATCGCGGTCACCTCGGAGTTGACCCGGACATCGAGGGCGAAGCGGGCGTTGAGACTCTGTGGGGTCTGCAGCAGCAGCGCCTTGCGGTCGGCGATGGTGCCGCCGATGTAGTACGGCAGGCCGCAGTTGGCGAACGACACGTAGCCGCTGCGCTCGAGCACGACGATCTCATGGGACTCGTCGAGCCGGCGCAGTCGGGTTGCCGCCGATGCGCCACCGGCGACGCCGCCGATGATGATGGTCTTCATTGGGTGCTCCTCGATTGATCGGGCAATGCGCAGAATACCCCAGGGGGTATCAGTCGAAACGTGACCCAGGCTGCCTGCGGCTGCCCTGCGGACTGACCTCGACCCTACTGGGGCCCGTAGGCTGCCCCGCGTGCGGATCACACACCTGACCGTCGGCGGGCTGCGCTCCTTCGCACCCGAGCCGCTACGCATCGACCTCGCCCCGCTCACGCTGGTGTTCGGCCCGAACTCCGCGGGCAAGTCCAGTCTCCTGTCGGTCCTGCCGATGCTGGCCCAGACGGCCGTGCGCCCCGATGTGCTCACCATGACCGGCGACCTCGTCGAGGGCGGCTCGTTCCGGATGGCCGTGCATCACCATGACATCAGCGCCCCGATGACCCTGGGCTTCGGATGGACCTCGCCGGCGGGCACCGCACGTGCGGCGGCCATCTCGTTCTCGTGGGACGCCGAGCGGCGGGCCGCGATCCGCAGCAGCACCCACCTGGTCGATGGCCCGGACTCGGGGGTGATCGCCGGGGCCCGGCCCTGGGGCGACCAGCCGGCCGTGGCGCTGCATCATCGATTGACCGAGGAGTTCTGGGGTGCCCTGGAGGACGTGCACTTCCTGGGACCCATCCGCGAGCGCTCGGCGCACGCGATCCGGGTCGGGTTGAGCGGGCACGACTACGTCGGGCCGGCGGGGGAGGACATGGCCGCGATCATCCACTCTCGCCCCGACCTCGTGCCCGAGATCAACGCCTGGTGCGACCGGCTCGGTCTGGGCTACCACGTGCGCATGCTCGACCCCGTCAGCGAGCAGATCGTGATGACCGCCGGCGAGTTCGCGGTCCTTGCCCTCGAGGACGTGCGCCACGATCCGCCGGTGCTGGTCTCCCCGCGCGGGGTCGGCTTCGGGATCGGCCAGCTCCTGCCGATCATCGTGCAGTCGCTGCTCACCCGGGCGGGACTGATCCTGGTCGAACAGCCCGAGGTGCACCTGCATCCGCGGTTGCAGTCCGCAGTCGGGGACCTCTTCCTCGACACGGTCACCTCCGGGCGTGCGCAGATGATCGTCGAGACGCACTCCGAGCATCTCGTGCTGCGGGTGCTGCGCCGGGTGCGCGAGGGCACGTTCGACCCCGCGGACCTCGCCATCGTCTACGTCGACCTCGACGACCGGGGGGCTGCGTTCGTGCGGCGTCTGGAGGTCGACGGCCAAGGAGATCTCGTCGACGGATGGCCGGGGGGCTTCTTCGACGATCGGCTGGCCGAGGTGCTCGGCGGCCGGTCATGATCGGCCCGCGCTCGGGCGGGGCACTGCGTGGCGGTGGCCGTGCCTGAGCAGCAGCCGCTGCCGCGGCGCGCCGTGGTCGGCGTGACCATCTCCGCACCGGCGCTGGGCGAGCGGGCCGAGGACGCGGCCCTGCGCCGGGCGATCCACGAGGAACTCCTCGAGGACCTCAGCGTGCACGGTCGGCTGGTCTTCACCTCCCAGGCGCACCTGGACCTGTTCACCTCGGAGGTGGCCAAGCTGCCCTCCTCACTGGCCAAGGCCTGGGAGGTGGTGCTGACCTGCGGACGGGTCCAGGTCGGTTTCGCGCGCCCACCGCTGGACCGGATGCTCGGCCAGATCCTCGACCCGCAGGTCATCGAGTCCGAGCTCGCAGACGATCTCGTGCTCGTGCTGGTCGAGGCCGATCAGGCCGAACTGCTCGGTGTGGGCCACGACGAGTTCTCGGCCCTGACCCCCTCCGGTCTGATGGAGATCGGCCGGATCACGACGTCCGGGCGAACCTCGGTGCTCATGGCTGCGCGGCAGGTGCTCGACGCGCCCCTGCGCCAGGGGGTCAACCGCGAGGTGGAGTGGACCGAGCGCTTCGGACCGCTGTGCACGCAGAGCCGGCCGCTGGTCATCTACGACAAGTTCGTCGGCCAGCAGACCGTGCGTCGCTATCTCTACAGCCAGGGTTCCGGCGATGGCCTGACCTGGTTCCTGGCCCGGGTCGGGATGGTCCCGGGCCGCCGGGTGCGCATCGTCACGGCGATCAGCGATGCGGTCGAGCGCGGTCAGCGCTTCGACGAGGAGGCGATGGTCGCCGGTTTCCACCGGATGATGGCCTCGATGGCCGATCGGGACCTGCGCGTGGAGCTCGTGCTGGTCCCGGAGAAGGTGCGCGGGCCCAGCGGTGGCCGGGTGCAGCGCTTCGGTCACGATCGGCACCTTCGGTTCGGGGAGCGCGCGGCCCTGGCCCTTGGTGCTGGCCTGCAGACCTTCGCCCGATCGACATTCCGAGAGACGGTGACCGTCGCCCGACTGCCGATCGCGGATGCCAAGGCCCGCGAGGAGCAGGCGATCAGGTCCGCGCTGCGCCCACCGCCCGGTGGCTGGCTCGGCTGATCCGAGGACGGGCGCCGTGTGGGGTGGCTCGGATGAGCCGAGGACGGGCCGCGTGGGGTGGCTCGCTGCTGCTCGGGCGGCACCACCCGGTGACCCGCACCTGACAGGGATGCAGTCCGACCGCCGACGCGTGCGGCCGTGGTTGGGCCGGGCGTGGGCGAGTGCTGGACCTGGCCCCGCACCTGAACCTGCTCCGGTGGGTGCCCGCACGGCGCTGGACCCCACCCCGGCGTCCCCGGGCCATCCTTGCCGTCGACTTGGTCGCTGGGGGCTGGTCATTCGGTCTCGAGACCCAACCTTGCGCTGGATATGGTCGTTGATGGGCCGGCTCCAGGGATGCGCAACGACCATGTCGGCGGCAAGGTTCGGCTCCGGCTGGCGTGCCGAGGCCGATAGCGACCACATCGGCGGCAAGGTTTCTCGCCGCCGATGTGGTGGGCGCCGCAGAACGGTGCGAGTCAGCCCTCGCGAGCAACCGGTTCCCCGGCCAGCCAGACCCCGGCCAGGGACAGGTCCGCACCCACATGGCACAGGTCCGCACGCATCCCGACCTCAAGCCGACCGCGGTCGGTCAGCCCGATCATGCGCGCGGGCGTGCTGGTGGCTGCGGCGAAGGCGGCGTGCGGGGTGAGTCCGACCTGCTCGATGGCGAAGCGCACCGCGCGGTCCATCGTGAGGGTCGACCCGGCGATCGCGCCACCCTCCACGAGCCGCGCGATCCCGTCGACGACGGCGACCTCGAGGTCGCCGAGCAGGTAGTTCCCGTCCGCACCGGCCGCAGCGGTCATCGCGTCGGTCACGAACAGGATCCGCCCCTCGGCGGCTCGCACAGCGAAGGCGGCCGAGGCCGGATGCACGTGCACGCCGTCGAGGATGAGTTCGTTGGTGACCCGTTCGTCCTCGGTCAGTGCCACGATCGGGCCGGGTTCGCGGTGGTTCAGGGGACGCATGGCGTTGTAGAGGTGGGTCGAGCAGCTGGCGCCGGCGTCGATCGCCTCCCGGACCCGGTCGTAGGTGGCGTTCGTGTGCCCGATCGCCGCGATCGCCCCCGCGTCGACGAACCTGCGTACCGCGTCGATGCCATGCGGGTGCTCCGGTGCGAGGGTGACCATGTGGATGGTGCCCCGGCCGATCGCGATCAGCTTGTCGACCTCCTCGGGGTCCGGGTCGCGCAGGGTGCCCGGGTCGTGGGCGCCCTTGTACTCCATGGCGATCCAGGGGCCCTCCAGGTGCGTGCCGGCGATGATCCCCTCGTCGACGAGCTCGGCCAGGACGGCGACGTCGTGGGCCAGCGAGTCGTAGTAGGCCGACACCAGGCTGGCGCAGATTGTTGTGGTCCCGTGCCGGCGATGGGCTGCCGCGAACTGGACCACCGCGTCCGGGTCGGCGCCCACCACCGTGGCTCCGCCGCCACCATGGGTGTGGATGTCGATGAACCCGGGGGAGAGGTAGCCCCCGCCGAGGTCGATGTCGGCCGGGCGGGGCGGGGTTCCTACCCCGAGCGCGACGATCCGACCGTCGGCCATCTCCAGCCACCCGTCGGAGGTGATCTCGGTGGCAGTGACCAGCGCTGCTCCAGACAGGATCTGTGTGGACATACCCACCAGCGTGCCGTGCCGCACGCCGCGGTCGCGCGTTGATCGCTGGCCGAAAGACGTGGCTCAGAACACAACCGGCGGGCGCCCCGCTGCGGCCCCTGCCGGTGGCCGTGCGCCCGGCGGACACCTGCTGCGGGTCGTCAGCCCCGGGCCGCCCAGCGCATCGCGTACGGTGTCGGCCATGGCTGACGGGCGGACGCAGGAAGGCGAGCCGACCTCGCCCACGCGCCATGCGCGCCCCATCTGGCTGGCTGCGCTGGCCGCGGCGGTGATCTTCATCGCGGTGTTCGGGACCTGGTGGACCCAGGTGAACACGCGGGCGAACCTCGACGCGGTGACATCACCCGGAGAGCTGTTCCAGCGTGCGCAGTCCCAGGACACCTCGTTGACCGCGGTGGGCCGCCTGACCGGGCTCCCGCGGCCCTGCACCGGATGGGTGCTGGCAACCGGGGGCGGCGACGACGTGCCGGCACATGCAGTGACCACGGCGCGGTGCGTGGGGCTGTCGGATCCAGCGACGATCCTGACCGACCGGACCGTGCCGGGCGCCGCCTTGGAGGTCAACGACTTCGCGGGCGCCGCAGGTGAGGTCGACGCGATCCCGGTGCCGGTCGAGCAGGTCGGCTGGGCCTCCGTGCGGGGCACGGACCTCGCGGTGCTCGAACTCGGAGCCACCGTGGGTGAGCTCGCCGAGCGCGGGGTGCGTGCCATCACGCCCGTGGCCACACCGGAGCAGGGCGCCGAGCTGCTGGTCGCGGGGGTTCCGGTCACCGGCGTCCCGGCCGACCAGCAGCTCCTGCGCGGCAGCAGGTGCCAGCTCGGTCCGAGCGCCGACGTGCTCGCCGGGCCGCTGCTCTGGTCGGATGTCCGGGCGATGGATTGCCCCGGAATCCTGGACGGGTCCCAGGGCTCGCCGGCCCTGAATCGGGTCGGAGCGGCGTTGGCCATGGCCAACGCCTCCACGATCGGGGCACCCGAGGGCCCCGACTGCACGGCCGCCCGGCCCTGCGAGGTCACCTCCGGTGGGGACTCGGTGCGCGACAACACCTCGTATCTGGTGTCAGTGCAGGCCCTTGCAGGTTGCTTTCCCGACGGCCGGCTGCAACTCGGCGCGGACTGCGATCTCGAGGACCCCGCGGCTGTGGTGCCGGCTGTTGCTGCGGCCCGGGTCGGGCGCCCGGGGAGCAGCGTCGAGGTCACGCTGGCCGGGGCCGGGGATTCCCCGGACTCGGTGCCCATGGTCAAGCAGGGGCCGCTGGGCGATGTGGACTGCCGAGCGCCCGCGGGTTGGGGTGCTGCCGTCCAGGGCAGTTCGGCAACAGCCGCTGCGGGAATGCAGCCGGAGTGGACCCACCTCGTGACGCTGCCCACGCAGGAGGGGCGGACCCTGGTCTGCGTCGGGTCGGCGACGCATCCCACCGAGATCGTGCTGACCGTCGATGGGACGCCGCCGGACCCCGCGTCGATCGGACTCACCCAGACCGTGGTGGCCGGCGGGGTGCAGGTGCAGCCGGTGGCCGATCCACCCGAGCTCGTTGCCTTCCGGTGGCTCATCGCGGCCCCGGGATCCGCCGACTGCGGCGCAGGCGAGGGATACGTCGAGTACGGCGGCAGTCCCGAGACGATCCAGGCCGCCGACCTGCCTGCCACCGTGTGCGTGATCGGGGTCGACGAGGCGGGCAACGCGTCGCAGCCAGCCGCGATCGAGGTCACCTGAGGCTCGCGGGCACCGCCGGGTGGCGCACCAGTCGCCACCGCTGCACGCACGATCCCGTCCTGGTGGCCGCACTCGACGGTCTGCTCGGCGGGCCCTCGCGCGGGCGCGTGTCGAGCACCTGCGGCTGGCAGGATGTCCACATGCCTACCGCCCTGACCACAGAGCAGTTCCGGGTCGCCGTCGCCGAGGCCATGCCCGGCGTCCGCAGTGACCTGGAGGACCTCACCCGGATCCCGAGCGTGAGTGGTGAGGGCCCGACCTCACCCGAGGTCGCGCGCAGCGCGGAGGCGGTGGCCACGTTGCTGGCCGATTTGGGCGCCGAGGTGCAGGTGCTCAACGCTGCCGATGGCGCTCCGGCAGTGATCGGGCGGATCGAGGGGCCGCAGGGCGCCCCGACCGTGCTGCTCTACGCCCATCACGACGTGCAGCCCGGCGGGAACCTCGACGACTGGGACAGCGCGCCGTTCGAACCGGTGGAGCGGGCGGGTCGGCTCTACGGCCGGGGCGCGGCCGACGACAAGGCTGGGGTGATGGCCCACGTGGGGGCCCTGCGGGTACTGCGCGCCGCCTATCCGCAGGGGCTGCCGGTGAGCGTGCGGCTCTTCATCGAAGGTGAGGAGGAGGTCGGCTCACCCACGATGGCTGCGTTCCTCGCCGAGTACCGCGACCTGCTGGCCGCCGACGTCGTGGTGATCGCCGACTCCTCGAACTGGCAGGTCGATGTCCCCGCGTTCACGACCTCGCTGCGCGGGCTCGTCGAGGTCCTCGTCGAGGTCCGGACCCACACCGGTGAACAGCATTCCGGGGTCTTCGGCGGGCTCTTCCCCGACGCCCTGATGGGGCTGATCCGGGTGCTGGCCAGCCTGCACGACGAGGAGGGGGGCGTTGCCGTGCCAGGCCTCGTGCACGGCCCGGTCCCGGTGGTGGAGATCGACGAGCAGGAACTGCGCGCCGAGGCCGGTGTGCTCGACGGTGTGGCCTCGATCGGTCAGGGTTCAGCGGCTGACCGGATCTGGTCGCGTTCCGCGATCACCGTGCTCGGGATCGACGCCCCTGCCACGGATGCGGCCGCGAACGTGCTGCTGCCCGTCGCCCGGGCGATGGTGAGCATGCGGATCGCGCCCGGACAGGACCCGGCCGCCGCCCAGCAGGCACTGGCTGATCATCTGATCGCCCATGCGCCGTGGGGGGTGCAGGTCACCTGCGAGGCCGGGGCTGTGGGCAACGCGGTGGCGGTGGTGCCCGAGGGGCCGCACGCAGACGTGGCTCGGGGGGCGTTCGCCGATGCCTGGGACGGGACCGATCCCGTGCACATGGGGATCGGTGGCTCGATCCCCTTCATCGCCGACATCGCTGAGCAGTACCCGCAGGCCACCATCCTGGTGGTCGGGCCCGGCGACCCGGCGGCCTCTTGGCACGGCCCCAACGAGAGCGTCGACCTCGAGGTGCTGCGTCGGCTGACCCTGGCCGAGGTTCTGCTGCTGGCCCGGTTGGGCGAATAGTCCCGCGCCTGGGGTGCACGCATGTGCCCCCGGCAGGACCCGTCGCCCCGCTGCGCGGGGCTCCTCCCGAATCCGCCATTGGGGTGCACGCATGCACATGGCCCCTCGAGGAGGCCATCGGCCTGCGTGTGCCCCCGGCAGGATTCGAACCTGCGCGCATGCCTCCGGAGGGCACCGCTCTATCCCCTGAGCTACGGGGGCCAGGGCGCCGCCCATCCTAGCGGCCGCTCAGGCGGCTCCCAAAATCCTGCCGGGTGCCGCCCGGGGACCCCGATTGGCGACATCCTCGAGGACGGATTGCCCCCGCAGCGCCCGACCGGCCCGCGGCCCGACCGACTCCCGATCGCCAGGGCCCGATTGGCCCCTCCTGTGCCAGGTGCCGCGGTGCGTGCCCCCGGGCACACCGACCGGGACGCCCGTTGCGGCCCACTACGATTGCCAGCATGACTCCCGACGCCCTGGCCGCACTCGTGTCGGCGACCGTCAGCGACCTGGTCGCGGACAACAAGCTGTCCCTGCCGGCGGGGTTCCGAGTCAATGCCACGATCGAGCGTCCCAAGAACCGCGACCACGGCGACTACGCCACCAACGTGGCGATGACCCTGGCCAAGCCCGCCCGCACCTCACCCCGGGCGATCGGCGAACTGCTGGCGGCCCGACTGGTCAGCAGCCCGGCCATCGCCCGCGCCGAGGTCGCCGGCCCGGGCTTCGTCAACATCACCCTCGAGACCGCCAGCCAGGGCGAGGTGGCTTCGCGGATCGTTGCTGAGGACGGCCACTACGGGCACGGCACCACCCAGGCCGGTCGCTGGATCAACATCGAGTTCATCTCGGCCAACCCGACCGGCCCGATCCACCTGGGGCACACCCGCTGGGCCGCGGTCGGGGATGCGATCGGTCGGGTCCTGGCCGCTCAGGGCGCCGACGTCACCCGCGAGTTCTACATCAACGACCGCGGCGTGCAGATGGACCGCTTCGGCGAGTCGATCATGAACGCCGCGCACGGCCGGCCCGCACCCGAGGGCGGCTACCACGGCAGCTACGTCAAGGACATCGCCGCGCAGATCGTCGCCAACGACTCGGCGATCAAGTACCTGCCCGCCGACGAGCAGATGGTCATGTTCCGAGAGCTGGGCTACCGCACGGTGCTCGAGGCCCAGCAGGAGAGCCTCGCGCGGTTCGCCACCCACTTCGAGGTGTGGGCCTCCGAGCGTGCGCTGCACGAGTCCGGTGCTGTCGAGCGGGCGTTCACCCAGCTGCGCGAGCAGGGGCACGTCTACGAGGCCGACGGCGCGATCTGGCTGCGCACCTCGGACTTCGACGACGACAAGGACCGCGTGCTGGTCAAGGCCGACGGCGAGTTGACCTACTTCGCCTCGGACACCGCCTACTACGTGGACAAGCGGATGCGCGGCGCCGACCTGTGCATCTACCTGCTCGGCGCGGACCACCACGGCTACGTCAACCGGCTGCGCGCAGTGGCCGCGTGTGCCGGCGACGACCCGGACAGCCACATCCAGGTGCTCATCGGCCAGCTGGTCAAGATGGTCAAGGGTGGCCAGGAGGTGCGGCTGAGCAAGCGGGCGGGCAACATCATCACCATCGACGACCTCGTCGACGAGGTGGGGGTCGACGCCGCGCGCTACTCGCTGATCCGCTACCCGGTGGACTCCCCACTGGTCCTCGACGTCGACCTGCTGCTCAGACGCACCAACGACAACCCCGTGTACTACGTCCAGTACGGCTCTGCGCGGATCGCCTCGGTGCTGCGCAACGCCGCCGAGCTGGGCATCGACTGGCGCAACGAGCCCTTCGACCCGGCACTGCTGGCCCACGAGCGCGAGAACGACCTGCTCGGGGTGCTCGCGGAGTTCCCGCGGGTGGTCGCCTCGGCCGCCGAGCTGCGCGAACCGCACCGGATCGCTCGCTACCTGGAGCGCCTGGCCACGGCCTATCACCGCTTCTACGACGTGTGCCGCGTGCTGCCGATGGGCCAGGACCCGGTCGACGCCCAGAACATCGCCCGCCTGTGGCTGTGCGCCGCATCGCGCCAGGTGCTGGTCAACGGCCTGGGCATGCTCGGCGTGAGCGCCCCGGAGCGGATGTAGCCGGTGGCCGAGGGTGCCGGTGATCCCGGTCCGGTGACGGACCCTGATCGGCGGCCGGTCGGGCCCCCGACTGCGGTGGACCGGGTTCGGGCTGAAGGAGGCTCGCCGGGGATCGCCCGGTGGGTGGGTCGTGCCGAGCGGACGATCCCGGCCGCTGGCCCGGCGCTGGGCTTCTGGGCGACGGTGCACGCACGGTTCGCCCGGCATCGCGGCTCGGTCCTGGCCGGTGGGCTGGCCTTCTTCGGGCTGCTGTCCCTGGTCCCCGCGTTCTTCTCCCTGGGAGCAGTGGTCGCGCTGGTCTACAACCCGGTGGACTTCGCCGCCGACGTCGAACGGCTCGTCGCCGACCGCCCGGAGGCCGTCCCCGCGGTGCAGTCGGTCCTGGCTGGCCTCCAGGAGCTCAACGACACCAGCCTGGCCACGATCGGTGCCGCGGGCATGATCAGCCTGCTGCTCTCCCTGTATGCAGCCAGCCGATTCGTGTACGTCGGCCGGCAGGTTCTGGACATCGCCTTCGAGCTTGACCCGCAACCGCCCAGCCTGATCAGCCGGAGCCTGGCGGTCCTGGTCACTCTGCTGGCGCAGCTGGCCATCGTCGTGGGAGTCATCGTCCTGACCATCGTGCCCAGGATCCTCGAGGCTTTCGGACTGGGCCAGACCTACTCGTCGGCCGTCTCGCTGCTCCGAGCGCCCGCGGCCGGCGCGATCATCTACCTGCTGCTGACCGCGGCCATGCGGTTCGGCACCCGCGCGCGCCGCGCGGTGGCGTGGCTGAACCTCGGGGCCGCGCTGGGCGCCCTGCTCATCCTGCTGGGGACGTTCGGGTTGAGTTGGTACCTGTCGGTCTCGGTGACCTACAGCCAGATCGTGGCGGTGCTCGGCGGCGTCATCGCCCTGGAGCTGTGGCTGTACCTCGTCGGCCTGGCCATCGTGGGTGCCGCGGAGATCGAGAGTGTGGGCAACGGCTTCGTCCGTCGGGACGCCAGCCCCGCGGCCGCACCATCCACGTAGGATCGCGCCCATGCGCGCGCATCCCGCCGGACCCCTGCACGGGGATTTCGTCCCCACCACCCCGGTGGCGGCTGCCCCCGATCCGGCCGCAATGGCCCGGATCGATCCGCACGTCTGGCCGGCGACCGCCCGCCGCGGCGCCGACGGCGTGCTGGCGATCGGCGGGCGGTCCGTGCGTGACCTCGCCGCTGAGCATGGCACCCCGGCCCTGATCCTCGACGAGGCGGACTTCCGGGCCCGGGCGGCTGCCTTCCAGGCCGCCTACGCCGACCGGGCCGTGCCGGGCAGCGTCTCGTTCGCCGGCAAGTCCTTCCTCAGCGCGACGACCGCGCGCTGGTTGGCCGAGGCGGGCCTGGGCCTGGACGTCTGCACCGGCGGCGAGCTGGCCCTGGCCAGCGCGTCGGGCTTCCCGGCACCACGCATGACCCTGCACGGCAGCAACAAGTCCGACGCCGAGCTGCGCGCGGGCCTGTCCGCCGGCGTGGGCCGGTTCGTGCTCGACTCCCTGGAGGAGGTCGACCGGCTGGCGGCCCTGGCCGGAGCGGCGGGTGTGGTCGCCCAGGTGCTGGTACGGGTGACCACTGGGGTCGAGGCGCACACCCACGAGTTCATCGCCACCGCCCACGAGGACCAGAAGTTCGGCCTGTCGCTGACCTCCGGGACCGCTCGCGAGGCGGTCCTGCGCGTGCATGCTGCCGATGACCTGCACCTGGCGGGCATCCACTCGCACATCGGCTCGCAGATCTTCAGCACCTCGGGCTTCGAGGTCGCAGCGCACCGCGTGGTCGGGTTCATCGCCGACCTCGCGCAAGCCGACGGCATCTCGGTCGCCGAGCTGAACCTCGGTGGCGGGATGGGCATCGCCTACCTGCCCACCGACGATCCGGTGGCCCCGGTCGGGATGGCCGAGGCTCTGCGCGGGATCGTCGCCGGGGAGTGTGCCCGACGCGGGATCCCGATCCCGCTGATCGCAGTCGAGCCCGGCCGCGCCATCGTCGGGCCCAGCATGGTCACGCTCTACGAGGTCGGCACGATCAAGCCCGTCGAGTACCGCACCGGGGCGTGGCGGACCTACGTGTCGGTCGACGGCGGGATGAGCGACAACATCCGCACCGCCCTGTACGACGCCGACTACACCGTCGTGCTGGCCTCGCGGGTGTCGGGCGCCCCGGCGATGCTGACCCGGGTGGTCGGCAAGCACTGCGAGTCCGGTGACATCGTCGTGCGCGACGCCTGGCTGCCTGCCGACCTCACCCGCGGGGACCTGCTGGCCGTCGCGGCCACCGGGGCGTACTGCCGGGCGATGGCGTCGAACTACAACATGGTCGCCCGGCCCCCCGTGGTGGCGGTCCGGGGCGGCGTGGACCAGCTGGTGCTCCGCCGCGAGACCGAGGCGGACCTGTTCGCCCTGGACGCGGGCCTGCTCGCGGCCGAGTAGTCTCGACGCCCACGCGCGCGGCCCGAGCCCCAGCGGACGTGCCCAGCACGGGCCCAGGCCCGCGCCGGCCCATGAGAGAATCGGCGCCGTCGCGCCACGCCCGGTCGCGCGGCCCCAACCCGCCGAGGAGTCCTGTCATGGCACCGCAGCAGACCCTGTCCGTCGTCGTCCTGGGCGGTGGCACCGTGGGTACGCAGGTGGTGCGCCTGCTCGAGGAGCACGCCGACGATCTCGCCGCACGGATCGGCGCCCGACTCGAGGTGACTGGGGTCGGGGTGCGCGACGTGGCGCGGACCCGACCCGGGATCCGTGCCGACCTGCTCAGCGCGGACCTGCCGGCCCTGGTGGACACCGATCCCGACCTCGTGGTCGAGCTGATGGGCGGCGTCGACCCGGCCAAGGACCTGATCCTGCGCGCGCTGAAGGGCGGTGCCGCTGTCGTGACCGCCAACAAGGCCCTCATCGCCACCGAGGGTGCCGACCTGCACGCGGCTGCGCGCGAAGCCGGGGTGGACCTCTACTACGAGGCCGCCGTGGCCGGTGCCATCCCGCTGCTGCGCCCGCTGCGCGAGTCGCTGGCCGGGGACCGGATCCACCGCGTGCTGGGCATCGTCAACGGAACCACCAACTACATACTGAGCCAGATGGACACCTCCGGGGTCTCGCTCGCCGATGCGCTGGCCGAGGCGAAGGCATTGGGCTACGCCGAGGCTGATCCCACGGCCGACATCGAGGGCTTCGACGCCGCGGCGAAGGCCGCGATCCTGGCCTCGCTGGCCTTCCACACCCGGGTCGTCCTCGAAGACGTCGACGTGCAGGGGATCAGCGCCGTCAGCGCCGCCGACGTGGCCGCAGCCCAGGAGATGGGCTGCACGATCAAGCTGCTGGCGATCGCTGAGCGCCTGACCGACGACGGTATCGAAGGGGTCAGCGTGCGCGTGCACCCGACCCTGGTGCCTCGCACGCACCCCCTGGCCGGGGTGCGGGACTCGTTCAACGCGGTCTACATCGAGGCCGACGCCGCGGGTCAGGTCATGTTCTACGGTCGGGGAGCCGGCGGCGAGCCCACCGCCAGCGCGGTCCTGGGCGACATCGTGGCCGCAGCCCGGCATCGGGTCGCGGGCTCGACCGGACCGGGGGAGTCGGCCTACGCCGACCTGCCGCTGCTGCCGGTCGGGGCCGCCTCGACGGCCTACCTCGTGCACCTGCGCGTCCTGGACCAGCCCGGTGTGCTCGCTGCGGTGGCCGGCGCGTTCGCCGAGCATGGTGCCAGTATTCGCAGCATGACCCAGAAGGGCGAGCGGGACCGCGCCGAGCTGCTGATCCTGACCCACTCGGGCCGGGAAGCGGACCTGGCAGCGACCGTCAGCGCACTTCGGGTGCTGCCCGCGGTCGCCGAAGTCGTCGGATTCATGCGTGTGATCGGAGCCGAGCAGTGAGCACCGAGGCGTCCATCCGGACCGGCGCGTTGCCCTGGCGCGGGGTCATCACCGAGTACCGCGCCCGGATGGACCTGCCCGCCCAGGCCCCGATCATCTCGCTGTGCGAGGGCGGCACGCCGCTGGTGGAGTCCAGCTGGCTCTCCGAGCTCACCGGGTCCCGGGTGCTGCTGAAGTTCGACGGTGCGAACCCGACGGGGTCGTTCAAGGATCGCGGGATGACCATGGCCATCTCACTGGCCGCCCACCAGGGAGCCCGAGCGGTGATCTGCGCCTCCACGGGCAACACCTCGGCCTCGGCGGCGGCCTACGCGGCCAAGGCCGGGATGACCCCCGCGGTACTCGTGCCCGCGGGCAAGATCGCGATGGGCAAGCTGGCCCAGGCGGTGGCTCATGGGGCAACGCTCATCCAGGTCGAGGGCAACTTCGACGACTGCCTGCGGGTGGCTCGCGAGCTCTCCGACCAGTACCCGGTGTCCCTGGTCAACTCGGTGAACCCGGCACGGATCGAGGGTCAGAAGAGCGCTGCGTTCGAGATCGTGGACACCCTCGGCGATGCACCGGACGTGCACGTGCTGCCGGTGGGCAACGCCGGCAACATCACCGCCTACTGGCGGGGCTATGTCGAGTACCAGCGCGCCGGCCTGGCCAGCCGCAGGCCCAGGATGTGGGGCTTCCAGGCCGAGGGCGCGGCGCCGATCGTGCGGGGTGCGCCGGTCCAGCACCCCGAGACGATTGCGACTGCGATCCGGATCGGCAACCCGGCGTCCTGGGACTACGCGGTCGCAGCTCGCGACGACTCCGGCGGACTGATCGACATGGTCAGTGACGACCAGATCCTCGAGGCGCACCTCGCGCTGGCCGCCCGCGACGGCCTCTACTGCGAACCTGCCTCCGCGGCCTCGGTCGCCGGCCTGGTGGCCGCCGCGGGTTCCGGGAAGGTCGACCCGGGGCAGACGATCGTGTGCACCCTGACCGGCCACGGGCTCAAGGACACCCAGTGGGCCCTGGCGAAGGCCACCGATCCCACGGTGATCCCCGTGGACGCGGTGGCTGCCGCGCGCGCCCTGGGCCTGGCGGAGTGATGGATGCCGACAGGCCCGGCGACCTGCCTTGGCGCAGGGCCACGCGGCAGGTCCGACGGGTCGTCCCTGCCGTCCGACGGGTCGGGCGTCCGGTTGGGCGACGCAGTGCCTGACGAGGGGTCTGGTGCCTCGTCCGGGACCCCGGCCACCGGAACGGTCAGCATCGAGGTCCCCGCGACCAGCGCCAACCTGGGCCCCGGGTTCGACGCCCTGGGGCTGGCACTGGGCCTGTCCGACCGGATCGCTGCGCGGTTCACCGACGACGAGGCAGTCGTCGTCGAGGTCATGGGCGAGGGCGCCGGTGTGCTGCCCGACGACGGGCGCAACCTGGTCGCCACCGTCGTGCGCACCGGCCTGGCGACCTTCGACCCGACCGGTGAGCTGGCCCAGCGCGGCCTCTGGCTGCAGTGCAGCAACGACATCCCGCAGAGCCGCGGGCTGGGATCCTCGGCTGCGGCGATCGTGGGGGGCCTGATGCTGGCCGCGCACCTGGCCGGCCTGGCCGCCGAGGTGTCACCAGCCGAGCTGGTCGCGCTGGCGAGTCGGCTGGAGGGCCACCCGGACAATGTGGCGCCCAGCGTCCTGGGTGGGGCGACGATCGCTTGGATGGCGCCCGGACCGCTCGGCGCGGTCGGGCGCGCGGTCCGTTTCGAGGTGCACGCCGACGTGGTGCCCGTCCTGGCGATCCCGGCCGGTCAGGCCGCCACGGCCACGGCGCGCGGCGCGCTTCCGCCGGCCGTGCCGCACGCCGATGCTGCCTTCAACGCTGGGCGGGCGGCCCTTCTGGTCCACGCCCTGTCCCGCGATCCCCGCCTGCTGCTGGAAGCCACCGACGATCGGCTGCACCAGCGACAGCGGCGGGTGGTCTACCCGGCGAGCATGGACTTGGTGACGGCCCTGCGTGAGCAGGGGATCCCCGCGGCGATCTCCGGCGCGGGTCCGTCGGTCATCGCCCTGGCCGGGGACGGCAGCGGCGACGAGGCCGCCGCCCGGATCGCCGATGTGGTCGGCGATTCGATGCGGATCCTCCGCCCGGGAGTCGCCGAGGTCGGGGTCCACTCCGGCTGACCGGCACATGTCCCCGCACACCCCGCCCGGCGGACACGGCTCGGATCGGCTGACGGGGTGCTACCGTTGACGTGGATCAGCCGGTGCTACCCATGGGTGGCCGACCGACACGCACAGCCCTTCGCACCTGTGCACGTAGACGATCTCCTCCCGCCGTCCCGATCCGACTTGACCCCTGTCGAACGCCCCCGGCCGTGCGCCGCGCGGGCGACACTGACCCCGAGGAACCACGTGACCGACACGATCAGCACCGCCCCGGATGCCGGCCCGAAGGCCGGCCGAGCCAAGGGCGGCCCGTCCGCGATGCTCCTGCCCGAGTTGAAGAAGCTCGCGCACAGCATGGGGCTCAAGGGGGTCTCGTCGATGAAGAAGGGCGACCTCGTTGCGGCGATCAGCGCTGCTCAAGGCGGTGCGGGCCAGTCCGACGCAGGCCAGTCGGAGGCTTCGGCGCCGCCGGCGACCGGCCGTGCGCGTCGTGGCAAGGCCAGTACGACCAGCCCGGCCAACCGCCCGGGCTCCGAGGATTCCTCGGCCGCGCAGCAGGGACCGAGTTCAGATTCCGATGGCACACGACGAGCAGCGTCCGGTCCGACCGCCGACGTGCACCCGGGTGCGGCCCGCGAGCTGGAGGCAGGTAACGGCCAGAACCGCGAGGGCCAGAACCGCGAGGGCCAGAACCGCGAGGGCCAGAGTGCCAACCAGCCGGGCCGCGACAACCAGGGCAGCCAGAACCAGGGCAATCAGAATCGCGACAACCAGAACCGCGACAATCAGGGTAACCAGGCCAGCCGCCAGCAGGACCGCGAGAACCAGGGTGCCGGCCAGCAGGACCGCGAGAACCAGGGTGCCGGCCAGCCGGACAACGGCACCCAGAGCCGCGAGGACCGCGTCGGCGACGAGGTCAGCGGTCGACGCCGCCGTGGCCGCGATCGCAACCGGAACCGCACCGACCGCACCGGGGGCTCGGACCGTACCGACCGGCGCCCGGCCGGCCGCGACGTCGAGCCGGACGTCACCGAGGACGACGTGCTCGTCCCGGTTGCCGGGATCCTCGACATCCTGGACAACTACGCATTCGTGCGCACCACCGGCTACCTGCCGGGCCCCACCGATGTGTACGTCGCGCTGTCGATGGTCAAGCGGTACGGCCTGCGCAAGGGCGATGCCATCACCGGCCAGGTCAAGCAGGCCCGCGAGACCGATCGGCGCGAGAAGTTCAACCCGCTGGTCAAGGTCGAGAGCGTCAACGGCACCGAGCCCGAGCAGGCCAGGACCCGCGTGGAGTTCGGCAAGCTGACTCCGCTCTACCCTCAGCACCGGCTGCGCCTGGAGACCGATCCGGCCAACCTGACCACTCGGATCATCGACCTGGTCGCCCCGATCGGCAAGGGCCAGCGCGGCCTGATCGTCTCCCCGCCCAAGGCCGGCAAGACGATGGTGCTCCAGGCCATCGCCAACGCCATCACCACGAACAACCCCGAATGCCACCTCATGGTCGTCCTCGTCGACGAGCGGCCCGAGGAGGTCACCGACATGCAGCGCTCGGTGAAGGGCGAGGTGATCGCCTCCACCTTCGACCGCCCGGCCGAGGACCACACCACGGTCGCCGAACTGGCGATCGAGCGGGCCAAGCGCCTGGTCGAGCTCGGTCATGACGTCGTCGTGCTGCTGGACTCGATGACCCGGCTGGGCCGTGCCTACAACCTCAGCGCCCCGGCCTCGGGGCGCATCCTGTCCGGCGGCGTGGATTCGGCGGCGCTCTACCCGCCGAAGAAGTTCTTCGGAGCCGCGCGCAACATCGAGAACGGTGGCTCGCTGACGATCCTGGCCACCGCGCTGGTCGAGACCGGCTCGCGGATGGACGAGGTGATCTTCGAGGAGTTCAAGGGCACCGGCAACATGGAGCTCAAGCTCGACCGGCGGCTGGCGGACAAGCGGCTGTTCCCCGCGGTGGACGTCGACGCGTCTGGCACCCGCAAGGAGGAGCTGCTGATGAGTCCCGAGGAGCTCAAGATCGTCTGGAAGCTGCGCCGGGTGCTGCACGCCCTGGACTCGCAGCAGGCGATGGAGCTGCTGCTGAACAAGCTTCGCGGTACCCGCAGCAACTACGAGTTCCTGCTGCAGGTCCAGAAGACCACGCCCACCGCGCCGGGCAGCCGATCCGAGGACTGACCTGCCGAGTTTGGGCGCGACGCGCGCAGCGTGGGATACTCCTGCGACCGCTGCCGGTTCACGCCTGTGCACATCTGCACCTGCGACCCGGGGCACGAAGGAGTCAGCATGAAGCCGGGAATCCACCCCAAGTACGTCGAGACGAGCGTGACCTGCACCTGCGGGAACACCTTCACCACGCGCAGCACCGCCAAGAACGGCGTGATCCACGCCGACGTCTGCGCGGCCTGCCATCCGTTCTACACGGGCAAGCAGAAGATCCTGGACACCGGCGGTCGCGTGGCCAAGTTCGAAGCCCGCTTCGGCAAGAAGGCGGACAAGAAGTAGCTGTCGGGCGCTCCCAGCCGATGACGAGGTTCGAGTCCTGCGTCGCACTCCAGAGCGAGTACGACGACTTGGAGCGCCAGCTCGCCGATCCGGCGCTGCACGCGGACCCCGCGGCGGCGCGCCGGGTCGGCAAGCGGCATGCCCGGCTGCGCCCGGTCGTGGCCGCCTACCGGCAGTGGCTGGTGCTCGGCGCGGACGAGGCGGCCGCGCGGGAGCTCGGTGCCGAGGACCCGGAGTTCGCCGCCGAGGCCGACGCGAGTGCCGTGCAGCGCGCCGAGGTCGCCGAGCGCCTCACGCTGCTGCTCGTGCCCCGGGACCCGATGGACGACAAGGACGTGATCCTCGAGGTCAAGGCCGGCGAGGGGGGCCAGGAGTCCGCGCTCTTCGCTGCGGATCTGGCGCGCATGTACCTGCGCTACGCCGAGCGCCGCGGCTGGCGCACCGAGGTCCTGGACTCCGAGGAGTCCGATCTCGGTGGCTACAAGGACATCGCCGTGGCGGTGAAGGCCCGGGGGGCCGTCGAACCGGGCGATGCCCCGTTCGCCCGGTTGAAGTTCGAGGGTGGCGTCCATCGGGTCCAGCGGGTGCCGGTCACCGAGTCCCAGGGCCGGATCCACACCTCGGCCGCCGGTGTGCTCGTGCTGCCCGAGGCCGAGGAGGTCGACGTCAGCATCGACCCCAATGACCTGCGCATCGACATCTACCGCTCCAGCGGACCGGGCGGCCAGAGCGTGAACACCACCGACTCCGCCGTACGGATCACGCACGTGCCGACCGGGATCGTGGTCAGCTGCCAGAACGAGAAGAGTCAGCTGCAGAACCGCGAGTCCGCGATGCGGGTGCTGCGGGCCCGGCTGCTGGCGGCCGCCAAGGAGGCCGCCGACGCGCAAGCCTCCGACCAGCGCAAGTCCCAGGTGCGCACGGTGGATCGCTCCGAGCGGGTGCGGACCTACAACTTCCCGGAGAACCGGATCGCCGATCACCGGGTCAACTACAAGGCCCACAACCTCGATGCGGTCCTCGATGGGGACCTCGACCCGGTGATCGACGCGCTCACCGAGGCCGATCTGGCCGAGCGCCTGTCCGCCTCCTGACCGTCGCACGCGGGTGGGTGGGGCTCCGGCCACGGCGCGACGCGGACGGCCGGATGCGCCCGGTTCGGCCCACGATCACCGGATCCCCCGCATGGGCTCGTCTGGCGACCACCGGCGCCGCATGCGGGACCGAGGTCCCGGCCCGTGCCCGCAGTGGGCGACGTAGGGTCGAGGCAGCAGGCTCGCCCGGAGCAACCGGTCCGAGCCATCCCAGGAGGAACGATGGAGCAGCATCCGCACGCACCCGGTCATCCCGGCGGACATCCGGGCGGCCATCCGGGCGGTCACCCCGGGGGCATCGGCTCGGTCACCCCGGAGAACTGGGTCTACGCCCGGGCCCCGATGATCGTCTACTGGGAGGTGACCACGGCCTGCGGCCTGGCCTGCCGGCACTGCCGGGCCACCGCAATGCCGGACGCCGCCCCCGGACAGCTGAGCACCGCCGAGGGACTGGCCCTGCTCGATGACATCGCCACCTTCGGCAGCCCGCTGCCGCACATCGTGTTCACCGGCGGCGACCCGTTGCGCCGGCCCGACCTCGACCTGCTGATCCGCGCGGCCGCAGCCCGGGGGATCGCCTCCTCCTTGGCCCCGGCGGTCACCAGCGACCTGACCAAGGCGCGCTTGGCCGAAGTCCAGGCCGCCGGCATCCAGGCGATCTCCCTGAGTCTGGATGGGTCCAATCCCGAGCACCACGACGGCGTGCGCGGCGTCCCGGGCACCTTCGACCTGACGATGGAAGCCCTGGACTGGGCGGCCGAGCTCGGCCTGCCGGTCCAGCTCAACACGTTGGTCACCGACGTGACCGCAGCGGACCTGCCCGCGATGTACGAGGTGCTCACAACCAAGAAGCTGCTGCGCTGGAGCCTGTTCTTCCTGATCTCCGTGGGCCGGGGCACCGCCCTGCGCGAGATGGCACCGGTCGACGCCGAGCGCCTGATGCGCTGGTTGTTCGAGATCTCCGGGGAGGCCCCGTTCCAGGTCCGGACCACCGAGGCGATGGCCTACCGCCGGGTCGCGGTGCGCCAGATGCGCCATCAGGGCAAGACCGAGGAGCAGATCCTGCACAGCCCCCTGGGGCACTCCTTCGGGATCCGCGACGGAAACGGCATCGTGTTCGTCGCCCAGGACGGCACGATCAGCCCGTCGGGCTTCCTGCCCAAGTCGATGGGCAACGTGCGCGAGAGCAGCCTGGTCGAGGTCTACCGGAACCATCCGGACATGCTCGCCATCCGCGACGTCACCGGCTACAAGGGCCGCTGCGGGCGCTGCTCCTTCGCCCAGTGGTGCGGCGGGTCCCGGGCCCGGGCCTACGCCTGGACCGGGGACTTCCTCGAGTCCGATCCGCTGTGCCCCTACGAGCCGCCGATCGGGGAGCACCCGCTGGCCGCCCCCGCCGCGCAGTGATCGCCGGGGACGCCGACGTCCTGGTCATCGGGGCAGGCATCACGGGGCTGGCGGCGGCCTGGGAGCTCGGGTCCGCCGGGCGCGAGGTGGTGGTCCTCGAGGCCGACGCCCGCGCCGGTGGCAAGGTGCACACCGAGACCCGCGACGGCTTCCGGATCGAGCACGGCCCGGACTCGGTCATCACCTACCGCCCCGCCGCACTCGCCCTGATCCGCGAGCTCGGCCTCGGCGAGCAGATCGTCAGTGTCACCGAGCCGCGGTCGGTGTCGCTGCGGGTGGCCGGTCGGATGCGCCCGATGCCGGCCGGGATGGGCCTCGTGCTACCGACGCAGCTCGGTCCGTTCGTCACCACGAAGGTCCTGACCTGGCCGCAGAAGATCCGGGCCGCAGCGGACCTGGTGCTCCCGCGCGTGCTCGGCGAGGCGGACATGGCCATCGGCACCCTGCTGCGTCGGCGCCTGGGTGACGGCGTGGTCGCGGGGTTCGTCGACCCGCTGCTGGGCGGGGTGTACGGGGCCAGCGTCGATGAGCTCAGCGTCGACGCCGTCGTTCCGACGCTGCGCACCAGCGAGGCCGAGCACCGAAGCCTGATGCTGGCCAGCCTGGCCCAGGGCCGCGCCGCGCGCCGCGCCGGATCGACCGGTGGGTCGCCGTTCCGCAGCCTGCGTGCCGGGATGGGTTCCCTGGTCGACGCGCTGGTCGAGGCGCTCACCGCGCAGGGTGTGTCGATCCGCTTCGGTGCGTCGGTCGCATCGTTGGAGCTCCTCGACGGCTCCGGGGTCAGGGTGACCCTGGCCGATGGATCGACGCTGTCCGCGGGCTCGGTGCTCCTGGCCTGCGGCGTGCGGGCCACCGCGGACCTGGTCGGTCCGTTCGCGGCGCAGGCCGCCGCCGAGCTCAGCGCGATCCCGCTGGGCAGCACCTCCTCGGTCAGCCTCGGGTTCGACGCCGCGTCGTTTCCGGTGCCGCTGGTGGGCCACGGCTACCTCGAGGCCGGGCCCGATCGGCCGCCGATCAGTGGCATCACGATCAGCTCGAACAAGTGGGCCGACCGGGCCCCGGAGGGCTCGGTGCTGGTGCGGGCCTTCGTCCCCGACCGGGTCGGTCCACTGGCCAGCGCGCCCGACGATCAGGTGCTGGCCACGGTCACGAGCTATGCCAGCGCGATCCTCGGCGCCACCGGCGCGCCCACCATGCGCCACCTCGTGCGCTGGCCGGGGGCCATGCCCAAGTACGTGGTCGGCCACCGGGACCGGGTCGCCCGGATCGAGAGCACCCTCGCGGGGCCCGTCCGGGTGGCCGGCTCGGCCCTGAACGGCGTCGGGCTCCCGGACTGCGTCAGCGACGGGCGCCGGGTCGCTGGGCAACTGATCGCCGGGTAGCCGCTCGGGCGATCCCCCCGCCGTCCCAGGTGGTCGGCCCCGTGGCCGTCCCCGGGCAATTCTCGGATCCGGACAGCGCCTGACCCAGGACGGACACCTGTGTCCGCGGCGGGCCTGGACGTGTCCGGATCAGCACATTCGCCGGCCGCCCCCGCGCACGCCGGCCGCACGGCTGCGCCGGCCGCCCCGCTGCGCTGCCTGCCGCGGACAGGATCGTGGCCCGGCCCGGACCGACGTAGGGTGCCGGGGTGGAGCGCACCCGTGACCTGCTCGCCGATGCGACTCGGCAGCTGGCCGGGGCAGGCGTCCCCAGCCCGGCAGTGGATGCCGAACTGCTCCTGGCCCACGTGACCGGCGCGCCGCGCGGGCTGCTGCGCCTAAGGGGATCGGATGTCGATCCGGGGGCTGCCGCGCAGTTCCGCGCCCTGATCGCCCAGCGCGCCCGCCGGGTCCCGCTGCAGCATCTGACCGGCAGCGCCCCGTTCCGGCACCTCGAACTGGCGGTCGGCCCCGGTGTGTTCATCCCACGACCTGAGACCGAGCTGATCGTCGACGAGGTCCGCAGGTTCGCCGGGGGGGCGCCGGGGTGCGTGCTGGTCGACCTGTGCACCGGGTCGGGAGCGCTGGCGATCTCGCTGGCCACCGAGCTGCCCGGATCGAGCGTGACGGCTGTGGAACTGGCCCCCGAGGCGCTGGTCTGGGCGCAGCGCAACGTCACCGCCCACGCCGGGCAGGTCGCAGTCGCGGGCAGTGCGCTGACCCTGGTCTGTGCCGACGCGACCGGGGCGGCGCTCCCCGGGGGCCCACTGGCCCACCTGGCCGGTCTGGTCGACGTGGTGGTCAGCAACCCGCCCTATGTCCCCGACGCGGCGATCCCGCGCGAGCCGGAGGTGTGCGAGCACGATCCCGCCGTGGCCCTGTACGGCGGGACCGATGGGCTGGACGTCGTGCGGGCGCTGGTCGAGCAGGCAGCACTCCTGCTGCGACCCGGGGGTCTGCTCGTGGTCGAGCACGCCGACGTCCAGGGGGAGGATGCCGGCCCTGGCGGCCTCCCCGGACTGCTGCGCGCCCACCGCGATCCGGATGAGCACGACGAGGCCGCCTGGACCGACGTCAGCGACCATCTCGACCTGTCCGGTCGGCCCCGGCACACCTTGGCGATCCGCATGGGCAGGATGAGCCCATGATGCGCATCGGCACGAGCGAACCCGAGGGCCGGGAACGTGGTCTCGGCGCGGCCACTGCCGCGCTGCGCAGGGGCCAGCTGGTCGGCCTGCCCCTGGACACCTCGTACGGGATCGCCGCGGATGCGTTCAGCGAGCGGGGCACGGAGGCCCTGCGCGCAGCCAAGGGCCGTCCCGACCTGAGCATCCCGGTCATGGTGCCCAAGGTGGCCACCGTCGCGGGGCTCGCCGAGGTGGACGCGACCGCGCGCAGGCTCATGCTGGACTTCTGGCCGGGCCCGCTCACCCTGGTGCTGCACGCGCAGTCGACGCTGGCCTGGTCGCTGACCGACCCAGCCGGGCGGATCGCCGTCCGGATGCCGCTGCACCCGGTGGCCCTCGAGCTGCTGGCGCGCACCGGCCCCCTGGGTGTCGTGGCCGGGGCGAGCGTGCCGACCACGTCAGCCCAGTCCATGAGCGCGCCGTCCACCGCGCCGTCCACCGCGCCGACCTCGGTGCTCGACGTCGACTCGGCCTTCCCGCCGGAGCTCGCCGAGCGCCTCGCCGTGATCCTCGACGCCGGACCGATGCCGAGCAGTGCCGCCTCGGCTGTGATCGACCTCACCGGGGCGCGGCCGGTGCTGGTGCGCCCCGGGACGCTGGCCATCGACACGCTGCGCGAGTCCTGCCCGGGACTCGTCGTGCCGGGAGCCGACGACCCCGTGCTGGCCCCGTAGACTCGCCCATGTCCGGCGACCCCCGAGCGCCCTGGAGCCACGCCATGAGCACTGCACAGACCCCGTTCTGGGGACCCGACTTCGACGCGCTGGCCGCGGAGGACCCGGAGATCGCCGGGGTGATCCTCGGTGAGCTGGACCGGCTGCGCGCGGGTCTGCAGTTGATCGCCAGCGAGAACTTCACATCCCCGGCTGTGCTGGCCGCGCTCGGTTCGACGCTGAGCAACAAGTACGCCGAGGGCTACCCGGGCCGTCGCTACTACGGCGGCTGCGCGGTCGTCGACGACGCCGAGACCATCGGCATCGAGCGGGCCAAGGCCTTGTTCGGCGCCGACCACGCCAACCTGCAGCCGCATTCGGGGGCCAGCGCGAACATCGCGGCCTACGGAGCCTTCATGAAACCCGGCGAGACCGTTCTGGCGATGAGCCTGCCCCACGGCGGGCACCTGACCCACGGCACCAAGGTGAGCTTCTCGGGCAAGTGGTTCCACGCCGTGCACTACGGGGTGGACCCGAGCACCGAGGACATCGACTACGACCAGGTGCGCGACCTGGCCTTGGAGCACAAGCCCCGGATGATCATCTGCGGCGGCTCGGCGATCCCGCGCCTGATCGACTTCGCGGCCTTCCGGGCGATCGCCGACGAGGTCGGCGCGATCCTGATGGTCGACGCCGCGCACTTCATCGGCCTCGTGGCCGGTGGGGCCATCCCGAGCCCGGTGCCGCACGCCGACGTGGTCACGTTCACCACCCACAAGGTGCTGCGCGGCCCGCGGGGCGGCATGATCCTGGCCCGGGCCGAGCATGCCGCGGCCATCGACAAGGCCGTGTTCCCGATGATGCAGGGCGGTCCGCTGATGCATGCGGTGGCGGCCAAGGCCGTGGCCCTCAAGGAGGCCGCGACCCCCGAGTACGCCCAGTACGCGCGCGAGGTCATCGCCAACGCGCAGGCACTGACCGCGGGCCTGGCCGAGCACGGGATGCGCCCCGTCACCGGCGGCACCGACACCCACCTGGCGCTGTTGGACCTGCAGGGCACCGGGGTCACCGGCACGCAGGCCGAGGCGCGCTGCGACGCCGCGGGGATCGTGCTGAACAAGAACGCGATCCCCAACGACCCGCGCCCGGCCAGCGTGGCCTCCGGGATCCGAGTGGGCACCCCCTCGGTGACCACGCAGGGAATGGGCCGCCCCGAGATGGCCCGGATCGCGGACCTGATCGGTCAGGCCATCCGCGACGAGGACGGGTCAGCAGCCCCGGGCATCCGGGCCGAGGTCAGCGAACTGGTCACCAGCTTCCCGGCCTACCCGCGCAGCTAGTGCGCGAGTACGGGCTCAGCCTGCTGGTCGCCGCGGCCCTGACCTACCTGATCACCCCGGTGGTGCGGTCCCTGGCCCTGCGGGCCGGGGCGGTGGCCGGGGTCCGCGACCGCGACGTGCACGACCATGCCATCCCGCGGTGGGGTGGGCTGGGGATGTTCGTCGGGATGGCCGGGGCAATGGTCCTGGCCAGTAAGCTGCCGATGATGCGCTCGGTCTTCGAGGGGACCTCCACCGAGGCGATGGCGCTGTTGTCGGGGGCGGTGATCATCGTGCTGATCGGCCTGGCCGACGATCGCTGGGAGCTCGATGCCCCCACGAAGATGGCCGGTCAGGTCCTGGCGGCCAGTGTTATGGCGCTGCAGGGGATCACCATCCTGTGGCTGCCGGTCGGCGGGGTGCTGGTGCTGGATCCGACCACCTCGGTGCTGCTGACAGTCATCATCGTGCTGGTCAGCGTCAACGCCATCAACTTCATCGACGGGCTCGACGGGCTGGCCGCGGGGATCACGGCCGTGTCGGCCGCGGCGTTCTTCGTCTACGCCTACCTGCTGTCGGTCCAGTTCGGGGTGGAGCGGGCCACCCTCTCGGCGCTGGTGTCGGCACTGCTGGTGGGCATGTGCCTCGGGTTCCTGCCGCACAACGCGTTCCCGGCTCGGCTGTTCATGGGCGACACCGGGTCGATGCTCATCGGCTACCTGATGGCTGCCAGCGTGATCACCCTGACCGGCAAGGTCGACCCGAACGCCCTGGCCGGCACGACCCTGTTCCCCGCGCTGCTGCCCATCCTGGTCCCGCTGGGGGTGCTGGCGGTGCCGTTGCTGGACCTGCTGCTGGCTGTGGTGCGACGCACCCGGGCCGGCCGATCGCCGTTCGCCCCGGACAAGCAGCACCTGCACCACCGCCTGCTGGAGATGGGCCATTCCCAGCGGCGCGCGGTGCTGCTGCTGACCGGCTGGGCGGCCCTGATCGCGTTCTCCGCGGTCATGCTGGCCTTCGTCCCACTGGGCACGGCCGTGATCGCCAGCCTGATCGGTGCCGGTCTGCTGGTCAGCGCCGTCGCCTGGCCCAGCGTCCGCCGGACCGAGAACGCAGGAGTCTGATGAATCCCACCCCTGAGCAGGACGGCCCGGACGTGGCGCCGCCCGAAGCTGCTGGCCCCGATGCTGCTGGCCACGGAGCTGCTGGCCCCGATGCTGCTGGGCGCGCACCCTCGGCGCCCGCACGGGCAGGTCGCCGCCCCGGGCCCACCGCTCTGGTGGCGCCCATGCGTCGCGTCCTGCGCGCGGGGGCCGTGGCC
>JBAVKQ010000369.1:0-9254 GCA_049688395.1 Candidatus Nanopelagicales bacterium
CGCAGCGGGCGGTACAGCTCGCGCTGGTCGGCGAGGGACAGCCCGGCCAACGTCGCCTCGACCATCGCGTTGGGCAGCCCACGGTCGTGCATCGAGGACTCCCAGGCGGCGGTCTTGGCCTGTGGCGTGGGGGTGACCGCCTGCGCGGCGGTGGCGCTGCGCCGCCCGCTCGCGGTGTCGTCGCGGGCCAGCTCGGCGGCGATCTCGGCCGCCCCGGCGCGCCCGAGGGCAACCAGCCGGATCAGCAGCGACCAGCGCAGGTCGGTGTCGATAACCAGGCCCTCGACGGTGGTGCTGCCCTCGCGCAGGCCGGCCAGCAGCGCGATCTGCTCGTCGGTGTGGGCCAGCCCCAGCAGCGCCCGGGCATGGGCCAACTGGTGGTCGCTGCCCGGGTCGGCGCCCAGCAGCGCGGCGTGCTCGGCGGCGGCCAGGCGCTGCCGATAGGCCGGTCGGTGCCCCGGGCTCGCGTACATGTCGATGGCAGTGCGCGCCTGGGCCAGCACCTTCTGGAGAACGCCGACGTCGGACTCGGTGGGCAGGCCGGAGTGGGCCATGCCGAGGTAGTCCCCGGTCGAGATCTCCGCGTCGCGGAGCATGTCCCAGGCCGCACCCCAGATCAGCTGTCGGGCCATCGGCTGCTCCAGGGCGCCCAGGTTCTCGATCGCGGTGGCCAGCGAGCGGGGGCTCAGGCGGATCTTGGCGAACGTGAGGTCGTCATCGTTGAGCAGCAGCAGGTCCGCGGGTCGGCGCCCGGTCAGCGCCGGCACCTCGGTGCGCTCGCCGACCACGTCGAGCTCGATCTGCTCGGTGCGGGTCAGCCGGCCCTCGACCAGGTCGTACAGGCCGATCCGCAGCCGGTGGTTGCGCAGGATGGGGGGCAGGCCCGGCGGCGCGGTCGGCGGCTCCTGGGTGATCGCGACGCGGGCGTAGGAACCGTCCGGGGCCACCGTGACATCGGGGCGCAGCAGGTTGACCCCGGAGGTCTGCAGCCACTGCCCGGTCCACTCCTGCAGGTCCCGCCCGGAGGTGGCCTCCAGCTCGGTGAGCAGGTCGCGCAGCTCGGTGTTGCCCCACTTGTGCGTGGCGAAGTAGGCCCGCAGCCCGGTGAAGAACTCATCCTCGCCGACCCAGGCCACCAATTGGCGCAGCGCGGAGGCGCCCTTGGCATAGGTGATGCCGTCGAAGTTGAGCTTGACCGTCTCCAGGTCGCCCATCTCGGTGGCGATCGGGTGCGTCGAGGGCAGCTGGTCCTGACGGTAGGCCCAGGTCTTGCGCAGGTTGCCGAACGTGGCCCAGGCCTCGGTGTAGTCGGTGGCCGACACCATGGCGTGGTGCGAGGCCCACTCGGCGAACGACTCGTTGAGCCACAGGTCGTTCCACCAGCGCATGGTCACCAGGTCGCCGAACCACATGTGCGCCAACTCGTGCAGGATCGTGTTCGCGCGCTGCTCGTAGGCCACCTCGGTGACCCGGGAGCGGAAGATGTAGTCCTCCATGATCGTGACGCAGGCGGCGTTCTCCATCGCGCCGGCGTTGTACTCGGGGACGAAGAGCTGGTCGTACTTGCCGAACGGGTAGGGGTGGCCGAACGCGTCCTCGAAGAACGCGAAACCGGCCTTGGTCTCGGCGATCACCCGGTCGGCGTCCAGGTGCTGGGCCATCGATGCGCGACAGAAGACGCCCATCGGGTAGGTGCCGTGCGGGCCGACGTACTCGTCGCGGACCACGTGGTAGGGCCCGGCCACCAGCGCGGTGATGTAGGTGCTCATCCGCGCGGTGGCGGCGAAGTCCCATCGGGCCACGCCAGCGCGGACCGGGGTCGGGGACGGGGTGGGGGAGTTGGACACGACCTGCCAGTGCTCCGGACCGGTCACGTGCCAGGTGAAGTCGGCCTTGAGGTCGGGCTGGTCGAAGCAGGCGTACACCCGCTGGGCGTCGGCCATCTCGAACTGCGTGTAGAGGTAGACCTCGTCGTCGACCGGGTCCACGAGTCGGTGCAGGCCCTCACCCGTGCGCGAGTAGGCGCACTGTGCCGCCACGACCAGGGTGTTGTCCGCGGCCAGGCCGGTCAGCGCCAACCGCTGGCCGGTGTAGCCGGACAGGTCGACCGGCGCCCCGTTGAGTGTGGCCGAGACCACCTGCGCGGCGATCAGGTCGATCCAGGTGCTCGCGCCGGGCTCGTTGGCGGTGAAGGTCACCGTCGTGGTCGAGTCGAAGCTGGTGGGCGCGGTGGTCAGGTCCAGGTCGATGTCGTAGGACCGGACCGCCAGCAGGCCGGCGCGGTGCGCGGCCTCCTCACGGGTGAGGGCGGGATCTGCCACAGGAACTCCCAGGGTCGGTCGGTGCGGTGGGCGCGTCGCCGGCCCGGCAGGCGTGCATCTGCGGGATCCATCGGCGGCGGCATCGCCGTACATCCTCCCACGCGCGACGCCCTCGGCACGCAGATGCGGGCGTCGGGGTGGATGTGCCCGGACGGGGCTTGCCGGCCTGGCTGGCTTCGCGCCGCATCGGACCAGTCGTGCCCGCACCCAATCGCGCCCTCGCGGGATCAGTCGGCCTCGCCGAACCGGCCCGAGGGCGCGACATCGACCAGCGCGTCGCGGATCCGGGCAAGGTGCTCGACATCTGGGGCCGGCCAGCCGTTGACCGGCCAGTCGGGGCCCGGGCCGGCGGTCACCCCGACCAGCCCCGGCGGCCTCGGCGAGGCACCGGTGGTCCGGTACCCGCGGGCGGAGACGTGGATCTCGGGCACCAGCGTGTCGGCGACCAGGTGCGCCACGGTGTCGGCGGTGATCCCCCCGCCGGCCAGCACCACCCGGCCGGGGCGCACGTTGCGGACCAGTCGCGCGATCATCTGCGCGCCCTGAACGGCGGTCGGCGCCCCGCCACTGGTGAGGACGCGATCGCAGCCGAGGTCGAATGCGGTCTCGACCGCGACCTCGAGGTCGGCGGCGACATCGATCGCGCGGTGGAAGGTCACCGAACGGCCCTGCGCGGTCTCGATGAACTCCTCGAGCAGGCGCCGGTCGACCTGGCCGTCGGCGATGAGCATCCCGAGCACGACCCCGTCGACCCCGAGGTGCACCGCGGCGCGCAGGTCCCGGCGCATGACGGCATGCTCGTCACGGTCGAACACGAACCCGCCGCCGCGCGGGCGGATCATCACGTGCAGCGGTGTGCCACTGGGCTCGGCCAGGATCAGCGCGGTCTCGATCGTGCCCGCCGAGGGCGTCGTGCCGCCCTGCGGATCGTTGTCGCACAACTCGATGCGGTCCGCTCCCCCGAGCAGGGCCAGGCGGACCGCACCGATCGAGGTCGCCAGCACCTCGATGACGTGTGTGGAGTGGATCATCGGACCAGCATCGACCACAATCGGGGGCAACGGCGAGCAGATGGCGGCCAACAAGGTCCGGGGCGTGCGTGCGGCGCTGGCCTGGTCGGTGCCGACCGCGCAGCTGGCCCGGCAGCACAACGACGCCAACGTGCTGGGCCTGGGCGGACGGATGCACCCCACCGAGGAGGTGTTCGCCATCGCGCATGCGTTCCTGGACACCTCGTACTCCGGCGACCCGCGCCACCAGCGCCGGATCGACCAGCTGGCGGCCTACGAGGCCGACCGGTAGCCCACGCCCGCGGTGCGGCGGTTCTGGACCGCTCAGCTGGTCGGGGCCCAGGTGGAGTAGGGCGAACGGGCGAGGTTCACGTTGAAGTAGCGGGAATCGGCCGAGACCTCCTGGCCGGCCCAGTCCGGGGTCACGAACTCCTCGGCAGCGTCGGCCAGCTCCACCTCGGCCATGACCAGCGGCGCGTTGGCCCCGCCGAACACGTCCACCTCCCACATGTGCCGGCCCACCGGCACCAGGTGGCGCACCTTGTCGATGACCGGCCCCTGCGCCAGGGTATCGAGCATCGTCATCGCGTCGGGCACGGGGATCTCGTACTCGAACTCGCTGCGCGCGATCCCGACCGACGCCCCCTTGATCGTCACGTAGCCGCGTTCGCCGCGGACCCGCACGCGCACGGTCGCGGTGTCGGTCTGGGCCAGATATCCCTGCACGATCCGGGTGGCGGAATCGACCTGCGCCCGCCAGGCGTCACCAGTCACCAGGAACTTGCGCTCGACCTCGATGCCCATGGCGCCATTCCTACCAGCACCCGGTGACTCCCGACACCGCGCGGTCGACCGCGCGGCGGGTGGTCAGCCGGGAATAGGCAGTCGGCCTGGAGTTCACGATGGAGACGAAGATCTTGGTGCGCCCGTCCGCACCGTTGGCGTAGCCGGCCAGTGAGATCGCGTCGGCCACGGTGCCCGTCTTGGCCTGGATCAGGCCGGCGGCGCACTTCGAGGGCGAGGTGTCGAACCGCCCGTAGGAGGCGCGCAGCGTGCCGGTGCGCCCGGCGACCGGGAGCCAGCCACGCAGGCCGGCCAGCCGGGCATGGTCCGGGGACAGGGCCCGGTTCAGCGCCGAGGTGAGCGCGTACGCCGTGAGTCGGCCCTCCAGGGACAGCCCGCTGCCGTCGACGATCTGGACCCCGGTCAGCGGCACCCGCAGCTCCCGGAGGGTGTCGGCCAGCGCGGTGCGCGCCCCGCGCCACGTGGCCCGCACCCCGCGGCCCACCGCCACCTGACGGAACAGCATCTCGGCCGTGTCGTTGTCCGAGACCAACAGCATGTGGGCCACCGACTGGGCCACGGAGTGCCCGGCGAACGTGGCCAGCACCGGCGCCTTGGCCGCGGCTTTCGCTTCGCCCGCGTACGTCGCTCGGATGCCCTTGTTGGCCAGCGCGGCGGCGAAGTAGCGCCCGGCGTCCGCGGTGGCGTCGGTGGACTTGTTGTCGTCGCGGGCGAACGCGCCCACCGGGCGCACCTGACTGGGCACGTAGGAACTCGGCCATCCCTTGGACCGGGTGCCCCCGGCGAACAGCGAGTCGTCGGCGCGCACCACGACCTTCGGCGTGGTCGAGCCAGGCCCGCGGGTCAGCGCTGTCGCGGTGCTGGCGGCCAGTGTGCGCAGGTCGGTGCTGGTCAGCAGGGGATCGCCACCGGCCACGAGCACGATCTCCCCGGGCTTGGCGCCGGCCCGGACCTTCGTGGCCAGGCGGCGCTCGGGGCCCAGGGCGGCCAGCACACCCACGGCAGTCAGGATCTTGGTGGTCGACGCCCCGCGCAGGGACGCGTCGTGCCTGCGCTTGTAGATGTAGCGCGAGGACGCAGTGTCCCACACCGTCATCGTGAACCGGCTGCCCAGGATCTTCGAGGTCGTCCGGGACTTCAGCACCGCGGCGATCCGATCGTTGGACACCGCTGTGGACACCGCCGTCCTGGTGGCGCCGGTCGCCACAAGGGGCCGGGCGACGTTCGGGGCGGATGGCCCAGCGGCCGGCGTCGCAGCGGCCGGCGTGGCAGCGGCGGGCAGCGCCGTCAGGGGCAGGACCAGCAGGGCAGTGGCAGCGGCAATGAGAGGTGTGCGGTACATAGAGTGATCGTAGCGTCACTCTGGGTGGTCGGAACAGCCAAGGCGAGCACAGCGCGAGGCTAAGGAATCGCCCGCGCGCCGAGCTCGTCCAGCGCGTCGCGCAGCTGGGCGATCGCCCAGATCAACTCGTCGGCGGTGATCACCAGGGGTGGGGCCAGCCGGATCGTGGAACCGTGCGTGTCCTTGGCCAGCACCCCGCGCGCCAGCAGCGCCTCGCACACCTGTCGGCCGGTGGCCAGCGCCGGGTCGATGTCGACCCCGGCCCACAGCCCCCGGATGCGCACCTCGAGCACGCCATGGCCGACCAGCCGGGCCAGTTCGGTCTCCAGGACGGTGCCCAGCTCGACCGCGAGCTCCTGGAACTCGCCGGTGGCCAGCAGCCGGACCACCGCGCGCCCGACCGCGCAGGCCAGCGGGTTGCCGCCGAACGTGCTGCCGTGCTCGCCCGGCTGCAGGACGCGCAGGATGTCGGCGTCGGCGGCGATCGCCGAGACCGGCAGGATCCCGCCGCCCAGGGCCTTGCCCAGGATGTAGATGTCGGGGACCACGCCCTCGTGCTCGCAGGCGAACGTGCGCCCGGTCCGGGCCAGGCCGGACTGGATCTCGTCGGCCAGCAGCAGCACCCCGTGCTCGGCGGTCAGGTCGCGGACCGCGCGCAGGTAACCCTCGGGGGGGATGACCACTCCGCCCTCGCCCTGGATCGGTTCGAGCAGCACGGCGGCGGTGTTCGGGGTGATCGCGGCCCGGATCGCCTCGACCGAGCCGTAGGCGACGGTGACGAACCCGGGGGTGTAGGGCCCGAAGTGGTCGCGGGCGGAGTCGTCGTCGGAGAACGACACGATCGTGGTCGTGCGGCCATGGAAGTTGCCCTCGGCCACGATGATCTCCGCCTCGTGGGCGGGGATCCCCTTGACGGTGTAGCCCCACTTGCGAGCCACCTTGATCGCGGTCTCGACTGCCTCGGCGCCGCTGTTCATCGGCACGACCATGTCCTTGCCGGCCAGGGCGGCGAGCTCGGCGCAGAACGGCCCGAACTGGTCGTGGTGGAAGGCCCGGCTGACCAGCGTCACCCGGTCGAGCTGGGCGTGTGCGGCCGCGAGCAGCTCGGGGTGGCCATGGCCGAAGTTCAGGGCGGAGTACCCGGCCAGGCAGTCGAGGTAGCGGCGCCCGGAGACGTCAGTGACCCATGCCCCGGCTGCGCTGGCGATCACCACCGGCAGCGGGCGGTAGTTGCGCGCCGAGTGCTCCTCGGCCAACTCCATCAGGGCTTGTGCGCTGCGCTCCACGACGTCATCTCCAGTTGCGTTGGTTGCTGTGCTTCAGGTGCCGACGGGGATCCAGACGAGTCCGAGGCCGGTGACCTTCACATCCGATCTGGCCAGGGTGATCGACATGGTCGTGACGGCCTGGGCCCGGGTGGCCCATAGCGCCCGGATGTCGGCCACCTCGGCGTCGAGTTCGCCCTGCAGCCCGGTGATCGCCGCCTCGAGTCTGTCCACTCGGTCCTCGGCAGTGGCGACCTTATCAATCGCGGTGCCGGCCCGCCGGGCCATCGACGAGGCCGAGGAGCGACGGCCCCCGAACAGTCCGCCGAGGATCTCGCCGGCGACGGTGGTCGTGCGCGACAGGCGCTGCCGATCGGCGGCCTGCTCGGCTGTGTCGAGCGTGGCCTGGGCACGGGCGAGCTTGGTGGCGTACTTGGCCTGCAACGCCGCGATCGCCTTGTCGCCTGCGTCCTGGGCCGCGGCCCGGCACCGCGTCGCGAAGGCCTCGGTGGACTCATCGACGCGGCCGTAGAGCCGCAGCTCGGTGTTCGCCGGGATCTGCACGGTCATCCGGCGCTGGAGGTGCGCGGCCAGGTCGCGCGCGACCGTCGTCCACCACGTCTTGGCGCCGAGCTCGGATGGGGGCAGCCGGTAGATCGCACCCTGCGGCGGGGTGGCTGACAGGTCCCGGTCGTCGTAGTCCACGGCGACGAACTGCTCGGGCCGCGGCACGGCCGGGACCGGGGTCAGGACTGCCTCGTACTCCTGGTCGAGGGTGACCCCGGCCTTGGCGTCGTCGAAGTGCAGGAGCACGCGGGCGATCGCCGCGGGAGCCAGTCGGTGCCCGGGCACGGCGCCGACCGACGCCGCCCAGGAGGCGCCCGGATCCAGATAGGTCACCGGCACGCCCGCGGGGACCCGGGGAGCGACCGGGGTCTCGTCGTCGGCCAGCGCGTCGGGCGCTGGGGCAGCGTGCCCGGCGGCCGGTGCGGCAGTCGCAGCCGGTGCCGCTGGTCTCAGCGAGGCCACCTGGTCGCGAGTCAGCGGCCCACGCAGGTAGCTCATGGCCCACCGGGTGGTCATCACCTCGACGGTGTCCCGGCTGGCGCGCTTGACCACGAACTCTCGCTTGGCCAGGCCCGAGATCGTGTCGCCCACAGCCTTGACGTCCACCCCGCCGGCGGCGCTGGTCAGGCCGTCGACGAGCCGATCCTTGTCCTGCTCGGTCTGCAGTCGCCCGATCAGCCAGGTGCCCGTGTTGGACAGGGCCTTGTAGTCGACATCCACCGGGTTCTGGGTGGCCAGCACCACCCCGACCCCGAAGGCACGTGCCTGCTTGAGCAGCAGCATGATCGGCGACTTGGTCGGGGGATTGCCGTTGGGCGGCAGGTAGCCGGCCACCTCGTCCATGTAGAGCAGGGTGCGCAGGTCCGAGGTGCCGGGCTGCCGGCGCATCCAGGAGATCAGCTTGGCCAGGATCACCGAGGTGGCCGACTGGCGCTGCTGGTCGTCGAGGTGCGCTGTCGTGATCACCGCACAGCGCGGCGCTCCCTCGGGGGTGCGCAGCATCGAGTCGATGTCGATCCGCTGCCCGGTCAGCCAGGCGGCGAACGCGGGGGAGGCCAGCAGCCCGTTGAGCCGCAGTGCCAGCTTCATCCGCTCCTGCTCCGGGTAGTAGGAGTCGAGCTCCAGGACCCCGATCTTGCGCATCGGGGGCTGCTGCACCGAGGCCACCAGAGTTGCGAGGTCCAGGGCCCGACCGGCTGTCCACGCGTCGCCGATGATCGTGGACAGCAGGATGTGCTCGCGCGAGCTCAGCGGGTCGGCATCGATGTCGACGAGGTTGAGCAGGCTCGAGACGTAGGCGTCGATCTCCTCGGCCAGCGCCTGCGGGTCGGAGCGGTCGGCCGGGGCGTCGAGGCTGCCGATGATGTTCAGCCCCACCCCGTGCGGGCTGCCGGGCGTGTAGATCGTGACCTCGACCCCCCGGTGCAGCGCCGCCACGTCGGCGGCGCCGAGGTCCCAGCCCGCCAGCCCCTGGGTCCAGGTCCGTGCCTGGGCCGCGGCGAACTCCGCCACGCTCTGGCCGGCGCTGTGCGCGTCGGAGGCGTTCACCCACGGCTCGAACTCGGCCGGGGCCAGGTTCGGGAATGTCAGGGCCAGGTTGGTCAGGTCGCCCTTGGGGTCGATCAGCAGCGCGGGCACCCCGGCGCGCAGGCATTCCTCGATGAGCACCACGCCCAGGCCGGTCTTGCCCGAGCCCGTCATCCCGACGATCACCGCGTGGGTGCTCAGGTCCTCGGAGGGCACGACGACGGGGCCGGCCGTCCGCTCGTGGGTCGCCGGATCCACCGCACCACCCAGTCGCAGGTCAGCCATGGCGCCACCCTAGCGGGAGTTTCCGGGGTAGCTCGGGGTTGATTGTCGCGGTCTGCTGGCTGTGAGGGCGGGGATCGTGCTGTGCGTGGGGGTTCTGGTCGGCGTGGCTTCTTGGCTTTGGGACACGAATCGT
>JBAVKQ010000370.1:0-11367 GCA_049688395.1 Candidatus Nanopelagicales bacterium
CCGGTCGCGGCCTGCTCTTGGGTGCGCCCAGTCCGCCATGAGCCAGCCGTCCGGTGCGCCACCCGAGCGACGGTGCGGCACCTGACCCGCCGCGGCGGCCGAAGTCTCCATCTCCGGTCGGGCGAACCGCACGCACCGGATTGTCGAGCCCCGGTGGCGGGTTGCCACCCACACCGGTCGATCTGCGATCCGCGGCACGCGCTAGGTGAACCGCGCCTGCGCGGACTAGGCTTGGGCAGCGGCCTTCGCCGCGCATGCCTCATGGTGCGGGATTGGGGACTGGCGTGGAGATGCATGAGCGGCGTTCCGTCCCACCGGCCGAGAGTGCTCTGGCCGACACCTTGGCGGCGTTGCGCGACGAGGTCGACGGTCTGCGCGCCGCTGCCCGCCTGCGTGCGGTCATCGAGCAGGCCAAGGGGGTCCTGGTCGAGCGGCACCACATCAGCCTCGATGAGGCGTTCGATCGGCTGCGCGTGATGTCCCAGGAGCACAATGTGCGGCTGGTGGAGGTGGCGGCCACCGTCGTGGGGGTCTCGGCTCCCGAGGCCCCAGACCTCGTGGTGCCCACAGACGCGCTGCGCTCCCGGGTCCCGCAGTCGCCTGCGGCCTCGCCCGGCTGGACCTCGCTGCAGGCACAGCCAGACGTCCGAGCCGGGGTCAGCAACGCCTTGCTCGATGCGGTCGCCGGCGCCACCAGCCACGGCGACGAGGCCGCGCAGCTCGTGTGCGACCTGTTGGCCTCCGAGCACCCGGCCGCGGTCACGTTGTATCGGGTCTGCGCCGACGAGTCGCTGCGCCTGGTCGGGCAGTCAGGTGTGGCCGGCGACGTCATCAGCTCGTGGCGCAGCATCCCGCCCTCACGTGACATCCCCTACGTGCTCAGCGTGCTGGACAACCAGGCACTTTTCTGGGCGAGCAGCGCAGAACTCGTGGCTCAGTTCCACAACGTCGAGTCGATGCGCTCCACGTTCGAGGCCGTGGCCACCGTACCGATCGTGGATGCCGGCAGCGTGGTCGGAGTCGCCGGACTGATGTGGTCAGAGGTCGAGGACTTCCCGAAGCAGCGGGCCGACTCCATCACCCGGACGGTGCAGCGGGTCGCCCCGATCCTGCTGCGCAACGCGGAGTCGACCGACCCGGAGCTGGAATGGCTGGACACCCTGCTGCGCCTGCACCTGGATCCATGGCTGCTCCTGGAGTCCGTCCCCAGCGCAGATGGGGCCCTCGGGGACTTCGTGGTCAAGAATGCCGCGGACCAGGTGTCTGGATCCTCCGAGTGGTTGGGCCGCAGGTTGCTCGAGATCTGGCCGTTCCTGGCCCAGGACGGCACCTCGGAAGCCTTGGCGGGGCTCATTCGCGCGGGCGGCTATTGGACCACCACGGTCGGCAGCGGCTCCCCGGCCCCGTGGGGCAGTTCGGGCAGCCGGATCCGTGCGGTCCGGCTCGGTGGGCGGATCGTTGTGGTCTGGCGCCCGGGACGGGTGGTGGATCGCCGCGTCGGTCTGTCCGGCGAGTTGCACGACGAGCAGTCCGACGAGCAGGGCGGCCTGACCGCGTAGCGGGTTCGGATCGCGCGTCCAGCGCTGCCCCCGTCCTCGGGCGCACGTCCTCGGGCGTGGGGGATCGTCGCGCAGCGGCCGCGTATCTGCCGGCCCGGTCACGGGTACATGATGAGCAGGTGCCGGCGCGGGCCGGGACTGTCATCGAGGGAACGGAGACTGGGATGGATCGGCTCGACAGCGCTCAGAACACCCCGCAGGACGCCGAGAAGATCGACGAGGAGATCCTGGCGGACAACGATCCCTCGACCGAGGACGGCGCGGTCGACGAGGACGGCACCTTCAACGCACAGCCGCAGGTCGTCCCCGACGACCGCGCCCCGGAGCAGCCGGAGCAGCCGCGCCACTCGTTGTGACTCCGGCTGCGAGTTGGTCGTCGGCGCCCCGTCGGTGAGGTCGAGCCCGACGCCAGACATGCAGGCACGCGTCCGGCGCGAGAGGATGCCGACGTGCCCCCCTCCCGTGTGTTGACCTCGCCTGGATCTCGGGCCCATGTGGATTGAGTTCGTGGTCCCGGTCGGCTACCTGCTGGCCGGGATCGCCCTGCTCCTGGCCATCGTGCTGCCCAGGCTTCTGCATCGCCTGGCGCTGAGCCCGGCGCTGATCTTCGTGGGCGCGGGCATCCTGGCCGGGTTGCTGCCGATCAGCGGGCCGCTGGATGTCCAGGCCAATCTGGGCTGGATCGAGCACCTCACCGAGCTGTGCGTGATCGTGTCTCTGATGGGCGTCGGTCTGGCCCTGGACCGTCCGCTGTCCTGGCGTGCGTGGGCCAGCACCTGGCGGCTGCTGGCGATCGCCATGCCGTTGTTCATCGCGCTGGTCGGGTCGGGCGCCTGGCTGCTCGGGATGGCGCCGGCAACCGCGCTGCTGCTCGCGGCGGTACTCGCCCCGACCGACCCGGTGCTGGCCACCGACGTGCAGGTCGGCGAGCCCACCTCAGATCCGGGCAACGAGGACGAGATCAGGTTCGCGCTGACCTCCGAGGCCGGGTTGAACGACGGCTTGGCCTTCCCGTTCGTCTACGCCGCCCTGCTGCTGGCGGCGGCGGGGTCGCTGGAATGGGTCGGCGGATGGATCGCCTGGGAGCTGACGGGCAAGATCGTCCTCGGGCTGGTCTGCGGCGCGCTGGTCGGCGCCGGCTTCGGTCTACTGGCCTTCCGGGCCCCGGTCGAGCAACTCCGATTGGCGGGCACCACCGATGTGGTGGCAGTCCTGGCGACCACCTTCTTGGCCTACGGGATCGCTGAGCTGGTGGGCGGTTATGGCTTCCTGGCCGTCTTCGCCGCGGGGATGGCACTGCGCGGGCGGGCCCGGGAGCACGACTTCCACCGGGCCTCGCACACCTTCATCACCCAGTTCGAGCGGATCCTGACCATGGGCCTGCTCGTGGCCATGGGCTACGCCGTGGGCACCGGGTTGTTGGCCGGGCTCACCTGGCAGGGGGCGCTGCTCGGCCTCGTCGCGGTGCTGGTGCTGCGGCCACTGGTGGGCTGGACCGCGCTGATAGGCACGTCCATCGGGAGGCCGGACCGACGCGCCATCGCCTTCTTCGGGGTCAAGGGCATCGGCTCGCTGTACTACCTGGCCTTCGCCCTGGGCGAGGGAGACTTCGTCGGAGCCGACCTCCTGTGGCCCACGGTCACGTTCACCGTCCTGGTATCGGCGGTCGTGCACGGCGTGTCAGCCACCCCCATCCTCAGCCGGATCGACCAGAGGATGGGTCGGGCGACCCCGGAACCCGTGTGATCGGCAGGTTCCGGGGTCGCCCGATTGGACGGCGACCGTACTGCGGGCAGCACCCGCAGCCGCGTCAACCCATCAGGCTCACACCACCGGGCCCGACCAGCAGGCCCACCACGATGAGCACGATGCCCCACAGCAACTGGCTGCGTACGATGGCAACGATGCCCGAGACGACAAGGACGACGGCGAGGATCCACAGTAGGAATGTCATGTCCACCCTCTACCCCCGCTCCGTAGGAGTAGACCTGCGGGGTCGAAAAGAACCTGGTGGACGTGGCGCGAGGGCGCAACGGCAGCAAGGCGAGGAGGCCGAGGTGGAGCACGTCAGGCGTCCGGCGCCGTCCGAGGCTCTGCAGACTGCCATCGACGACCTGGCCGCCAACGTCGCGGTGCTGGATGCAGACGGCTGCATCGTCGCGGTGAACGAGGCCTGGGTCCGGTTCGCCACCGACAACGGTGATCGCGGCGGACTGCGCACCGGTCCCGGGCGCAACTACCTGACCTGCATCGACTGCGATGCCGCGATCGATGGGTCCACAGCTCGGGCAGCCGTCGATGGGGTGCGCTCGGTCCTGTCCGGTTCGGCGAACAGCTTCGCCCTGGAGTACCCGTGCCACTCGCCCCAGCGCGAGGCGTGGTTCGTCATGCTGGTGGCCCAGTTCGGCGCGCACGGCGTCGTGGTGGCGCACGTGGATGTCACGCCCGACCACCGCCCCCTGCACGACCCGATGAGTCCGACCCCCAGCGGTGCGCTGGTGACCGGGCAGGTCGAGCTGGCAATCGCCGCCGCCCAGCCGAACGCAGATGAGATCGCGGTGCTCTACGTCGATGTCGACGACTTCAAGGAGGTCAACGACTCCATCGGTCACGATGCCGCTGATGCCCTGCTGGTGGCGGTCGCAGCGCGCTTGCGGCAGGTGGCCGGTGCCCGATCCATGGTGCGCCGGTTCGCCTCCGACGAGTTCGTCGTGGTCGCGCCCGGTGCCACCCGCAGCGCGGCGGGGCAGCTGGCCGCCAGGATCGGCCAGGAGATGCGAGCGCCCTTCGAGCTGGGCTCGGACACGGCGATGATCACCGTCTCGGTCGGGGTGGCGCACTACCCCGACGATGCCGCGACCGCCGCGGACCTGGTCCGCCGCGCCGACGACGCGATGGGCGAGAGCAAGCGCCAGGGCCGCGACACCTGGCTGTTCCACGACGACACCGTGGCCCGGCGCCGCTCTCGGCGGCTGGCCCTGTCGCGTGGACTGCGCCGGTCGATGTCCGATCAGCAGCTTCGGATGACCTATCAGCCCCAGGTGCGCCTGGCCGACGGCGCGGCGGTGGGCCTCGAGGCGCTTCTGCGCTGGGACTGCCCGGAGTTGGGGGATCCCTCGCCGGCCGAGTTCGTGCCGGTGGCCGAGTCGACCGGACGGATCCTGCCGATCGGCTGGTGGGCACTGAGCGCCGCGGTGGCTCAGGTGGCCCAGTGGCGCTCTGCGGGGCTGCACCCAGGGGTGCTGGCGGTCAATGTCAGCGCTCGACACTTCGGCCAGCCGCACTTCGCCGACCGCGTCCTGGAACTGCTCACCCGATTCGATCAGCCGGCCGAACAGTTGGAGCTCGAGGTGACCGAGACCTCGGCGATCCGCCAGCGGGAGGCCGGCCTCCAGGCGATGGGGCAGCTGACGCAGGCGGGCGTGTGCCTCGCGCTGGACGACTTCGGCACCGGGTACTCGTCGCTGGCCAACTTGAGCGTATTCCCGCTGTGCACGGCCAAGATCGACAGCACCTTCGTCGCCCGGATCGACGGCGAGCCCGATTCCCGGCCGCGGGTCGCCGCGATGGTGGACCTGATCCAGTCCATGGGTTTGCGGTGCGTGGCCGAGGGGGTGCAGACGCAGGCCCAGGACGACTTCCTGCGCGCCTGCCACTGTGACGTGGTCCAGGGGTTCAGCTACGCGCCGCCGCTGCGGCCGGAGGAGGTGGTCACATGGTTGCACGACCGGAGCTGACGCCCCAGGCCTTGGGGCCCTCGGGCCAGTTGATGGCCCTGGGTACTGACGTGATGCCGGTGCGGCCGTCGTGGTCTTCGGACATCGAGTCCGACTTGGGCGAGGCACCTGCCTCATCCGCTCGGCGTGCGTGCTCAAGTGCGGCGATCGAGGTCGCCGGCCATCAGGTCCATGTGCGCATGAGCATCGGTCTGGCCCGCGTCGGCAGCGACGAGTCGGCCGAGGACATCCTGCAGCGTGCGGACCTGTCGATGTATCGGGTCAGGGCGCTCGGGGGTGGCCAGACGGTCGTGGCCGACTGACTCCGCCGGGTCAGGCTTCTGGGTCACTCCGGGCTTCGGGGTCCGTCGAGCCCTCGACGCCCGCGGAGTGTTCGGTGTCCTGCGTGTGCTCGGCCTCCCGAGCCTCCTGAGCGTCGGCCTCCTCCACGGCCTGGACGTCGTGGGCGTACTCGCGTTCGGCCGCCACGATTGGGTCGTGCTCCTCGTCCAGGGTCGGCGGGCCGTACAGGTTCAGCAGTGCCTTCTTGGTCTGGAGGCGCAGCCAGAGGAAAGCGTTCATGTCGTCCCTCTGCCCGCTGCGAGGTCATCCATACCCCAGGGCACGTCCCGGCCGCGGTATCCCTGCCCCGAGGCGGGGTAGACGAACGATCAGTGACCTCAAGGGCGGGACGAGGTGGACCGATGCCGGACGACGGGCACCGCGGGCCTGCCCAGTCGGCGCAGTGGGACCAAATGGAGGCCGCTCGCCGCGATGTGCTGGCCTCGATGGCCGACGTGGCCCCGGCCCCGCTGCGATGGAGCCGACCCGAGGCTGCTGTCCTGCGGGTGGTGGAACGGATGCTCGACAGGCTCGCTGACCCGAGCACTCCGACCGACCGGGTGTGTCCGCATGCACGCCACCTGGCTTTCGACCGCGGGCCCCGGCCGCTGGTCCTGGACACCGCGCCAGGGATCCTGATGTGCCGGGACCAGTGCTATCCGCGGTGGGCCGCGCAGCCGGCGCCGGGCGAGGTCGCGTGCCTGGGCTGCGGATGTGCGGTCCCAGGTGTCGCACGCCCTGACTTGGTCATCGCCTACGGCCCGATCCTCGTGCTCGCCACCCTGTGCCCGATCTGCCGGGAACAGGGTGGCGACTGACCCCGGCGGCCCGTTCGCGGATGGTGGGGGGTGAGTGAGCGGCGCGTCACGCAGCGTGAGACGCTCCGGCCCGTGAAGGGGGCAATCATGGTGACTTCCACCGGTTCTGTTCGTCGCGTCTCGCTGTTCGGGGCGGTGGTGCTGCTGCTGGGCCTGTTGTGGGTGCCGACGGCCACGGCCGTGGATCCGACCGGCAGCCCCGGGGAGGCCGTGTCCCAGGACTCCGCGCGGCGCAGCGAAGCCCCGACCCCCGCGGCCCCGACGACCGAAGCCTCGACCCCTGCGGCGCCGACGCCCGAAGCCCCGAACCTCGAAGCCCCGACCCCTGCGGCCCCGACGCCCGAAGCCTCGACGCCTGCGGTCTCGGCCCTCGAGGTCCCGACCCCCGAGGTCTCGTTCCCCGTGCCAGACCCCGATGAGGCGACCGACGCCGCTGCCTCGATGGGTATCACCGTGACCCCGGACGGCCGCGTCGCGCCGGGACAGTCCGCGCCGTTCGTCCTGAGCATCTCGAACACGGGGCGCTCGGCGATCCCGGACCTCGTCGTCGAGGACGTGCTGCCCGAGGGGCTGTCCCTGGTGGACGTCACCGGCCAGCCGGCGGGCACCCAGTACCTGATCACCTACACCCTGCCCAGCGGCACGCCCGAGCCGGCGCGGGTCGACTTCACCGCGACGAAGGATCCCGATGACCCCGCTCGGGTCGCGCGGGCCCGGTGGTCCTTCCCCGGCTGGGACTTCACGCCCGGCGCCGAGGTCGCGATCGCGGTGCAGGCCCGGTTGGCGCCCGGGACCCCGGCCGGCGTGACCATCACCAACGCCGCGCGCAGCACCAGCGGCGGGCAGGATGTCGAGTTCACCTGCTCCCACGACGACAGCCAGAGGATCGGGGGGCAGCTCTTCTGCACGTCCGAGGCCGACGTCGCCGTGCTGGTGGAGCCCTCCGCGCAGGACGCCGTGGCCGACGATGTCCACCCCGGGCAGGTGGCCGTGCGCGCGATCGTGACCGGTACGCCGCCGGCGGGGCTGGAACTGCCGCCGTTCCCAGTCGACTACCAGTGCACGGCGACCCAGGAGCAGCCCGGCGGCAGCTCGGGGCCGGCCGAGGTGGTTGCCTCCGGGAGGGTGCTGGTGCCCGGTGGACAGACGCTCGACGTGCCCGAGTTGCTGCCTGCGGGTGCCACGTGTTCGTTCTGGGTGACCGACACCCACGGCGCCGTGTCGGACTCGATCTCCAGGGACACCGCCCAGCAGGTCGTGGTCGAACCCGCGAGCCCCGAGTCGGGGGCGGGCCTGGCCCCCGCCCAGGTCGTGGAGATCACCACCGACTACCCGGTGGGCTCGCTGGAGCTGACCGGTGCGCTGACCGGTTCGGGCGCCCAATTCGCTCAGGGACCCTCGGACTTCGAGGTCTCGTGCACCTTCCTCGATGCGCAGACCGTCGACGAGCAGGTGCGCCTCACCGCTCCCGATGACCTCACGGCGACGGTCGAAGGGATCAACGTCGGTGCGCAGTGCACCATCACGCAGGCCCAGCCCTTCGATGGCGCAGATGGTCCCGCGTCGTTCGCGCCGGAGGGCCCCTACCTCATCACGGGAGCTGACTCCGGCCCGGTGTCGGTCACGGCGACCAGCCAGTTCACCGCAGGCCAACTGGTGATCGAGAAGGTCGTCGAGAATGCTGACCCCGAGATCGGACCGTTCACCGTCCACGCCACCTGTGTGGCCCGGGGCGGGGCCCCGGTGGAGCTGCCCGACGGCGGCCAGGTGGAGCTCTACGGTGGCGACCAGGTGTCTGCCGATGTGCCGCTGGGCAGCACCTGCACGGTCACGGAGCCTGACCTGCCGGATGCGATCGAGGTCATCATCGAGGACAGCGACCCGGACACCGAGGGCGGCGACACCGATGGGGTCGTGGTGATCGACGCGTCGGCGCCCATCGGGTACGTGACGATCACCAACGTGTTCCCCGACGGGCTGCTGGTGATCGGCAAGCAGGTGAAGAACGCCGACCCGGAGTCGGGCCCCTTCACCTTCCAGGTGACCTGCGTGGCGCAGGACGGCAGCGGTGTCGAACTGCCCGACGGTGGTCGACTGGAGCTCTCCGGCGAGGAGGTGGCCGGCGCCGAGGTCCCCCCGGGCAGCACGTGCCGGGTGGTCGAGACCGACGTGCCCGAGGGGGTGTCGGTGAGCATGCAGGACAGTGATCCGAGCACGATCGGGGGTGCCACCGATGGCGTCGTGATGTTCTCCGAACCGATCACGGTGCACTACGTCCTCGTCACGAACCGATTCGCCGACGTGATCGCCGGCGGTGGCGACGAGGGCGAGGAACTGGCCGAGACCGGCGCGGAGGGGGCGATGGCGTGGCTGCTCGTCGGCCTGGGCCTGGTCCTGACCGGTGGGATGCTGACGACGCTCAGTCGGCGGCGCCGGATCGCCTGAGCGGGTCCAGGGTCAGGGCCAGCGTGAGCTCGAGGGTGACGCGCGGATCGTCCAGCGCGGCACCGTACAGCGCCCGCAGCTGACCCATCCGATAGCGCACGGTCTGCGGGTGGACGAACAGCGCTGCCGCGACCTCGTCGCGGCGGCCGCGGTGCAGCAGCCAGACGCGCAGCGTCTCGGACAGACGCTGGGCCACGGCCGGGCGCAGGCCGGCCAACGGAGCCAGCGCCCGCTCGCGCAGGTCAGCAAGGGCCCCCGGATCGGCGCCGACCAGCAGTTCGGGCAGGTGCTCCTCGGTGTCTACGATCCGGCCCCCGCCACGGCGATCGGCACTTCGACTGCCGCCGACCCGGCCGCCCGCGCCCGGGCCTGCGTCCCTGCCCGGGCCTGCGTCCCCGTCGGGGACCGGGGATGAGGCCAGCCCCAGCTCCCAGCCCCGCACCGCGCGCAGGTACGACGCTCGGACGCCCAGCCAGGGCCGCACCGGGCCGACCACCGCCCCGCGGGTGCCCAGCCCACGGGCGAGGCCGTCGCGCAGCCGGTCGTCCGGATCTGCGATCAGCAGGACGGCCGCGGCCCGCGGCAACTCCGGGAGGTCCCGGCTCGGGACCAGCGTGCGCGGGTCGATCCGGGCGAGCACGGCGTCGACCCGTCCGGCAGGCAGCACCACCGCGGCCATCCCGGTCGGCGGGTTCCAACCCGCCTCCTGGGCGGCCGTGCGCATGGCCTCTTCCGGCCCGCCCAGGAGCAGGCCCTCGGCGAGCCGCTCGAGGGCGCGCGCCCGGGCTCGGTCTGCGATCGCCAGTTCCGCGGCGTGCCCGGCGACACTGGCCGCCGAGAGTGCATCGATGTAGGCGAACACCAGCTCGGCGAAGACCACGACGTCCTGGGCGGGCAGGCCGGCCTGCGCCGCGGCCCCGGCCAGGCCGCGCCAGGCCACCCGCGCACCGACTCGGTACGCGGCCAGCAGGGCGTCCATGGAGCGGCCCTGCTGGGCCTCCACACGACCGAGGATCAATGCGCCATCCAGCGCGGGCGTCAACGGCGCGCTGGCATCCCGGTCGGCCGCGGCCAGGGCGAGGAAACCCCCCAGCGCGGTCTCGACGGCCTGCGCCAGGGTTGCCTGCGCGCCGGCATCGAGGGTGTCGCGATAGCCGGGCACCTCGACCGATACGGCCTCGATCGTCTGCTGGGCCACGTCGTGCAGGCGTTCGTGCAGCACGGCCAGGGTGGCTGAGGTCAGCCGTGGTCGGGGCTGCGCCTGCAACGGTTGCGCGTCACTCATAGCTGCACCTTTTTGTTTCTTACGAACAAGCCTCATCCGGTGATTCACCATCGGCGGTCACGACATTACTCCGAGCGCGTTGAATGATCGACACATGATGACTGTGGCCGCCCCGCTGCGCACGAGCCTGCGCCGCGCGCTGGCGGCCGTGACGACCCCCCTGCTGCCCGCGGACTACCTCGACCTGCTCGCCCCGCTGCACAGCGGTGCCGCGCTGCGGGCACGGATCGAGTCGATCGTGGCGGAGACCCCCGAGGCCGCGACTCTCGTGCTGCGCCCGGGACGCGGGTGGGCTGGGCACGTGCCGGGCCAGTACGTCCGGATCGGCGTGGACGTAGACGGCGTGCGGCTCTGGCGCGCCTACTCGATCACCTCCGGCCCGCGCACCGACGGCCTGATCAGCATCACGGTCAAGGCGATGCCCGACGGTCGGGTCAGCAACCACCTGGTCGGTCGCGCCCAGCTCGGGACCGTGGTGCAGCTGGATCCGGCTGCGGGGGAGTTCACCCTGCCTGCCGTTGCGCCGGCGCGCACCCTGTTCGTGACCGCCGGCAGCGGGATCACCCCGGTCATGGGCATGCTGCGCCACCGTTTGCCTGAGCTGGCCGATGTGGTCGTCGTGCACAGCGCGCCGACCGCGGACTCGGCGATCTTCGGCGCGGCGCTGCGCGGCATGGCTGGGTCGGGGCGGATCCGGCTGGTCGAGCGGCACACCGACACCGATCGGATCCTGACGCCGCGCGAGCTCGACGGCCTCGTGCCCGACTGGTCGGCCCGGCAGGCGTGGGCGTGTGGCCCCACCCGGATGCTCGACGCGCTCGAGGAGCACTGGTCGGCCGCCGGTGTCGCCGACCGTCTGCACACCGAGCGCTTCCGTGCTGCTGTGCTGGTCGTCGGGGACGGTGGCCCGGTGACGTTCACCGGAACCGGGACTCGGATCCAGGCCAGCGGTGGCACCCCACTGCTCGACGAGGGCGAGGCCGCCGGCGTGCTGATGCCCTCGGGGTGCCGGATGGGCATCTGCATGGGCTGCGTCGTGCCGCTGGCCTCTGGTGCGGTCCGGGACCTGCGCAATGGCGCCCTGACCACCGCCGCCCCCGGCGACGGCGTGCAGGTCCAGACCTGCATCAACGCCGCAGCCGGCGCCTGCGAACTCGACATCTAGCTCGACACCCGACCAAGCCCGTTGGTGTGCACGGAAT
>JBAVKQ010000371.1:0-7798 GCA_049688395.1 Candidatus Nanopelagicales bacterium
CCCCAGGACCCTGGAGGAGATCGGGGTGGTCCAGGGGGTGACCCGGGAACGGATCCGCCAGATCGAGTCCAAGGCGATGTCCAAACTGCGCCATCCCACCCGTCAGATCGGGCTGCGCGACTTCCTCTGAACCGACATCGATGCTCAGTGACTGGGTTCTGCGGTCAGGGGGTGGTGGGGGCGGTCAGGCCAGACGTAGCCGGGCCAGCGACGCGTGCGCCGGGCCGACCGCCGATATCGGGCACGATGCTCAGGTCGAGGACGGTGACACCGCCGAGGTCTGAACGCGTGGGTCCTCGGGGTGCCCGGTGGCCCCGTGGTGGCTGACGTTGCACTGCGGGGCACGACCGCGTGGACGGTGTGCCCGGCCTGCTGGTCCCACCGCAGGGTAACCCGTGCCGGGCAGGTCCCGGCCGGTCATCCCGGGCCGGGGGCACCGGTCCCGGTCTGCGTGGCTGACCCGGCCCCGCCCGGTCCGGGTGTGTTGCTAGTCGCCGCCGAGGTCGCGTTGGTAGGCGTCGAGGAGCACGTCGGTGGTGCGTTCCTGGTACCGGCGGACCGCGGTGACCAGGTCGCGGATCGCCGCACTCACGGCCCCGACGGCGTCCGGGTCCCCAGCGCCACGCCCGGCTTGCAGACGCACCGCGGTGATGGTCGCGGTCAGGTGGTCGCGCTCTGCGGTCATCCGCTGCCAGCGGCCCATCAAATGGGGGGCGTCGGCCCGCAGCTGTTCGGTGAACCCCTCGGGGTCCAGCAGGTCCCCGGGGGTGGTGTGCACCGCGTCGGCCAGGTCGTCCAGGGCCCGGGTGATCGCCACCCACCACCCGGCACCCGGGCGCTGGTCGCCCAGGAGCTCGACCAGCCGGGACTGGGCGCCGGCCACGCTGAGCACCCGCAGCGAACTCCCGTCCACGATCGTCGTCGCTGCGCTCATCGGTGCCTCCTGGGTGACCCGCTCCGGGACCCAGAGTGAACCTCGTGGGCAGCCCTGTCCATCGCAGGACCCTCCTCCCGGTGTCGCAGTTTCGTCCCAGGCCCTGGTGGTGGGCCACGACGCCGCACCGACCCCGGGGGTGGTCGGGCGGGGGACCGGGTGACACCGGACACACGACCCCGCTCGAACAGCGTAATCGCCGATGGCATCAGGGTTTCGGGGTTCCGGGTGGGGCAGACTGGGGGTATGGCAACGGTTGTCCTGGGGTGGGACCTGCACCGTGGCACCCGCTGGGTGCCGCCGTATGAGCAGGCCGTGACCCGGGTGGCGCTGACCGGCCTGGTCACCGCACCGTGGCACCTGGGTGGTGGGCTGGTGCCCGCACCGGGCACCCGGGTGCACCTGATGCTCCAGGGCCACACCCGCGGCCTGGTCGGGCGGGGGATCGTGCGCAGCGCCCCGTTCCGGGCCGGGCCCACCGACCACCCCGGCACCCTGGGCACCCACGTGCTCATCGAGTGGGACCAGCTACTGCCGATCCCCGAACGGATCCCCTGCGAACGCCTGGCCCACCAGATGCCCACAGTGCACTGGGCCGACACCTACAGCGACGTCCTCGAGGTCCCCGAGGAGGTGGGTGAGGAACTGGACCGGCTGTGGGACGCCCCGCACCCCGGCGCGCTGCACCTACCGGGCTGGGTGGTGACCCGCCCCCTGGACGGGGCACGCACCCTGGCCGACCACCTCACCCGGGTCCTGACCGCCCACCGGTGACCGGGCACCCCGTCAGGGGTCACCCACGGCGGCGCGCAGCGGCGATCGTCTTGCGGCCCTCGGGGCCCAGCTTCGTTTTGAATCCGAAGGTGCTGAAGCTGGTGGACCCGCCGCAGAACCCGGTTCCGGCGATCGCGGCGAGTTGTGCGGTGCCGGGGCCGGTCCGACGGTGCCCGGGGTGATCCCGAGGAGTAGGGATCCGGTGACGTTGATGGTGAAGGGGCCTCAGGGCACGACGCCGTCGTGGGCACCTTGGATCTTCTGGTCGAGTAGCCAGCGGCTGGGAGCATGACGAGCCGCTCTTGGCAGGGAGATCGTGCTGGCGTACCGTCGGCTCGCAGGTAGGGCTTGGAGACGGCCGTCCGGACTCGGTTGTTTGGTGCCGGCAACCTTGGCCAGGCGTTCCCGCAGCGGGTTCCTGTGAGGGGGTTCTGGTGTCGACACCCTCCCGGCGGGCGGCTGGCAACGGGTGGCTGCCGATCGGGGAAGGCGCCCCGGGTGGCGGGTCTGCGGCGTCGCGGAGGTTCGGATCGGGGGGGCCGACAGATCCGGAGTCGTGGGGATCCCTGATCGGATCGGAGGTGTGGACGCGGCCAAAGTTGACCCGTCGGACGCCGGGGAGTCCGACGTGTCCGCAGCGGGGGAGGTTCACCTGGGCGTGGCGGGTGCCGGGTTCGATCCGGACCTGGAGATCGGAGCGTGGGTGGAGGTGGCCGGCCTGGAGGCCGAGTTGGAGGCGGATCTGGTCCGCGACCTCGAGGAAGATCTGGAGGGCGCCGCCGAGGTGGAGGGCGCCGCCGAGGTGGGGGGCCCTGAGGAGGTTGGTGGGGGGTTCGTTCTCTCGGATGCCGATGTCGGGGATGAGCCGGCGCCGCGGGTCAGGGTTGCGGGGGCCACCGCGGATCCGGTGAAGGACTACCTGCAGCGGATCGGCAAAGTGGCGCTGCTCAGCGCCGAGCAGGAGGTGGCGTTGGCCCTGCGGATCGAGGCCGGGGTGCTGGCCGCAGGAAAGCTGGAAGCCGGTGAGGTGCAGGACCCGCAGCTGGCCGGGGAGCTGGGGTGGTTGGCCGAGGACGGGAGCGGGCCCGTACTCAGATGTTGGAGGCCAACTTGAGGTTGGTGGTGTCGTTGGCCAAGCGGCACACCGGGCGTGGGATGCCGTTCCTGGACCTGATCCAGGAGGGCAACCTGGGTTTGATCCGGGCGGTGGAGAAGTTCGACTACACGAAGGGGTACAAGTTCTCCACCTATGCCACGTGGTGGATCCGGCAGTCGATCTACCGGGCGATGGCTGATCAGGGTCGCACGATCCGGATCCCGGTGCACATGTCCGAGACGATCAACCAGATGGCCCGGGTGCGGGCCGACCTGCTGGCCGATCTGGGCCGGGAGGCGAGCACCGCGGAGTTGGCCCAAGCCTTGGGTCTGGCCCCGGAGAAGGTCCACGAGGTGCAGAGGTACGCCAGGGAACCACTGTCGCTGCACACCCCCCTGGGTGCGGACGCCGACTCGGAGTTCGGTGACCTGATCGAGGACACCGAGGTCATCGCCCCCGCGGAGGCGTTGTCACCGGGCCTGCTGCGGGCGCACTTCGAGGCGGCGTTGGCCACGCTGTCCGAGCGTGAGGCCGAGGTGATGCGGATGCGGTTCGGCCTCACCGACGGCGAACCGAGAACCCTGGTGGAGATCGGGCGGGTCCAGGGCGTGACCCGGGAACGGATCCGCCAGATCGAGTCCAAAGCGCTGTCGAAACTGCGGCACCCCACCCGCCAGAACGGGCTCCGCGACTTCCTCTGACCTACACCGCCCGCGGCTGGGCGAATCAGCACCACCGTGGAGTCGCGCCCGGTGACCCGGGTGGCACTGCCCACACTTTCGCCCACGAACAGCGGAGGGCTGGCACCGTGGACCCTCCGGCCGCAGTGCCCGCCGGTAGTCGCCCAGCGATCGCTGGACACCACGTCGATGATCAGGTCGTGCTGCTCGCCGGTGCGAGCGAAGTCCTCGCACGTGAAGTCGATGACATGGTCCGCGCCGAGCTCGCGCATCACATCGCCACCCCGGTGACCTCGAGACCGGACGCCTTCGCGACCTGGATGGCGAACGTGCCTGCCGCGCCACCTGCTGCGTTGATCAGGAATCGCTGGCCCCCCACTGGAGGTCCGCCCTTCGTCGAGGCTGGCGACCACCTGCCAGCCCGCCTGGGGTACGGCTTCCACGGATCGGGCAGGGGGTCACTCGTTCGTGGAGCGCTCGATGAAGACCTGTTGGGCTCCCCGAGGGGCCTCGGTGGCGGTGGGGTGGCGGCGAATGTACTGGCCGTCGGGTTGCATGTCCCAGGCCGTGCAGTTGTCCTGTTCGTAGGTGTGCAGGATGTTCTCCAGTTCGGCTTTGATGCCTGGATCGCGGACCGGGGCGACGGTTTCCATCCGCCGGGAGATGTTGCGTGTCATCCAGTCGGCCGAGCCGATGTAGAACTCGGGTGCGCCGGCGTTCTCGAAGCGGTAGATCCTGCTGTGCTCGAGGAATCTGCCGAGGGTGCTGTAGACCTGGATCGTTGGTGACAGCTCCGGGACTCCGGCCCGCAGGCAGCATAGGCCGCGGACGTTGAGGACGATGGGGACGCCGGCCATGCTGGCCTGGTAGAGCTCCCGGATCATCTGGGGGTCCTGGAGTTGGTTCATCTTGGCGCGGATGCCACTGGGGCGTCCTGCATGGGCGTTCTCGGCCTCGCGCTGGATCAGCGCGGTGAATCGCTGGCGCAGATCGTGCGGCGCCACCAGGAGCTCGCCCGGGGTTGGGGCCGGGATGCCAGCGGTCAGCTCGTTGAAGACCGCGGCTGCATGAGCGGCCAGCTGGGGATCCGCGCTGAGCAGCCCGAGGTCCTGGTACAGCCGGGCGGTGCCCTCGTGGTAGTTGCCGGTGCCGACGTGGACGTATCGGCGGATGCCGTCTGCCTCCTCACGGACGACCAGGGCGAGCTTGACGTGGGTCTTGATCCGCTCCACACCGTAGGCGACGTGAGCTCCGGCCTGTTCGAGCTCTTTGCCCCAGCGGATGTTCGGCGCCTCGTCGAAGCGTGCGGTGATCTCGACGAGGACCGCTACCTGTTTGCCGCGGCGGGCCGCCTCTTTGAGCGCTTGGATGATCGGGGAGCGCCGGCTGGTGCGGTAGATCGTGAGCTTGATCGCCAGGACGGCGGGATCCAGGGCGGCGTCCTGCAGGAACCGCAGGATCGAGGTGTCGAAGCTGTGGTAGGGCAGGTGCACCAGGATGTCCCCGCGACGGATCTCGTCGAACACCGCGGACGGGTCGGTGCGGTCGACGTGCCGCAGCCGCGGATGGGTCACCGGCTCGTGCGGAGGGTCACGATGCTCGGCATGGCCCTCCACGGGCAGGCCCATCAGGTCCGCCAGGCCGAGCAGCCCCGGCGTGGCGAGGATGTCGGCGGGGTCGGCGTCGAGCTGAGTCGCCAGCCAGCCGCGCAGGTCCCGGGGCATGTCGGCGCTGACCTCGAGCCGCACGACACCCGCGTACCTGCGGGCGGTCAGCTCAGCGGTGACCATCCCGATGATCGCACCGGGGGAGAGGTCCACGTCCTCGTCGGCGACCTGGTCGGTCCATGGATCGTCCTTGGCCCCCCTGGTGACCCGAAAGAAGGAGCAGGCCAGCTCCGAGGACCGGGGGAACAGCCCGCTCAGGTTGTCCACGATCACCTGCTCCAGCGGCACCCAACCCGCGTGGTCCGGCAGCGGCACCCAGCGCGGCCGGTTGGCTGGCACCTTGATCCGCACGAACCGGGGCTTCCGGCGACCCGGTTCGGTGACCAGCACGGCCAGGTTGAGCCCGAGGTTGCTGATGAATGGGAACGGATGCGCGGCGTCCGCGGCCAACGGGGTGAGGATCGGTTCGACGGAACTCACGAAGTACTGGGCGAGGAAGTCCCGCTGGGACGGGTCGAGATCCCCGACGTCGAGGATCGGGGTCCCCAGGCCGCGCAGGGCCGGGCGCAGATCCTGCTCGACGATCCCGGCCACCAACTCCTGCTGGGACCGCAGCTCTGCGCGGCAGGCCTGGAGTTCCTCGACTGGGGTCAGGCCATCAGGTCCGCGTCGGGACCCGCCCTCCTTCACCTGCCGGAACAGGCCGCCGATCCGTTTCATCGCGAACTCGTCGTGGATCATGCCCATGATCCCGGCGAACTTGACCCGCTCCAGCAGCGGCTGCTCAGGGTCCTCGGCCAGGGCCAACACCCGGCGGGCGAAGCTGAGCCAACTCAGCTCCCGGTTGATGAACGCCGCCGGCGAGTCTGGTGTGACCGGTGCACTCTGTGACATGGACTCACCTCGATATCGACAACTCCGCCGGGTCGCCCGCTGCGATCCGCTGGCACCGGTCGGCCGCGCAATGGGCCCAAGCGTCCGGCGGGATCCTTCACCGGTGCAGCCAGCGGTGGAGTTTGGTGCGGGAAGCCCGGTCGTATTCGGGCTCGTAGTCCAGGGCGGTGGCTTCGGCACGGGCCTGCTCGAGGGCGTGCAGTCGACCGTAGGTGAACCCGTTCTCGCCGGCGAGGTGGGCCGCGACCGCGATCTCGCGGATCGTCTGCCGGATGACGACGGTGTCCTGGTGGGCGCCCAGGGTTTCCTGGATGGCCTCCATGGCCTCCGCCCACGTCTTGGCGGGCGCACCGTGGGTGGGCACAAGGGCCTCACCGGCGTAGCGGGCCCGTTTGGCGGCCTTGCGGATCTCGTGCAGAAGGGGATCACGCCGGGCGGGGTCGGGTTCGGCGGCGGCAGCGCGGTGCAGGCGTTTCACGCGCTTCCAGGTCCTCGCGACCAGGGGCAGCAGAACGTCGTCGGCGTCGCCGGCGGCCGCCTCGACGAACGGGGGCTCGGCGAGGAGCCGGTCGAGGGTGTCGAGCAGGTCCCGGTAGCGCTGCCCGTCGAGCTCGGCGACGACGTGGTCGTGGGCAGCGCGGTGGCGGCTACCCATCTCGATCGTGATCCGCTGCTGTACCGGGCCCAGGACCAAGTCATCCGGTTCGGCCTGCACCATCGCCGTCAGGTGATCGCGGATCACCTCGGCGTCCCTGGCGCCGCCCAGCACCTCCCCGAGCCACTGCAGCTCCTCACGCAGCGGGTCGGTCACCCGCCGATCGACCACCGGTCGGAATGTGGCCAGGGCCGAACGTAGCCGGCGGGTGGCCACCCGCATCTGGTGGACAGCGTCCGGGGCGTCGGCGCGCGCAAGCGGGTCGTGGGCCTGCAGTCGTCCGATGTGCTGCTGCAAGTTCGCCAGGACGACCGCGGCGGCGCTGCCGTCGGCCGGGCGGCTGGCAGGCAGATCGAACCCAGCAGGGACGTCGAACTTCCCCTCTACCTCGATCACGGTTCCTGCCGGTGGAGTTGTCCGCCTGGTCCGAGTACCCATCGACATCATCCCCTCCCCTTGGGCGCAAGTCCGAACCCGCCCGAGCCGCACCCGGTCAGCAGGATCACCGCCACGCCGATCACCACCGCCCGGCCGCACCACTCCCGGCTCCCCACCCCTCCAGCATGCTCCGAAAGCTCGGCAGACGACAGAGACCTACGGCACGTCCCGCACACTGTTGCGCACCCGGGTCAGCGCCGCCCAGGCGTCAGCGCCGTGGTCGATGACGAAGTCCAGGGCGGACATCGTCGCGCGCGCGGTGCCGGCCAGCCGCGCTGCTGGCCTGCGGTCAGTCCGGCTGCTCGGCCCAGCGGGTCAGACCAGCGGGTCGCGCCACAGCTGGGTCGTCCGGCCCTCGGCGTGGGCCCTGGTGGTGCGGGCCAGCACCCGGGCACGGCGCAGCGGCTCGGGGGTGCGTGCCCGGTTGCGGCACGCCCGGACGACTCGCAGGGCCGTGTCGGGGTCGGTCCGCCACCCGGCGTGGACGGCCACCGGACGGACGCCCAGGGCCAGGCGCAGCCATGCCCCGACCACCACCCCGTCCAGCACCAGCGGGGAGCTGGCTCCGGGCTCCGGTCCCGGGTCGTCGCCCACTGCCAGCAGCGGCCGGCGGGTCACCCCGATCGTGGGAAGCCCAGTGACCACCCCGAGGTGCAGGGC
>JBAVKQ010000372.1:0-5145 GCA_049688395.1 Candidatus Nanopelagicales bacterium
GGTCCCCGGGTCCCCGGGTGTGTGGCGGGCAGTCCGCTACCGCACCGCCTGCCCTGCTGGTCGCGCCCGACGGGCCCGGCTGGGCGGCCATCCCGAGCTGGTCCTGGCACCAGGCGGGAGTGGATCCCGGTCGGGCCGCGACGATCGTGACTGCGGCCGGGCGACCCGATGCGCTGGAACGGTTGTCGCAGCGCTGCCCGGCGCGGGCCGCCGAGGCGCTGACATCCCTGCCGGGGATCGGCCCGTGGACCGCTGCGGAGGTGGGCGTGCGGGCGTGGGGCGACCGGGACGCGGTGTCCTTCGGGGACTTCCACGTGGCCCGGGTGGTCGTGCACGCTCTGACCGGGGATTCCCACGGCACCGACGAGCAGATGGCCGACCTGCTCACGCCCTGGGCCGGTCAGCGGGCAAGGGCGGTGGCGATGCTCACCCGACATAGCGAGGGCCCACCCCGACGTGCCCCACGGGCCGCCATCCCCGACCACCGTCGTCGGTGACCGGCCGGCCCGGAGCGCCGGCGGTGGTGTGGAGCTACCTGTCCGAGGTGCCGTCGTGGGTGCGCTACCGGTCCGAGGAGAACCGGACCGCCGTCTCCCCCAGTGCCATCCCGGGCCACACCCGCGCGCCGTGGGTCAGCTCGTTGCCCGGGCCGATCATCGCCCGGTCGCCGACCACCACGCCATCGAGGGTGGCCCCGGCACCGATGACGGCCCCCGACCCGACCACACTGTCGCGCACCACCGCGTCAGCACACACGATCGCCCCGTCGAAGAGCACCGAGCCGACCACGCGTGCCCCGGCAGCCACGCTGGCGCCTGCCCCGACCACGGTCCCGCCGGCCAGTACGGCATCAGGGGAGACCGACGCTCCGATCAGCACCAGGAACTCCCCGCGGGGCCCCGGCACGGCCGGCGAGGGCGCCCGGCCGGTCACCAGGTCCGCCGAGCCGGTGACGAACGCCAGCGGGGTGCCCAGGTCCAGCCAGTAGCCCTCGTCGACCACGCCCTGCAGCCGGGCGCCGGCGGCAAGCAGCTCCGGGAACGTCTCGCGCTCCACCGACACGGGCCGCCCGGCCGGTATCCGGTCGATCACCCCGCGGCGGAACACGTAGCAGCCGGCGTTGATCTGGTCGGTGACGATCTCTGCAGGCGTGCTCGGCTTCTCCAGGAACGCGGTCACCCGACCCTGCGCATCGGTGGGGACCAGGCCGAACGCGCGCGGATCGGCCACCCGGGTCAGGTACAGCGACACGTCGGCAGCGACCCGCGCATGCTCGGCGAGCAGCCCGGTCAGATCCACCCCGGTCAGGACATCGCCGTTGAATACCAGCACCGGCTCGTCAGGCCCGGAGGTCAGGTGCTCGGCCGCGTGCCGGATCGCTCCCCCGGTCCCCAACGGATGATCCTCGACGGCGTAGACCAGCTCGACCCCGAAGTCCGCGCCGTCGCCGAAGTAGTCGCTGAAGACCTCCGGCTTGTAGGAGGTGCCCAGCACGATCCGGGTCACCCCGGCGTCGCGGGCGCGGGCGATCTGGTGCTCGGTGCACGGCACCCCGGCCACCGGCAGCATCGGCTTGGGGGCGTGGATGGTCAGGGGGCGCAGGCGCGTTCCCTGCCCCCCCACGAGCAGGATGGCCTCAGTCATGGCCCCACGATCGTGCATCGGGCCACCGGGTTGCCTGCCGGGTCCGCCCGGCCGGGGGCGACCCGGCACCAGCCGGCTCAGGAACCCTGCTCGTCGATCCGCTCGACGGCTCGGATCCGCTCGGCCTGCGCGGGGCTCAGATGTGTGCCGATGACCACCGAGCCGCCGGTCAGCAGGGGGGCGATCGCCACCGCGTGCAACAACCGTGGGGCGGCGGTCGTCTCATCGACCCACAGCCGCGGTCCGGGTCCACCGGCGGCGCCGGGCCGCGCCGCGAGCAGGTCCGGCCAGGCCACCACGTCACCACCCACGTGCAGGCAGGCCGCCGCAGCTGCCTGCGGCTGCGCGAAGAATACGTCCGGTTGGGCGCGTGCCTCCACGCCCACGTCCAGGATCCCGGCCGGGACCCCGCCGGGCACCGGCATCCCGAACGAGTCGCACGAGCAGGCCAGCACCTCCCGCGCCCCGGGCTCCGCCCCGGCCCGCAGCTCGGCCAGCCGATCGGGGCCCACCACCCTGACCTCGACCGGCCCGGCCAGGTCCCGCCCACAACGGGCGCCCACCGACAGCGCCGCGAGCACCCAGACCGGCAGCTGCCAGTGCCGCGGCAGATCGACGCTCACCCGCTCCCCCGGCGCGAATCCGAGCTCGTCGCACAGCAGCCCGGCCGCCTTCGCCACGGCGTTGGCCACACTGGCCACGGACAGCTCCACCCGGCGATCAGGGCCGTCGTAGTGGGTCACCATCGGCCGGCTGCGGTCGGGGTGGCCCACCAGCAGCTCGTAGGGGGTGGCTGCGCCGATCACGGGCCGATCACGCGCTGATCATTTCATGACGCGCACGTAGTCGCTGGTGGTCTTGGTGGCGCCCACCAGGATCCGCCAGCGGCCCGACTGGGTGGCCGTCAGGTAGGTCCGGGCCTTGCCCGTGATCGTCCGGCCCGAGGCGACCGTCTTGTACGTCTTGCCCGTGGCCTTGAACTGCACGGTGAACGCGACGCCGGCGGGTACCTTGCGGTACTTGCCGTCGGTGTACTTCGCCTGCACGGAGGTCACCTGGACGCGCAGCGTGCGGCCCTTGCCGATCGGCTCCGGGCTGGCGTTCGTGCGCGACACCCGGTACTTCTTCGTCGGGGTGGGCGCGGGCACGGCGGCCGGCGGAGTCGGCTTCGGGGCCGGCGGTGCCGTGCCGCTCGGGACTCCCGGGGGCGCCCATGGCTGCCCGAGCAGGATGCGACTGGTGGCCCCGAGGACCTCGTCGTCGAGCCAGCCCGCACTCACCGGGGTGGTGGTGGCGCCCAGTGCCGCCCGGCCGGCCAGGAACGTCGCGACCTGCGGGGACAGCGTCGGGCTGGCGGTGATCAGCAGCGGCACACCTGCGGCTGCTGCGATCGGGGCACTGCCCCAGCTCGTCGGGTTCTCCGGCAGCACCATCACCGAGCGCGGCGACCCGGGGGTCGCACCGGCCACCGCGACCGAGGCCGACACCGCATCGGCGCCGGTGGTGCGCGTCCACGGGACCGAGCCCAGTGCGGCCCGGACGGTGGCATCGGACAGCATCGTCGAGGAGGCCACCGTGACCGCCGGGCGGCCCGCCAGCGCGGCCCGGGTCGGGCTGGGGATCGACGTCGAATCGGCCACGAGCAGAGGGATGCCACGGGCGGCGGCCATGGCGGCACCGGCCACGGCGGTGGCCGGTGAACCGGTGGGGCTGACCAGCACGGCGGGGGTCCCGGCACCCATCCGGGCGGCCACGGCCGCGGAGGTCGCCGCGGGGGTGGACCCGGCCAGCCTGGTCACCGATGCCCCGAGGGCGGTCACGGAGCGGAGGGTCGCCTCGGAGACCACGTCGGTGCCGCCGACCACCAGGACCTGGCTGGCCCGCCGGGCGCCCAGGTCCGCCCGGACCTCAGCGGACAGGCTGCCCGCCGAGGTCAGCAGCAGCGGGGCGGTCAGGCTTCGCGCCAGCGGCGCGGCGCTCAGCCCGGCGGCGGTCGCCGCTGCCGAGGTCCCGGTCCCGGCCAGCACCACGGTGCGCGACCCCGGTGCGACGATCTGGCCCCAGAGCACGGAGGTGGCCGACAGGTTCGCGCCGACCACGCGGCTGGCGTTGGCGCACGGCCCCCAGGCCTGTCCCGGCGCCGGGGTGATCCGCAGCGAGGTGCTGACCGTCTGGACCGGCGTGCCGTCGGCCGCCGAGCCCGAGACCCGCAGCGTGTAGTTGGCCGGGCGCACCGCCGTGCCCGCGGAGTCGCGCAGGTCCCAGCGGATGGAGATCGGCCCGGCCTTCGAGGACTTGCCGGTGATCCGGCGCACCGGCGTGTCCGAGCAGGGGCTGAGCAGATCCGCGGTCCAGGTCAACGCCCGGTTGGTCGAGGTGGTGAAGGTCACCGCCGACGTGGAGCCCGACACGAGGCTGGAGTCCGCGGGCGTGGGCGCGCTGATGGCCACGTTGGAGTACCGGCCGCCCAGGGCCCGGATGGAGGCCAGCTGGGCCTGGATCGCGGTGCCCGGACAGCTCGTGTAGTTCACGGTCTGGTGGCTGGAGGTGGCCGAGATGGTGGCCACGGCGCCCTTGGGGTACTTGGTCGGGCGGACGAACCCGGCCGAGGTCAGTTTCACGGTGGCGTCCGGGCTGACCCCGTACAGGCCCAGCTTCCAGGCGAACAGCCGTGCCAGGGAGTCCTTGATCGCGGCCATGTCCGAGCCGCTGGGGGAGAAGGTGCTGAAGTTGCCCAGGACCACGGCGCCGAACGTGTGCTCGTTGAACCCGGCGGTGTGCCCGCCGAGGACGGGCCGGTCGATGCCGCCGGCGCGGCCCTCGTAGAGCCGGCCGAACCGGTCGACGACGAAGTTGTAGTCGATGTCGGAGTGGTTCAGCGACTTGGTGTGATAGGCGTAGATCGAGCGCAGCTGCGCGGCGGCCTGGGACTTGGAGTAGTTCGAGGTCGAGGCGGTGTGATGGATGAAGCCGGCCCGGATGCTGTTCGTGTAGTAGGGGGCGCGACCGCGCCACGACTCGTTGGCGCCCCACTGCGCGCGGGTCACGATCGAGGGCTTGCCGATCGTGCCCAGTGCCGAAACCTTGCCCATCGAGTCGTCCGCGGGTGCGGTGGGCGCGTCGACCAGGGTGAGCTCGGTACCGGCGGGCAGCGTGCCCGACGGGGTGTCGATGCGCACCTGAGCGCTGGTGGCGCCCTGGGCCATCAGCGGGTCGGTCCCGACCCTGGCCTCGCGCGCCTCAGCCGAACCCGGATCCGGTCCGTGCTCGGGCTCGGCGGCCAGCTCGGTCCATTGGCTCCATCCGGCCGAATCCCGGACCCGGATCGCGATGGCGGCACCGTCGGGGAAGGGCTCGTCGGCGGTGACCGCGATCAGCTCGGCCGGCTTCGCGATCGCGATGGCGGCGGCCGCGGCCGGGCGCACCGGGGTTCCCGCGCCCAGCGCGCGCACCGAACCGGCGGGGGCCTCGTGGGTGTGTTGCTGGGGATCGGGGGCCGCG
>JBAVKQ010000373.1:0-34806 GCA_049688395.1 Candidatus Nanopelagicales bacterium
GACGTCGTAGATGTGGCCGTGGATCGGGATCGATCGGGGGACCAGCGGGTGGGACCGAATCCGCGCCACGTCCTCGACCACGCTCTGCGCGTTGTCGCTGATGGTCAGCCAGTCGATGTACTTGGCCTCCGTCGACCCGGGGCCGGTGCCAACATCGGTGAACCCGTCGGGGCCTAGGGCCGCGGTCTCCAGGCTGCTGACCAGTAGGTCCCGGATGACTTCGTCGGTGAAGAACTCCATGCCGCAGTTGGTGTGGTGGATCACGAACCACTCCTTGGTGCCGAGCAGCTTGTAGGAGATCACCAACGATCGGATGGCGTCGTCGCTGGCCCGTCCGCCCGCGTTGCGGATCACGTGGGCGTCGCCCTCGGACAGCCCGGCGTACTTGGCTGGGTCCAGCCGGGCATCCATGCACGTCAGGACGGCGAACCCGCGGGCGGGGGGCAGAGCGAGTTCGGACTTGTTCCCGAAGGTCGCGGCGTAGGCCTCGTTGGCCGCAAGGATCTCATCAAGGACTGACATGTTCGTACCCTTCTTCGTCGATGGGGGTGGTGGTGGTGGTGGTGGGGTCACAGCTCGGAGGCGAGTTGGATGGTGGTGGGGATGGGTGCCTGCAGAGTGTGACCGACCGGGGAGCTGCCGACGACAGCGCGGTGCAGGTCCTCGAGTTGCCCTTGGGTGGCGTCGGAGTCCAGGTGCACGGTGGCGGTGATGCCCTGGAACCCGGCGTGGCCAGGGCGCAGGCCGAGGAATGACCGGAGATCCAGATCCCCGGTGACGGCGATCCGCAGTTTGGTGAGCTCTATTCCCCGGGCAGTCGCATTCGCCGCGTAGCCCACGGCGAGGCAGTTGCCCAGAGCGGCCAGCAGTTGCTCAACGGGGTTCGGGCCGGAGTCGTTGCCGCCCAGCGCGGGTGGCTCGTCGGAGTGCACCGCAGGGAAGGCGCGGATCTGGGCGGAGGACTGGAAGCCCCGCTGCCAGGTCACGTCAGCGCACCACACGGTGCTGGCGGCGGCCGGGTTGGAGAGCACGGCATTGGTGAGGTCGGCGACCGCGTCGAGGTCGACGTCGTTCAGCAGGTCAGTGGCGGGAGTGGTCATGTCGATCATCCATTCGGCTTGGGGTGCGCTGCGCGCACGGGTTCCGGGCAGGGGGTGAACGCCGCGGGACAGGCTCTCGGGTGCAGGCGTTCTCTCAGCGCAGGTCGCTGAGTGGACACACCCGAGAGCGGCAACACATCACTCGTGGTGCGCACATGAGGCACAGCCAGGCGGTGCTCATCGGGCGGTCCTTCCATCGTCGGCCTGCGGCGCGCTCTTCATCGAGCACCGCAAACGGACAACTCCGCTCTCGGTACCTCATCGATCAGGCATTGGCACCCATAGGCTGGGTTGCCGCGGCTTCGTCGGGCCTGTCCCTCCACCGCTCTTGATGAGCACGTGCCGCGAAGAGTAGCCATAGCTCCCACGAGCCGTCAAGGCCGCGACGAGACTCACGAAAGGGTGCTCGCGTCGGTGGGTGCGTGCCTCACGAGGGTTTGCTCGCGTGATGGGTGGCAGGTCTTCGCTGCGGGTCGGGTCTGGCGATGACCCGCGGGGGCGCAAACGAGGCTGAAGCGCGCGCCTGTTCAACGTGCCGGCTGCTGCCGGTCGTCCGGCGCGGGTGACACGCCTCCACGGGCGACCACGACGACTCCGAGGTCCCGAGGCAAGATCATCCAGCCGCGCACGAAGTCCGCCGCGTCCCAAAGTATCCTCACCCTGCCGAAGCCGCTGACCGACACCCTCGAGCACCGACGAATCACCGGAGCCCGCACCGGGCCCGCTGGCGTGATATTCCCCCGACCGGGCAGCTACGTGACCCGTCGAACACCCAAGCCGACCTGCGCACCACCCGGGACCGCGTCGCTACCCCTGGGTCACCAGCCACACCTTCCGCAAGACCGTCGCGTCCGGGCTCGACGGCGCCGGGTTCAGCATCCGCCACATCGCCGACCAACTCGAACACGCCCGACCCTCGACCACTACCTGGGCCGCCGGACGACCACCACCGCCGACTTCGCCGAGGCCCTCACCGATCTCACCCAGCTCGAGTAAGTGGTTCGTTTCTGGTTCGGACGCCAACCCCCGGGCGCGAAACATCCGATCCAGTGGGCCCCGCGGGGCTCGAACCCGCAACCTACGGTTCAAAGCCTCCGCGCCAGTGTCGGAGGATGTCGGCCTGAGGGTATTCGTACAGGTTGGAGGGGGTTCAGTATCGGCGGGCGTCGGTTGGAGGCGGTTGAACCCGAGCCGAGAAGGCTGCCAAATGGCTGCCAGTCCCAGCGCTGCCGGACTCCATGGCCTCCGAGTTCGGGGCCGTAGGTTCACCCCAGAGCAAGCGAGTGCCGGCCTCAGCCACCCCCCGGCCCGGACCACGAGGGGAAAGCTGTCCGCCACGCACGCAGTCACGTGACCCGTCCTCAAGTCCGCCGGGTACCGACGAACGGCGACTGAGTGAAACCGACGTGGCTCCCTCACCTGACTTCGCCTATGCGGCCATCGGTATTGTCTGGGCGGTGTAGCGGGACTGGTGGGCGACCAACTCAGTATGGGGAGCGTGCCCACACTAGCGGCCGATCCACTACTCGGCCACCGAGGGGCGTGGGCACCGCGAGTTGCCCCTAAGGGCAGCCTTCGGTGCCCCCGCCCCTGGACCAAAGCTCAAGCGGCCCATGCCCACCCGCCGCGATGCTGGAATTCGTGCGCATTGGGGATGACCCGTCGATGCGGCAGAAGGCGACGGCGGTCCCGCCTCGAAGTCGTCCTCTGCCGCAGCGTCGGACCGCGAAGCCGGTTGGCCCATTCGCCTCACTGCTCGACCTGCAGCGCGCCGCCGGAAACCACGCGGTGTCCGACCTGATGACCGGTCCGGCCCCGGCACTTCACGAGCAGTCCCGGGCCGTCCCGGCAACTCCGGTCGTCATGCGTGATCCGGATCCGGACGTCGAGGCACCGGCATACATCGAAAGGTTCGGCGCTGAGCTCGGCGACGAGGTGCGCGACTTCCTGGCCGGGCAGGAGTTCGGACTCCCCTCGCCATTCCTCACCTGGGCCACCCCCAAGAGCGTCAGCACCGCAGCGCTCACCCCAGCCGCAGCCGACGGTGGCACGGCACTGGTGGCCAAGCTGCCCGAGCTGCTCCGGCCGGCAGATCTGGGGGAGCTGGTCAACCGCGGCCGCAAGAAGGGGACGGTCCAGGTCACCGACGACAAGAAGACATGGACCGAGGAGCAGTCCAACGTCGGCCCGGCCAAATGGTATCCGGATGTCGCGGTCGAGGTCGGCCAAATGCTGGCGAAACGGTTCATTCAGTCGATGGAGCGGATCGCGCCGCGCTACATCGACGCCCGAGTGGCCGCGGTGCTCGCGCAGGAGGCCGAGGAGCAACAGTGCCTGACCGACGCCCCAGAGCCCACCGACGGGATCCTGACGTCCACACCTGCCGACGTGCTGACCCGCAGGAATCCGACCCTCGGCGACGTCGCCGAGGTCAGGGCCAAGTTGGTCAAGAAGCAGGCCGAGCTTGCAGCGGGGTCCGAGGAGACCGCGATCAAGTGGGCCGGCCAGGTCATGGACCAGCAGAAGGTCCTGAGCCAGGCCGCGTTCGGGTTCGGGTCGCTGGTCGAGCGGTTCCAGGCGATGACCAAGAAGGTGACCGACGCGACCGCCAAGCTCGGTGGATTCAACCTGCCGCCCTACGTCCGCGAGGCGATGCACCTGGTGGCGATGCAGTACGTGCAGGTCGCGGCCACGAGCTTCTTCCCCGCCACGGCCGATCCGAAGCTGCAGGCCGCGGATCTGGCCAACCGGCTGCTGCCGGTGACGATCCGCGAAGGGACGATGGCCTCCATCCAGCAGACCGTCGACGACGCGTTGAAGGACAAGCGCAAGGGGGACGGCGACCACGCCTCGTATGACACCGAGGGCATGCGTAAGCGCGAGATCGACCCGAAGGCCCGACTCGGTGCCATCAAGGTCAGGCTCATCAACGACCCCATGTCGGTCGGCGAGGAGCTCGCCGCCCTTCAGCAAGAGATCCTCGACCTGCAGACCGAGGCCGAGATCGTCGGCAACATGGAAGGTCCAGGACCCCGCCGGCACCGATCCGGCTCGGTCGCGCAACCCAGCAGCCGCACGTACACGCCGCCATGTCCCTGCCCCGGTCCCAGGCGCGCCCTGGTCGGCAATGGCCACCTTCATCCGCGTTCAGGCATCGCGGGAAGTGGTCGCGCGGTGACAGCATGTCTCTGGGAGACTCCCGGGGACCAGAGGAATTCGGGCCCGGAAAGGCAACCGTGGATACCGTCTGCAGCAACTGTGGCACCCACAATGACCCGGGCGCGGCCTTCTGCTCTTCCTGCCGTTCCTACCTCGGGTGGCAGGAGCAGGACGCTTCGTCTGCCGAGATCCCCGACGCACCACCCCGCCAAGAGACAGAACAGCGCCACGAACCTCCCGACCCCTCCCAGGATGGGGGGTTCCGGGTCAACATCGACGATCTCGACGCGACGGTGCCGCTCGATGGCACCCCCGTCCGGATCTCGGTGGATATCTCGAATACGTCGACGATCGTCGACGGATATGTCGTGGAGGCAGTGAACGCTCCGACATGGCTGGAGGTCGTGGCTGCTCAGGTGGAACTGCTGCCGGGCGCTGAAGCCAGCGTGGACGCGCAGTTGCGGGTCCAGTCGCGGCGGCTCGTTCCCGCACAGAGCGTGCGTGTCGCGATACGAGTACGCAACACGACCGGCTCGTTGGCCGTGCGGGACTTTCCGGTGCAGGTGGTCGTGCCAGCCCTGGAGGTGCCCGTGGTGCTTCGCGCCGAGCCGAGTCTGGTGCGCGTTGGCGACCTGGCCACCGGGGCATGCACGATCATGGTGGACAACTCGCGCGGCAACACCTGGGTGCAGGTGCGGATGTCGGCCAACGACCCCGAGGACGTCGTCGCAGTGACCTGGTCCCCGCCAACCGTCCAGGTGCCACCGGGAGGCGAGGCCCGGACCGAGGCCCGGCTCGCAGCGCCTCCCCCGCGCCCCGGTGGCGAGGTGAGCCGCGCGATCACAGTGACTGCCAAGGGGCATCACATGACCGCGATGACAACGGTGACTCTCGTCCAGGTGGCCCCTCGGGCGTCGATGGAGCTCCTGAAGCTCCGGCTCGAGCCCACTGTGCTGCGGTTGGGCGGAGCACGCCGGGGGCGGCTCGAGGCCACAGCGGACAACCGCCGCGGGGCCCAGCAAGTAGACCTCAGACTCAGCGGAGCCGACACCGAGGACCTGCTGGGTTTCTCCTTCCACCCGGCGATGCTCCACGTCGGGCCCGGCCAGCAGGCCTCGGCCCACGTCACCGTGACCGCACCTCGAACACCGCCCGGCAACGAGGTGACCCACGCGATGACGATCGTGGCCTCGGACGGTCGAAACGACGTGCGTGCCGACGGCAGCGTGATCCAGCTTTCGTCATCGCACCGCGAGCTGGCCCGGATGGTGCTCACCACGCTTGGTGCCTTTGCCCTCGTCGTCAGCGCGTGGCTGCTGTTCTTCGCCGCCGGCAATGAGCGTGCGGTGGATCTGAGCGTGGGTGCGATCTCCGGGGAGCTTGCCGCGGACGGCCGGGTGCGTGCGCTCGATACCGAGCAGGTACCCCTCGGCCTGGAAAGCCTCGTCTCGGTCGGAATGGGCCTCATGGTCCTGGGTGGACTGGTCCTGCTCGGCCTCACCGGGCGCTCCGGGCGCCTGACGAGGTACGCGGCTGTGCTCGCCGCCGTTCTGGTTGTCGTGACAGTGGTGGGCTGGGCGGCGTTGGGTGAAGCTGCTGCTCCCGGCGCCGGGGCATTCGTGGCCCTCATGGGCTGCGGCCTGGCCTATGCGGGAGGCATCCTGGCCCCCCGCTGAGCCCGACGCCGGGGTCATCACCGGGGCTCGACGCGGCACCTGGGCCTGGTCTGCCATTGCACCCGGCCGAGTCGCCGAGTTCGAAGCTGTCCTTGCTGGCCTGCGCCGGGGACTTCCCGAGGATACGGACGCGAGCCGCGATCCGGGCTCGCCCGACCACCCGACGACCACCGACAACCCACATCAGCCCAGGCCACATGACATGGAGGCACCCGAATGAACCCAGATACCGAGCTCCACGAGATCGTCCGAGGCGGACGTAGCCGCCGCGACCATCGCCTCGGCAGCCCACCCGGCCAGTTGCTGTGGGCCGGTTGAGGCCTGCGCGCCCACCGACCCGATCAGCGCGGATCTCTACGCCGACCACGAGATCGGCAGCCTGCCCGAAGCGGCGATCCTGGCCTCCCCCGGCTGCGGGAACCCCACCGCGCTGGCACAGCTCGAGGCCGGGCAGACTGTGCTCGACCTGGGCTCCGGTGGCGGGATCGACGTGCTGATCTCAGCCGACCGGGTCGGGCCGACCGATTCGCCTACGGGCTGGGCATGACCGACGAGATGCTGACCCTGGCGCGGGCCAACGCGGAAGCCGCCGGGGTCACAAACGTCGAGTTCAATCGCGCCCTTTCGGGTAAGAACTGTTGCCCCGAGCCATGCTCATCCGGACCTTCCGGCGCCCAGCCGAATTCAGGATCGTGTGAGAGTGTCAAGCGAGAATGAGGAAGTCACGCGGACTCGCGCCAATGAACCTGGCGGGCACCCCGGTCGGCCCAAAGCTTCTCGGGTAGCGAAGCCGGAGTCGGCAATAGCGCTCGGCCCCGTGCTAGTCAGCAGATTGGATGTAGGGGGTCCGGCGGGCGTGCTGGCGTTGCAGCGCGCGGCAGGTAACGCCGGAGTGGCGGCGCTGGTCGGACATCGCCAATCGCTGGTGGGCGATGCCAACCCTTCCGGTGACACGCTATCCCCATCCGATGTCCGAGATGAGGTCGAGAGCCGGGCCGGTCAGGAGTTGGGCAACGCCCGAGCCACCAGCGATGATGCCGCGCGTGGTTCGGCGCAGCCGAACCACGCGGCCGACGCAGTCGGCTCGAGCAGCGCTGCGCAGCACCACCAGTCTGACCCGGCACCAGGCTCGTCCGAGGACATGTTCGCGCATGAGGCGGCGGTGCAGCGAGCGAAGCAATCCAATGGCGACCCGATATTCGGTGGCGACTACAACGAGGTCGAGATCACCGGCCTCGAGGGCAAGCAGTTCATCGAGCAGACGAAGAGTGCCGCCGGTGGAAAGGCGGTCAAGTATGCCCTTGGGCCGCACCTGGGCGCCAAGACATCAGGTGCCAATAGCCGTCGAGACGGCAACTTCGGCGTCGAACTGCCGCCGCAGAACTGGAACTATGACAGCTTCAAGTCCGCCATCTGGGACTTGGCGCTGCAGTTCAGGACCGGGGGTGTGGGCAAGAAGACCATCTCGATGCACAACTGGGCGTTCAGCAACATCGAGGTGAGCGAGACCTTCGAGGTCGTCGGCGGTGGAACCGTGGCGCCGGGCACGGCCACGGGACCGGTGTTCGGGATGGACCAGAAGATCCCAATCGTCCTGACCGGCCGCAACGCGAAACAGAAGGTCATCTTTTCCGAGTACTTCAAGGACACCGCCGGCTGGACCGTCGGCCGCGAGATCGTCGATTCGACCACGCTGACACGATCGATGAGCTTCGGCATCGGCCCGAAGCTCGAAGACGCCGCCAAGAACAAGGGGGAAGGCGAGCTCGGCCTCAGCTCCGCGAATTCGGACACGATCTCGACAAGCATCGCCACGATGGGCGGAGGCGCGACCACCGCCGGCACGGGTACCGGCGGCGAGGTCACGGTCGCCGGCGTCGATGGAAAGACTATTCGGAAGTACGCCTATCCCGTCTACGAAGTGAAAAACTTCCTTGTCACTGCCTACCCGCACAACCCGAAGACCGCTGAGGTCACAGGCAAGGCACAGGTGACCGTGCCGGTGAGCTCCTTCGTCCTGGCGCGGGTTGAGACGATCGATGCCGATCAGGACGGCAAGGTCGAGGCCGCCAATCAGCCCTCGCCCGCACAGAACGCCGAGGAGCAGCGACGTAAGGAGGAGATGGCTGGCAAGGAAGTAGCCCAGGCTAGCGGCGTGAAGCTGAAGATTGCGCTCGATCGGGAGATCGACGCACAGAAGGACTTCGACAACCAGGACTTCTCGCAGGTGCTGAGTGAAGGCGAGACATCCCGCTCAGTGACGAAGGAGTGGACAACCGAGACGGTCGATCAGTTCAGTGTCACTACCAAGGACGGCAAGAAGGTTTCTGGAACCGGTGGGTGGTCGCTGTCGGCGGGCGGCGTCTACAAAGGCATCGGCGCCAAGATCGGGGTCAGCGAGATCGAGTCGAGGACCGGAGAGTTCGGCGACCAGGTGCTCAACAGCGGCTCGTCGAGCAAAGTGAAGACGGTGAAGGTCAACCAGGAGGTGGGCGGCCCGTCGGCGGGAAGCGGCAAGAACGTCCAGGTCATCACGATGCCGCTCTATCGCGAGCGGGTGTACAATTACTACGGCTTCGACGCCGCGACTGGCACGTGGACCCAGCTCCCGATCAAGGGACGCAGCAGGTACTACTATCCTGTCGGCGCGGTCACGACTCAGGACGTCCCACCCAAGAGTGAGCTCAAGCCGGAAGGTCATGAAGAGCTCGAAGACAGCGGCACGAGCGACATAGCGAAGAGCGCAAAGAGCATCAAGGCGAAGATCGATGCCGAGAAGGATCCGGCCAAGAAAGCCGAGCTCGAGAAGCAGCTTGAGGAGTCGCTGTCCAAGGGTCGCGAGGCACTGGAGGAGACCGTTCGCCGCGCCCACCCTTCGCTAGTCGTGATCGACCGAGCGAAGAACCTGTACGAAATCGAAATCCCTGTCCCCGTCTCGACTTCCGACCAGGCCGCGGGCAAGCAAAGTACGGAAAGAAAGAAATACCAGAGCACACTCGAAGGGCTGATGGACTTCACTGCCCCGAGCGTCGCCGCGCACAACGCTGCTGACGCGATGCACACGAGCGATACGAACGCGACCGACGGGGTCACCCTTACGTCGTCGTCAGCGCTCGGGGGCACGGGTGCGCAGGGCGGCGTGAATCCGTTCCCCGGCGACGTCGACATGTCCGAGTCGATCAAGATCGTCGCGCCGACCGCCGATGCCGCGGCGAACGCGCTCGCCTCGGCCATCCAAGCGACCGTGACGAAGGCGACCGCCACCCGCACCGACGGAAAGCTCGGCTACACGTTCCACGGTTGCATGGTGGGCGTTTACCCACCCGACGCGAAGAAGCCTGGCGCTGCAGTCAAGTTCACCGCCGAACAGACCATGGCCGGGGTGCTGTCCTACGACAAGAAGAACGGAACGAAGGGACAGCTCACGCTGGCGGAGGCGCTCGCGTCGCCCGCCGCGGGGCGCGCGGCGAACACCTACTGGCGAGGTCCGATCGACGAGATGGGCACCTACGGCGAAATCACCAAGGTGCTCAACTACGACGCGGTGAAGGAAACCGGCGAGGAGGAGCACTTCTTCGGCACGCCAAAGGTGGGGCAGGGCTTCCAGGAAGTCGGTTTCGGCAACGCAGGCCGGCGCCACGACACCGAGCGCGCCCGGTTGCTGGAACCACTGAGCAAGGACATCGCGAAGTACGCGGCCGAAGGCAACTGGGTGAAGGCAATTAAGCGGGCGTACACCGTCGCCCGGATGCTCAACGACGTGACCGCTCTCAACGCGTTTGCGCCGTTGCTGGGCAGCGACGTCTCGCAGCTCAAGCAGATCGTCGATCACATCGAGATGTTCACCAACGATGTGGTGAACCCGCGGATCGACGACAAGCTACGCGGTGGCATAGGAACGGCCATGAACGACGAACAGGCGCTCGCGGAAGCGCAGAGGCTACAGTCGAGGATGTCCGGCGTGGACAAAGCCAAGGATCTGACGCCTGTCATGCAGAAGGCGATCGACGCCAGTGGGGGAAGGATGACGCGAAACTCCAAGGCATACGCGATCATCGAGAAGGAGATCGTCAAGCCGCTAAACGAGCGGATCAAGCACGATCCCGAATTCGGCAAGCGATGCGAAGCCGCCCTGGCCTCGAACGGCTACCTCAAGGGGAAGTGAGTGACCGTCATGCCCCGACTCGCTACATTCACGATGATCGGGACATCAGTCTCCAGCACGCCGAATTCGCATCGCCAGTCTCCCTCTCCCGGCCGGGCGGCTCGTAGTTCGGAATCGTCGCCGCCGAGTTACGCCGTGGTCCGGCTCACGCGAACGCTTCTGTACGACGATCATCCCTCCGCCGGAGATGGCCCTCCCGAGATCCGGCACGACACCACTCGAGTTCTGCTGCACTACGGGAGCCGTGCGACGGACGCGCAACCGATCATCCGCACATACACAGCGAGAATCGCCGTCCCGAGTGATCGGCCCACATCCTGGGAGCTAGGCATGGGCGACGACTACAGGCTCCTGGTCGTGACGGAGCAGTTCTCACAGAGAGACGACGTCGTCACCATCGACGGGCGCATCAAATCGAATTACCAGACCCAGCTCGATCCGTCGAGCGCCCTGATCGGACCCAACGCCTTCCACCTCGGCTCCTGCTTGCTGGCCGTCGGAGAGGGCACCGCGGTTGGCGTACTGGACGACGAGGTCGCCGGTCGCATCCTTCGCGAGTATCAAGAGATCGAGATCGAGGCAATCGTGAGTGCACTCCCGGAGTCGTTCTTGGGAGGAATCGAGGAGAGCGCGGAGGCTCAGAACCGTCGCTGGGTTGACTGGACGCTGATCCGGAAGTCGAGCCTGAGATGACAGCACACGATTCTGCGGCCGACGCGTGGAGATACGGGCACATCGCCGAGGCGCGCCGGATCTATGAGGCGATCGCGGCGCGGGACCCGGGTGATTGGGGAGCCCAGTTTCAGCTCGGCTGGCTCGACGGCATCTTCGGTAAGCTCATGCGCGAGCGGGTCGAACAACTCGAGCGTCCCGGCCTCTCCGAGTCGGCACGTCATGCCCTCGAAGCGCTCCGCGGCATGATCGCCTACCCTGTGCCGCTCGAGGGTAGCGAGGAGGATTGGGATATCGAGCCGCTGCGAGTGAAGGGCGGCGACGAGACCTACTCGAGCTGGTGGGAATCCCGCGGAGCAGCTGCGACCAAGGCCGGGCTCTATGGTGTTGCGAGCGCGTGTCTGGAGGAGGCCGAGCGCCGCGAGCCGAGCGGCGCCTACTGGGATCCTCCGTCTTGGACGCATTCGCTACCAGCGCTGCTGGACGGCCACCTTGAGCTGGTGAGGAACCCATTCGCCTGACGCTCGCCCCTACGCGGGGGGCTGACCCGCTGGTGGCTGCCTGTTTCCCTCGGTGGACTCGTCGGGGTGGCGCTCTGGCTCGGGTACCTCGAGCGAACCGGACGCCCGACTCGGCCGAGGCTGGCGCCCACGGGATCGTGGACTGGACGGTGTCGGTGGACTCCACGATCGACCGCGCCCACCAACACGCCACGAACACCACCCGGGACACGACACAGGTGGACTTATCGAACGACAAGAATCTGGGCGTCGAGCCTCCTGACCACGGCATCGGACGGTCCCGCGGCGGTCTGTCGACCAAGACCCGCCAACTCGTCGACGGGCCGGGCGCCCCCCGTGCATCCTCATCGGGTCCGGTCAGGCCCGCGATTCCCCGATGCTGCCCCACCTGCTCGACGGGCCCCGGGTCCCCGACCGTGCGCGGGACCAAGGTCTTCATCTGCGAACGCTCCTACCAGATCCAACACCGCAAGCGCATAGTCCACCACAACAGTCGGCACATCCAGCAGATCATCCAGGAACGTCTCCAAGAACCGCAGCTGGCGTCGTCAACTGGACCACGAACCCAAGACGATGGAGTCGCGACGCCACATGGCCGCCAACCTCGAGTCCTCGTAAACGAACGGGCTCGTCGTCGCAAGCGCTCCGCTCACTCCGGCGCTGGCGGTCAGCGGGTTTCGTGACCGCGTACTTGCGACGTCAGAACTGCAGATCGGCAACCGCCCGCGCGGTGAAGCGGTCGGGGGGCACCGCATCGCTGCCCTCATCGGCGGCTGCGAACCACAAGCCGGTCAGCACCACCTCGGTGATGGCAGCCCCGACCGGCACCAGCAGATCGAGTGCGATCGCACCCAGCACCCCCGGTGGGACAAGAGCGCGCTGCCCGACCCCACCAAGTCCCTCGGCGTCCACGGTCGCGAATCCGGTCACGAGTGCAGGGAACTCCGATTCAACGATCAGTTCGCCGCTGCCCGACCAGAAGCGCACCCGGCAGGCGGGCAGATCCAGCAGGAACTCGCAGGGCTGGTCACCCTCGCCCACCACCCCGAGCGCGAGGGGTTGCCGCCCGGCGGCTGGCGGACCTGTGGGCCGCAGGAAGATATGAGCGACCGACCAGGGGTGCTCCCGGCAGCGGTCGGCAACCTCGGTCGCCAGCACCGCGACCTCCGCAAGCTCGGGGGCGTTGTGGGTGGGGTCGACCTGCACGGCCGGGCCCGCCGAGGAAAGCACCGCGTACTCGTCGGCGGTGGCCGTACCCCGAAACTCCCCGATCTGGTCGGCAAGCGTCAGCGGGCTCAGCGCAAGCAGCCTGGCCTCCCCCGAGGACCTCAGCAGCAGCCGTTCGTCCACGGTCTGCCCGGGATTGCTCCAGCGCACCATCACGTCCATGGACATCAGGCGCCCACCTCCACCTTGAACTCGTCCTCCCGTGGCTTCTTGCGGAGCAGCGTGTTGAAGGCCGCGACCATCTTCTCGAACTGGTCGGTGCGCACCTTCGTGGTGTTGTTGGAACCCATCATGCCCTGTGCGCTGTAGCTGACGTCCTGGGATGGGACGGCTGGGGTGGCGCCTGCGGAGGTGGGTGCGGTCGGGTCGATTCCGGTGCCGGCGGTCGCGGCCTTGTCTGCGTCCAGGCGCCCCTTCATCGCCGAGACGATCGCAGCCATCTGCGGGTCGGCGGGTCCGGCGGCTGCCATGCCGGCGGGGGGAGTGGCCAGGAGCGTGGTGGTCTCGGTGCCGATCGCGGACTGCAACGACGCCACGCTCGCGGCAAGGGTCGGCTGGACGGCCTTGGTGATCAGGTCAGCGGATACCTGCTTCGCGGCCGCGGTCGCCGACTTCTGCACGAGCTCGTACGCTCGGCGGTACAGCGGGCCGGAGCCCTTGATCATGCTCGGGGTGTGTCCGGGTATCAGGCCCGCCACTGCGGCGGCCAGTGACGACGCAGCTGCGGCGCCCTTGAGGTTCTCGGCCATGACCGCGGCGAAGGCGTCCGGTGTCACGCCGGTCTCCAGCACAGACCCGGCCGCTGACCAGGTCGCTGGCAGGCCCCGGAGCTGACTGATCAGGCTGGTGGCGGGGATGGGCGGCAGCCCGGGACCGGCGGCCGTGGGGCCGACCTGCGTTCCGGCGACCGAGGCCGCGTTACCCGCGGTGGCCGTACCTGCCGCGGAGGTGGCGTAGACGCCGGAGGAGACGTTGATCCGCACGTCGTCGAACCCGGCGACCGGGACCGTGGTTGCGTGCGGGGCCTGCAGCGCGGACCAGTACGCGTCCCCGATGAGCTGGCGCACCACGCCGAGTGCGAAGGTGCCGCGCACCGCCGCGTCGGCGATCCCGAGGTTGCTGAAGTTCGCTGTTGTCTGGAAGGACACCGCGCGCGGGATCGAGGCGCTCAGCTTCGGGTCGGACTCCGCGGTCAGGATCTTCGTCAGCTCAGTCCTTACGTCGGCGTTGATCGCACCGGATCGCGCAGCACCAGACAGGCGTCGGGTCACGGCAGCTCGCTTGGCCTCCAGGGCAGCCGACATCAGTGGCAGTGCCGCCTGAAGCTGTGCATACATCGGGCGGGCTAACGAGGCAAGGGCCATCCGCTCGATGGTGGCCTTGTCCAGGGCGGCCCGCGCCGACGGTGCCGACCCCGGCGCGGCCTTGTGGATGAGTGCGTTCAGCTGCTCGTTGGACTGGCTGTACTCGTCGGGTATGCCGAGCATGTGACCGTACTCATGCGCGTAGATCATGTCGTCGCCGGCCGGGTAGCTCTTCGAGCGCTTCGTGGGGTCGTCATCCTGGCGGTACCAGTTGCCCGCGTCGATGGGGTGGCCGGGAGAGCCGGGGATGCTGGCAGGGGGGTGGACGATAACCTGCTGGTGCGCCGGGTCGCTGAGGCCGAAGACGGCCTGCGCCCTGAACGTCACGGGCAACCGGACCGGGCTCGGCGGCAGCGGCGGCGCGGCGGCTCCAGCCCCTTCGCCGGGCTGTGGGTGGTCCTGGCTGGTGAACACGATCCTGCGGGCGTTCCAGGTGCCGGTGGCCGCGGTCGCCGTCGTGGCAGCCCATGCGCGCCGACCGGACGGGTCGTTGGCCGGGATCTCGGTGGCCGAGTCCTTGAGCGTGCCCAGCTCTGGTAGGCCCGCTGGGTTCGGGTTGGGCGGCGGCACGGTGTTGCGCTCCTGCTGCAGGAACCTGATCTTGATCAGCACGGTGACCCCGCTGGCGCTGCGACTGATCTCGTAGCTGGCCTTGTCGGGGTTGGCCACTGTGGTGGGGGTGCCGCCGCTGAACCCCGCGGCGCGATACGCGCCGGTGGCGTTCTCCTTGTTGTAGAGGGTCTCGTGGAACGCCGCGGTGACCGGGGCTCGCTGCAGGGCCGCTGCCACCGGAGCCAGCAGCTTCGCCACGGCTCGATTGCCGGCAAGCCGCTGCAGGCCGCTCACTGAGGCGCCCGGCTCCCGAGGCCGGAGCGGGGCAACAGCCTTCGTGGAGCGGTGCCGCTGGGAAGGCGCGGCCTGCTTTCGGTGAACGGCCGGCGACTCGGTCATGTACTCACCCCTCGGCCACCAGTGTGAGCCGGCCGGAGGCCGACGACAAGGAGGAAGGCCGGTCAGGAGGGGCACCTAACAGCGCCCGAAAGGGCAAGCATCACCAACCGAGCCCCGACAACAACTGGGCGACGTCGAGAGGTTCCACTCGAAGGGCCTCGGTCCTATCATGGCTCGTGCAGGGCGGAGTTGAACTCGCGAGGCGGCTTTGGGACTTCTGGACGGAGCCTTCGACTCTGCTTGGTTTGTGGGCCGCCAGTCGAGCGATCGAGAGCGGATGGACGATCTTCGCAGCACGATGGATCCGGTGATCTTCTTGGAGAAGGTCCGACGTCCCGTGCTGCGTGGCCTCGTCCGGGAGCGGCTGGATCGACAACTCGCCGAGCTTGGGCGGGCCGACCTGGACTGCACCTGCGTGCTGGCGCTCGCTCCCCCCGGCTCCGGGAAGACGACGCTGCTGAGTCAGTTGGCCGAGGCCAGCGGGCTGTCGACCGCGTGGTACCGAGCGGGGGCTGAGGACGCGGACGAGGTGGCCCTGACCAGGCACCTCGGCTACGCCCTCGGATCGGCCACAGGCGACCCCAGGATTGTCGAATCTGCGGCATCGGGACGCATCGCCGACCTGCTGCGTCGGCTGGATCTTCCCCAGCCGGAGCGCCTCCTGCTGGTGATCGACGACATTCACGAGCTCGCCGGCACGTCGGCCGAGGTTGCGCTGGAAGCTTTCCTGCGTCTGCGCCCGCGGACGATCACGATCGCCCTCGGCAGCCGCCGGCAGCCCGGCATGAACACGTCCCGACTGCTGGTTTCCGGTGAGTTGATCATGGTCGACGGCGAGGACCTTCGGTTCCGCTCGTGGGAGGTCGAGCGGCTGTTCCGCTCGGTCTACGATGCGCCGCTGTCGCCGGAGGCGGCCGCAGCCCTGACAAGGCGCACCGGTGGCTGGGCTGCCGGGCTGCAGCTGTTCCACCTCGCCACCGCTCGACTGGGCCGCACGGAGCGGGAGCGCGCGGTGGCGGACCTCTCGGATCGGTCCCGACTCATCCGCTCCTACCTGGCGCGCAACGTGCTCGATGGTCTGCCGGACGATCGGCGGCACTTCCTGCTGCATACCTCCGCCCTCGGCGTGCTGACCGGTGACCTCTGCGATGAGCTGCTGGAGACCGCGGGCAGCGCCGCTGTGCTCGCAGAGTTGGAGCGCGAGCAGTTCTTCACCACCAGCTCCGACGGTGGTCTCACCTACCACTATCACCAGGTACTGCAGACCCACCTGGAGATTCTGCTCGCCGACGACCTCGGCGGTCGAGGGGCACGCGACGTCTACGCCCGCAGCGGCCGACTGCTCGAGCAGGCCGGGCGGCTGGTCGAGGCGGTCCGAGCGCACGCCAGGGCCGAGGACTGGGGTGCCGTCGCACGATTGATGCGGCCCGGAACGGCAGTCGTGGACGGCGACGACACGTTGTGGAGGATGCTGTCACTCCCCGGTGCGCCAACCGACGACCCGGGCCTGGTGCTGGCCGGCGCGCGGCGTCTGGCTCGGGACGGTCAGGTCGAGTCGGCACTGGCCGCGTACCGCCAGGCCGAACAGTTGCTGGACGATCCCGGCCTCGGTCGTCGCTGCGCCGCTGAGCGGCGGGCCGTGGGCGTCTGGCGGCCCCTGTCGGTAGCGTCGGTGCTGCCCCCGGCGCCGACTGGGCAGGATCCCGAGTCGTTGCTGTTGTGGGTCTCGATCGAGCTCCGTCGGCTGACCAGGGACGTCCGTCGTCCGGAGTCCTACGACCGCGGCTGGCTGCGCGGTCTGGCCCACATCCTGGCCGGCGACCTCACATCGGCCGCCCGCGAGCTCACGCAGCCAACGACACGGATCGCTGCTGTTCCTGGGTGGCAGCCGTTGGCCGCCGAGCTGGTCGGCTGCATCGCGCAGGCGATCGTCGCGGTCGACGAGGCGTTGGTCGGTCAGATCGAGACGATCGTGCTCGCGGCCGACATGGACGGTTGGCCGTGGCTGGCCCGGCTCGGTCGGACCCTGCAGACGGTCTTGCAGTTGTGTACCGGCCCCGCCGGCTGGCGGGTCGATGCGGCGGTCGATCTGTTGGCCGCACTGGAACGGGGCCATGACCGGTGGTCGCAGCTGGTGGCAGCCGTCGGGATCGCCGTCACAGCGCCGGGCGTTGGAGCGCACGCCCTCGCTGGCGAGGCGCGTGAGCAGGCGCGTGCGCTGGCCGCGGATCTTGGCGCCCCCGCACTGGGTGCGGCGATCGAGCGGCTCAGTGGTGTTCCGGTCTGGAACTCGCGACCGCCCCCTGGCCCGGTCTCGCGGCCCGCGGCTCCTGGTTCGGTCAACCTCCGCTGCCTCGGCTCGTTCGGGCTGCGGGTGGGCGAGTCCGAGGTGGACTGGCGGGGCCTGCGCCCCAGGGCGCGCAGCCTGCTGATGATCCTGGCGCTGCACCATGGTCATGCGCTCCACCGTGAGTTGATCATCGAGGCCCTGTGGCCGGAGGCACCTCTTGCCTCCGGGATACGCAGCCTGCAGGTGGCCGTGTCCAGCGCGCGGCAGTGCCTGGTCGCCGGTGGTCTTCCCGGTGACCCGATCCGACGCCAGGGCGACGCGTACGAGCTTGTGCTGCCGGGCGTTCGCTACGACGTGGCTGAATTCGAGCGGGGAGCCACCGAGCGACGACTGACCGGCCGCGACGGGCTGCAGCGCCGGAAAGCGGCCCTCGACTGCTACCAAGGTGAGTTGCTCCCCGAGGTCGGTCCCGCCGACTGGGTGCTCGAGGAGCGGGATCGGCTACGGCTGCTGGCCGCCAGGGTGGCCGTCGCCGCGGCGGCCGACGCGGTCGCCCTCGACGATCTCAGCGTGGCCATAGACCTGGCCCGTCACTCGATCGCGTTGGACGCCTGCCACGATCCGGCGTGGCGGCTGCTGATCGAAGCGTACGAACGACTCGGCGACCTCAGCGCGGCCGCCGTTGCCCGAGCCGATCATCGTCGCGTGTGGGACGACCTCGGTCTCGGTGCGTCGGCCGATGCCCAGCGGTAGCCCCGGTTCCGGATCAACCTCCGATCAGCACGGTTGGGGCACCGGTGATGATCGGCGCACCACAGCCGGTCATATCGCCCATCCGAGCGGCCGGCAGTCCGCCGATCAGGACTGTCGGGCATCCTGGTGGCACGATCGGGCTCGGGGGATGTGGTGGTGTGCCCGGGAACGAACAGGCATGCAGCGTCCCCACCGTGGCCGCAGGCATCCCACTGATCATGACCGTCGGCACACCAGGTCCGGTGAGGACCCCTGGATGGGCGGTAGCGTCGCCGACCCGGGCTGCTGCTGGCATCACGGAATCCCTTCTCCTGGCCGACCCACGTGGGCAGCGCATCGTCATTGCACAGTTTCACGTGCTGCCGGGCGACGCCAGGTCGCCGCGAGCACATCCTGGTTCCCGATCGGGCAGCGGTGCAGGGCCGCGCGCGCCATCGATTCCGACCGGTGCGAAGGAACCGGTCGCGGGTCCTGAGCGCTGCCGTACTATGGAACGGAGGTCGCCGCGCACGCGCTGGCGGATGCCTGAGGGGATTGCCGATGTCGAGGACCTTGTTGATCCGCGAGATCTATGACGCTGCCCGGTCAGCGGGCTTCAGCCCGCATCAGGCGGTGACCTGGACCGCGATCGCGATGGCTGAGTCGGGCGGCCGTACCGGGGCCCTGAACGACAACGGCGAGCACTCCGTCGGCCTCTGGCAGATCAACGTGAATGCAGACCCGTCGCGAGCGACCAGGTGGGGCGATCTGAGCACTCCGCAGGGCAACGCGCGGGCAGCGTACGCGATCAGCCGCCAGGGCCGCGACATGCGGCCGTGGACCACGACCCACGATCACAACAAGGGAACGGGGGCGGACTATCGGACCTACCTGGGCAAGGTCGAGACCGAGATCGGCGTCGCCGGTGACCCGCGGGGGGTGCACGGCTACGGGTCGAAGATGCTCACGCCGCTCGCGGAGGGCCAGTACGACCAGATCGACTCCGGTCGCCCGATCGGGGACCCGGTCACTGATCGGGCGATCATCAACGGCTCGATAGCCAGTGGCATGGCTGCCGGTGACGCCGCGACGGCCGGGCCGGGCGCGTCCGGGCCTGCGCAACGTGACAGCGACGCGGACGGGCTGACCGACGAGTTCGAGCGACTGGCCGGCACGGACCTGGCCAAGTCCGACAGCGACGCCGACGGGTTGTCCGACGCGTCCGAGGCGATGGTCTCCCACACCGACCCGTTGCTCGCCGACACCGACAGCGACCAGGTCAGCGATGCCGCCGAGCTCGCGCAGGGCACGGACGCCGGGACGGTGCCCGGCAGCGCCTACGTCGTCGGCGAGGGCGTCTTCGCGGAGAACATCCGCGGTGGGGCCAAGGACGCCGACCACGACGGGCTGTCCGATCACACCGAGGAGCTGGTGGGTACTGACCCGAACACTTCCGACACTGATGGCGACGATCTGTCCGATGCCGCGGAGGCCTCGCTGGGCACTGATCCGACCGTGGCCGACTCCGATGCGGACGGCATCACCGACGGTATGGAGGTTCGGTCCGGCACCGATCCGCTCGGTCCCAGCGGCGGGCCTTTCGACCACAGGCCGACGGCTGCCTGGACGCTGGAGGGTGCTGCCCGGGCTCGCGCCGCCGCAGCGGCCCAGCCCTCGGCATATCTGGTCCAGCCCTCGGCCGATCCCGCACCAGCCGACCAGCAGCCCCCGCCGGCATCCAGCGACCGAGGCGCTGCCGCCCAGGCCGCCGGGGCCGGGATCTACGGGTCCACCGGATCGGTCGACGAATCAGGCACCGGCCCGATGGATCCCGTTGCGAACCCGGCCAGTGCCACGGTCCCTGGCACGAGCGGGATCGCCCCGGGTGGCGCCACCGGGGTTCCTGGTCCCAACGGCTTCCCGGGGGCGAGCACCGCTGGCGCCTACGAGATCGACGCGGGTGCACCTGTCGTGAGACTGCGCGGTGCGGCGCGGACCGACCCGGACACCGATTCCGATGGGTTGACCGACGCCTTCGAGAAGCTGGCTGGGACGGATCCGACCAAGGCCGACACCGACTCCGACGGCCTGTCCGACGGCCATGAAGCCGTCGTCTCCCATACTGACCCACTGGCGAACGACACCGACGATGACGGTGTCGCCGACGCCCAGGAGTTGTCGCTGGGCACTGACGCAGGGCGGCTGCCGGGCGTTGCCGGGGTGATCGGCTCGGGCCGGTACGCGCAGAATGTCCGCAAGGGGGTCAAGGACAGCGACGGCGACGGACTGTCCAATCGGACCGAGCGGCTGGCCGGCACGAACCCGAAGCTGGCCGACACCGATGGGGACGACCTCTCCGATGCCGCCGAGGCGTCTTTGGGAACTGACCCGCTACAGTCCGACACCGACCTCGACGGCATCTCCGACGGGGTCGAGATCCGGTTCGACAGCGATCCCCTGAACGCATCCTCGACGATCGGCTCGGGAACAGGCGGCGGCACGGCGGCCGACGACGTGTTCGAGCCTGTGTCGCAGGGCAGTGCAACCGAGTCCCTGGACCTCGGCTGAGTCGACCGGTCCCTGCCTCCCGGTGCTGCCTCCCGGTCGCTGGAGAAGGGTCGGTGCGAACAGTCAGACCTCGTTGATCTGGATTCGATGCCGCACGTGCGCAGGCTTGATCTGGCCCACCAGCGCGTCCAGCCGCTCCGCGTCGATCGGGTCGTCCTCGGTCGAGTCGAGGGTCACCACGATCGTCGGATTCGGCTCGCCCGGCAGGGCCGCGTCCGGTTGGGCGGACCAGGTTGACGCGCCGGACTCAGCGACCTCGACGTCGACGCCCAGTGCCGCCTCCAGCGCGAGTTCGATCCCGCGACGAGTGCCGCGAATCGCGTGCAGCTTCCCGGCGGACGCCAGCAGTTGGCGTTGCAGGTCCAAGTCCTCGTCAGGGTCGAGCTCCATGCCGAGCCAGTGCCCGAGCCAGGGGAGCAGGTCGGCGGGCGCCGTCGCCAGGTCCAGGTAGGCAGAGAAGGCGTCGATGCTCGTCAGGACTGGTGCGAGCACCTCGTCCAGACCCGCGCACAGTTGCTGGGCGAACGGGTCCTCGCGGAGCATGGCGGGCAGGGTGTCGGCCAGCGGCAACGGGCTCACCGACCCGTCGATGGTGCCTCTCATCTCCTACCTCCCTGTGCTCGGGTTGCGACTTGCCTGGCGAAGGGTCACTTGCGCACCCGGACCTGATGCTCGAAGGAGTAGGCCAGCGCGGTCGGATCGAGGTCGACGCGCTGGGTGGCCGCGCCGCGTCGACCGGTGAAGGGCTCGGCCGCGAACAGCGCCACGCTCACCTCCCGGGCCATGTCGACACCGGGGATGCGGGCCAGCGCTGCATGCACCTCGTGCGACTGGGCAGAGCGGCCGAACGGCCACCCGGTGCCGTCCGGGCCGCCGACCAGGGGGTGGTACAGGCCGTACAGCGCCCGCAGCACCTCGACCCGTACCTCACCGGGGTCGAACAGCGGCCGGCACGTGAGGCTCACCACCGCGGTCAACCAGGAATAGTCCGGTGGTTGCACCAGCAGTCGGGTGCCCACCAACCGGCGAGCCTCAAGGCTGTTGGCAATGCGTTGCAGTGTCACGTCGGGGGGATCGAGGTCGGCCCTGTTGATCCGCCCGAGCTCGTCGCTGGCGACCTGGGGAACCACCAGCACCCGCACCCCGGCGCCGCCTTCGGCTGGGTCGGCCACGCAGTGCACGCGGGCCGCATCGGGTGCCACGTCGCGGGCGAGCTGCTCGAAGTCCTCGGCCGTCACCGCTCGACCCCGCGAGCGCAGGAGCAGCGGTCCGCGTGTCTTCGCGTCGGCCAGACTTTCCGCCTCCGCGCCGCCGATGGCCGGGATGCGGTTCTCGACCCGGCTGACGTAGGGCACCGAGGTCTTCAGCACCCGGACGAGACCGCGGCCCGCGTTGCCCGTCTGACCACCGCCCGTCCGGTAGGTGTCCAGCCGCAGCACCCAGCCCGCCGGCGGAACGGCGCCATAGTGCACCAGATCGTTGTCGGCGGAGCGGACCGCCGGGCCGAACTGGATCTCGCCGGCGTACCGGTCGATCCGGAAGTGTCGGTCGTTCGGACCCGACGTGGCGAAGTGCGGCACCTCGGTCCAGACCTGCGTGTCGTCGCCCTGCACGGCCGTGAGCGTGGCCGGAACCTCCGAGGGGACAACGGGGCGCTGCTGCAAGTTGAAGCGCTGGGCCGGAGTTCCGTCGGAGCGCCCGATGATCTCGCCGGTGACCAGCTCCGCATGCACGGTCGGGGCCGTGCCGCCGACAGTGAAGGCGGCCACCGAGAGGATCTGCGGAGACGCGGAGTACGTCGGCTGGTCCGGCTCGGCCTGAATCAGGCGGCAGCGCAACCAACCGGCCCGTTTCCGGGCGATGACGGAGGCCTGATGACCGCCCGGCACGTGCAGGATCACGTCACCCGGCTTGTTGAGGCCTCCGGTGTCGTCGGAGTCCACCTCGCAGGCCGCCCAGCCGTTCTCGGTCCACGCCTCCCAGACAACCGGGGGGCGGCGGGGATCGACGCCGCGGCCCGAGACTCGGCAGCCGAGCCTGACGGCCACCGCACAATGCGGTACGGCGTTCGACAGGCCGATCAACAGCGCGTCGTCGACGACCGGCGACTCGGAGAAGCAGCGGAATCCCTGCGGGCTGGAGAGCGCGGCCGTCATGTCCCCGGGTGGGCTACCGGCGGCCTGCATACCGGCATGGGCGAACGAGCACGGCACGATCTCCAGCTCGCGGGTGGTGCTGAACACGATCGGGTCGGCGACGTCGGTTCGAGCCGTGGCGACCTGGGTGTCGGTCCGAACGGTCACCGGCTGGGGCTGCGGAGCGGACAGCCAGAACGTCACCTCCCCACGGCCAGCGGCCGGAGGTCTCAACTCGACTCCGATCATCTCCAGGAACCTGATGTAGTGCAGGTCGGGGACTCGGTTGAGGCGGTAGATCAGCTGGTCGACCATCTGCGCGAACGCCTCGATCAGCGTGACTCCGGGATCGGACACGTTGTGGTCGGTCCACGTGGGGCAGCGTTGGGCAACCAGGCGCTTGGCGTCGTCCACCAGGTCCTGGAAGTGGCGGTCGTCCAGATTCGGGGCGGGGAGCATGATCAGTGACCTCGGGTCGCGGCGGGCAGGGCGGGCAGGGCAGGCAGGGCAGGGACGGCGATCGGCGGACCGGCGCCGTCCCGGTCGGGGATGACGTAGAACGGGAAGACCAGGTTCCGTGGATCATTGAGCCCGCGGGTCGAGTAGCCGATGTCGATGAGCATCCGGCCCTCGCTGAGCTGGTCGAAGCTGACCCTGACGTCGGTGATGTCGATGCGAGGCTCCCAGCGCTCCAAGGCCTCGCGGACGTCGTAGGCGACCTGCCCGGCTGTGGCCGAGTTCGTGGGTCCGAAGACGTGGTCGTGGATGCGGCAGCCGAAGTCGGGACGCATCGGCCGCTCGCCGATCGCGGTTCCCAGGATGAGCCGGATGGCCTGCTCGATCTCACGCTCCCGGGTGACCAGGGCGACCCGGCCGGTCGGGTCGGCGCCCAGGGGGTAGCACCAGCCCGCACCGATGAAGTCGATGTCGTGCATGACTGTTCCTCCTGCATCTAGTTGATCTTGACCAGTCCGCCGGTGATGGTGGTCGAGGCTCCGGCCTTCAGTTCGGCGGTGGTCTTGCCCTTGACGCTGACACTGAGACCCTCGAGGCTGGCGCTGGCGTTCGTCTTCAGTGCCAGCGCGCCGGATCCGCCGTCCACCTCCACACCCTGGGTGGCTGTCAGCTTGATCGAGGCCCCCTTCATGGTCAGGTCCGAGGTCTTGGCATCCAGGGTGATGCCCTGCGACCCCTCGATCAGCACCTTGCCGTCGGCCTGCACGGTGATGGTGGTGTTCGTCTTGTCGATGTGGATCAGAAACTTCTCGTCCTTGGTGGCCAGCCGGATGCCCTCGTTGCTCCCGGTCTGGTCGAGCAGGTCGATCCGATGACCGGCCCGGGAGACCAGCGATCGGCGGTTGATCGCCCCGGAACTGCCATCCACCAGTTCGTTCGGCCCGGGCGGCAACGTGTCGACCCCGTTGTAGAGGCCACCGAGCACCACAGGACGGTCGAAGTCCTGCAGTTCGAACGCGATCAGCACCTCGTCGCCGACCTCGGGCAGCGCGATCCAGCCCCGGTCCTTGCCGGCGCCCTGACACGCGACCCGGGCCCAATCGCTGACGTAGTCGTCATCCAACCAGGGGAACTTCACCTTGACCCGGCCCTGCTGCTCTGGGTCGTTGACGTCGGTGACCTGGGCGATCGCCACCCCGGGCGGTGTGTGCTGGGATCGAGATCCGCCCGAGGCGAGTCCGAGGAGGCTGCGATCCTGCTTGCCGGTGACGCTGATCGCGGTGGTGTAGCCGGTGGTCGGGTCGAATCGGTGTCGGGCGCTGGTGATCGTGTACTTGCCCTCGAACGGGGCGCCGAGTCCCTGGAGCTCGACCTGGCCGCCCGCCTTCAGATCCGGATTGCCGCGGGCGACCCCCTCGAACTCCGCGAACGCGGACGCCTTGGCATCAGCGAGCGCCTTCGCCGCCTGATCGACCTCGTTCTGGGTTCGGTAGGGGATGTCGGTGGCGACGTAGGTCGGGTTGCCGAAGGCACTTGCCATGTCGGTCGGCTTTACGGTGGGCAGGTCGACGGTGGAGGCCTTCGCCGGGGCGGATCCGATCAGTGCCCGCTTCTCGGCGACGTTCCACCCCCGAACGTCCACGCGAGCGACCTGCTGGGCGGAGGTGAGCACCGAACGAAACCGGATCAGCTCCTCGCCGAAGTTCAGCACGGCGGGAGGCGCTGGCGAGGCGGTGGGCGCGAGGAAGGCGAAGGCTCCGTTGCGTACGGTCACGTCCGAGCCGGTGTCGCGCGCCACCTGGGTCAGGAGCTCCCAGTCGGTCTGCCCGGCCTGGCTGACAACCGGGAAGACCGTCGAGGTGCTGTCCACCTGGCCCACCTTGAGCCCTGCCGTTTGGGCGACCTGGATGGCGATGTCGGAGGCGGTCATCTGCACGTAGCTGACCGTTCGTCGCTCCCGGAAGAGCCGGTGGGTGGGGTCGTACCCGCGGATGATCGTGAACGTGCCACCGGTGTCGAACTCCAACTCGAGAGCGGTGATCTCGGCATCGATCAGGGTGGTGGGGGACGAGGACTGCGCGGTGTTGACCTTGATCGTGATCTTGCCGCCGACCTTGGTGTTTGCCTTGGACAGCACGATGCGCTCTGGATCGCGGAACCGAAGCACGAACCTGTCGGGCAGGCGCTGGCTGTCCTCGACGTCGGCCGAGATCAGCAGGGGCACGAGGTCCGCGGGCAGCGGCGATCCCTCGACCTCCACCAGGCACATGCTGCCAGTCATCCCAGGACCCCCATCTCCGCCAGCGATGGCAGCAGGATCGTGCGTCCGATCGCCAGCCGTAGTGGGTCATCGATGTCGTTGAAGGCGGCCAGTGGGCGCCAGTGTGCGGGGTCGCCGTACTCGGCGTACGCGATCGAAGCCAGATTGTCACCGACGATCGTGCGGTGGACTCGGCGGATGCTGTCGCTGCCCGACGTCGGGTTCTGCCGCGGCGGGGCGCCGGGCATCTCCTCCATCGACACGCTGCAGACAGCGCGGATCGGGGTGCCGTCGTAGCGGAACAACGTGTACTTGGCGCTGACCGAGGTGATCACCGCGGGGAACGTGGAGATGCTTCCCCACTGCAGGACCACCAACGGAGGTGTGGGCTTCTTCTGACCCGCGCTCTGCTCCGTCGGCACGCAGCAGCCGAACAGCTTCTCGACCACTTCCAGCACCGAGCCGTCCTTGGCTCCGGTCGCGTCGAAGAACATCTCCACGGTCAACTTGCATGGATCGGAGCCGGTGAACTCCGGCGGCGGCGCGCTCTTGGACCCCTTGGCCGGCTTGCGCTCCCACTTCGCCGACTTGGCGATGGTGACTTCCTTCGGGTTGAACTGGAAGCCGATGGTGTCCTTCATCGCACCCGGCTTGTAGCCCCCGGGCGCGGGGTCGGGGGTATACACAGTCAGCTTCGCCTTGTCCATGGTCGGCCGGCCGACCACGGCGCTGCCGCCGGCGCCCGCGTCACCCGGGATGCCCACCGGACCGCTGCTACCCGCCAGGGCAATCGCGGTGGTCATTGACCGGCCCCACCGGGTAGGAATCCGTGGTGAGCCAGTTCCAGGGTCTCCATCGCGACCTTCGGGGAGTCGATGTTCAGGCTCGGCCCCGACCAGCGCACCGGCATGACGCCGTCGAGGTTCCAGCTGGCGACCACCTGCCGATCCCCGGTCATAGCCGTGATGCAGGCGGTCTTGCGCGTCACCACGTTGGCGAAGCCGATCAGCCACTCGGTGATCTTGTGGCTGTCTCGGCCAACCGCGCGCGACAGCTTCACGTTGCTGTACTTGATCCGACTCGGCAGCTGCCAGACGAAGCTGTTGTTGCCGCCCTCCTCGCGCTGCTCCATCACCACCTCCGCACCGAGTCCCTCGCAGGTGCTGAAGTAGCCGAGATTCTCGCCGTCGACGGTGACGGTGAAGCAGACGCTGACTGCTGGGTCGGTGGAAGCATCCAGCGGATCGGTGATGCCCTTGGCAGCAGTCATCGCGGTTCTCCTCGTCGGGGATCAGGGCTGGAGGTCGGTGAGCTGTCCGGACCGCTCGCGGTCCGCCCAGAGTTCGGCACGAAGGCGGGAGGACAGCGGCTCGTAGAGCCGACGGGCCATCTCCTCCAGTTCCGCAGCGCTGGGGGCGCTAGGTGGACTGGGCATTTCGACGGCTGGGGCAGATGCCGAGGGTTGGCCCGCTGACGGCTCCGCCGCAGTCTGTACCGGGAGGTCGGGCAGTGCCCCTGCTTGCACAGGGAGGCGCTGAACAGGGGCTTGCTCATCCGGGTGTGAAGCCGCCGTCATCGCGAACAGCTCGGCCAGTCCGACGGAGCGACCGGAGACGGCCATCGCGCCGGCGGGTTGTCCCGCGAGCATGGACCCGGAGTCGCCTCCGGAGGAGGGTGGGTCGAACTGCCGTTGGATCGACGGCCTCGAGGAGGCCGTCCGCGCGCTCGAACCGGTCTGCACCAGCGACAGCGGTGCCAACGATGTCGACGATCGAGCCGGCAACGCTGGTACCTGGGCCGGGGACCAGGCGGCCGAGGCGGGGAAAGTCGGCATCGCAGTGCTCCCGGGGCTCCCGGTGCTTCCGGGCCACAGCTCGTCGGACTCCAGGCGTGCGACCCATGGCACCGCGGAAGCGGATGGGTCACCGGTGTCCGACCATGGCAGGGATGCCGCCGGCTCCGCCGCTCGGCCGTCCGCCGAGTCCTCGATCGCGCCGGGGGCACCGTTGGTGCGGTCCGGGACCGGGCGATCGGAATACCGCAGCCGCTGCACGCTGGGCGGGACCGAAGTGACTGGCGACCCCATGATCGGTGTCGTCCCGGATGAGCGGAACTCCGATCGGGCGGTGAGCAGGCTGCGCTGCAGCGCAGGCCGGTCCTGGTGGGCCGCCGACACCGGTGCCAGCGTGGCGTCGGCCGCGGGCAGGTGACCCTGAACATCCGGGGCGGTGTGACGTGCCACGACCAACTCGTGGGCCGCGCCGGTCGGCGTCCGATCCCCGAAGACGTCAGGACCGGGCGTGGAACGTCCCTGCCCGCCGGACGGAACCGCGGCCGGCGCCGAGGCCAGGAAGGAGTCGGTCGGGAGCCCCGGTTCGCTCAGGAGGGCGGGGCGGCCAGCAAGGGTGGACATGGCGGCGGAGAATCCACTCAGCGGCGCCGGTGCCCCGCCAACGTCCGACGCTCCATGCTCGCCCCCTGCCGAACCTGGCGACGAGGCGGACCAGGAGCGGTCAGCATCGGGGGTGCGACGTTGCACAGGACGGGCGATCAGAGGGGGATAGTCGGACTCGTCGTCCGCGTCCGAGCGCCCCGGTGCGGTAGGGGCAGGCGGCCAGGGCGAATGCGATCCGCCGGTCATACCGCTCGATGGGCTCGTCGCCGTCGAACGCTCCGCGAGCTGGGGCTGGAGTGTGGGCACCGACCCAGCAGGCGGGGCAGGCGGCGCGGCCGCCACCCTCAGCGGCGCGCCGGTGCCGGGGATTCCCGGTGCGGTCGCGTCCGCGTCAGGCGCACCGAAGGGCTCCTGCGCGGTGGGGTCCACGAGCCGTGGGCGCTCGGTCAGCAGCGCGGCGACGTTGTCCAACGGCTCGGCTCGCTCCAGCGGCGCGGCCGATTCCAGCTCGCCGGCCCGAGCCGAAGCAGAGCCAACGCCTGGCTCGAGCTCGAGCTGATCCGACTGAGGCGCTGCGTTGGGGTCGGCGGAGGGGTCGGCAACGGACCGTGCCACGACCACGAGGTCCGTCGCGGGAACCTGGCCCACGGGTTCCACCGTGGCCTCGGCCGAGTCGGACTCCGCGGAGCTGTGCATCGATGGCCGATGTGCCGGGCGCGCCGCGGTCGAACCGACAGCTGAGTCCGCTGCCGACTCACTACGCCGTTGTACTGGCACTGGTGCGCGAGACGGTTGGATCGGCGCGCTCTGGGAGGCCCGACCGGGTCGGTAGGTGCTCGATTGCACGGCAACCTCGTCGATCGCACCGGGTGCTGGGGACCGTTGGACCGCAACGGTCAGAGGACTCGACGCGAGGCTCGGATCTGTGCTGGAAGCAGCAACCGACGGCTCACGGGTCGCAGGGGTGGCAGGGCCCGGTGGCGCCACCGCACCCAATGTGGTGGTCACGTCGGGCTGGCCTGCCGACGCTGGGTCGGGGGAACTGGCCGGCTGCGTGGGCGCGACCTGATCCACGGACCGGGCGACCACTGGGGCCAGTGGGGCCGGGGTCGGGTCAGAAGGCACCGACGGCGCCTCCCCGGCGTGGGGGCCGGCGGCCGGGAGATCCACTCGGTGGGGTGGCTGATCGGCCGGCTCCGGGTCGGGGTCGGCAGCACGCCGGGCCCCCTCGTGATCCAGTGGTTCTGTGTCGACTGGCTCAAGGGCTGCGAACTGCCGCTGCACTGCCGGCGGCGAAGGTGCTGCAGCGCGCTCGGGCACCCGCAGTTCCACCGCGCCCTCGTAGGGGATCGGCTCGCCGGCCGGCGAGGCCACCCCGCCGATCACGCCGTTCGGCCCGTGCGGGTCGATCAGGTGTCCCAGGGAGGCAAGGAAACTCGGGTCCTGATGGGAGGGCAGCGAGGCGCTGAACGCTGCCGGTCGTGCCACCGATGTGTTGTCGGCGACCGTTCGCTGGACGGGCGGCAGGTTCTCCCAGGCGTTCGAGCCCGAGGCGGACGCGCTCGGGAACGCCGCCGGAGCAGGCCGATCCACCGGGTCCGGTCGTGGAGCCTCGGTACTGTCTGCTGCCGGGTCCGCTGGCCTGACCCGGTGACCCCACCCCAGGGGTCCGCGTTCCCAAGGCCACCGCATGCTTGCCCTTCCTCCTCCGAGAACTCGTTGCTCACTCCCCCGAGATGCGGGAGTTGAGGGCTCCGATCTCGCGGACGAAGCGTTGACGCTCCGCATGCTCGAGGTCGAGGATCGCCTCGCGCGACCAGTGCAGGTAGTAGGCGACGTACGCGATCTCGGCGTACAGCCGTTCGGTCGCGTACGTCAGGATTCCCCCAGGCGCCCTCCGGAGACGTCGACCGCGAAGTGGTGCTCACACGAAGGGCAGGTCACCGTGGCCCTGGTGTGTCCCTCGGTGTTCACTCGACGGTAGAGGTCCTGCAGGAAGGCCAGGTCGGTAGCGAACAGATCCTCGATGATCCCTGGATGGATCTCGTCGATGGTGCCGATCCGCTCGATCACCCGAGAGAGCAGTACCACAGTGAGGTAGGCCGGGTTCTCGCGCACCCGGTCATCGCGCAGCGGCACGAGCTCGTCGCGGGCCGTCGCGAGCCGCATCACTCCGTCGCGATGGAGTCTTCCCGTTCGGTCGACATAGCCCCGCGGGAGGATGAAGCTGAACTCGGTGACCAGCCGCCCCGGGTCCGGCTGCTGCTCGCCCACATCGGCGGCCGCGGCGGCGACCTGGCCGGGTTCGGGGATGATGACGGTTCCGCGTCGCATGATCAGGCGCCTTGAACTTCGATCGATTCGCAGGTCAGGGTCAACTTCTCGGACAGGTAGGAGGTATCGCCGGCCTTCAGGGTGCCGACCTCCAGGCTCTTCGGCCAGGCGTTGGTCAGCTTGTAGCGTTTGACCTCCGTGCCCTCGAAGTCGAAGACGATGATCGAGCCACCCTTGCGCGAGTCGGCCATCTTGCCGAACCGGGTGGTCTCGACCCACTTGTCGAAGCTGTTGTCCCCGGTGAGGCCGCGGGTCAACGTGATGTCGGGTGCCTTGGGCCTACCGGGAAGCCGGCGGAGCTGGTACTTGCCGTCGGGGCCGTTCTCCTTGAACTCCACCACGTCCTGTTCGATCTTGAGGCCGCTGATCTCGGTGATGCTCTTGATCATCACGCCGTCGAACTCAAGTCCGAACGAGTGACCGACCGAGCTGTCGCCATCGGGAAGTGCCATCTCATTGCCTCTCTGTGTTCAGGAATCCCGGGAGGGACTACTCGCTGACCAAACTGGTGCCGCCGGAGAACTGGGCGAGCCGGAAGATCACGAACTCCGCCGGCTTCACCGGCGCGACACCGATCTCGCAGACGACCTGGCCGGCGTCGATGCCCTCGGCCGGGTTCGTCTCGTCGTCGCACTTGACGTAGAACGCCTCGTCCGGAGTGGCGCCGAATAGAGCGCCGGCGCGCCACTCCATCACCAGGAACGTGGCGATGGTGCGTCGGATCTTGGCCCAGAGCGCCCGGTCGTTCGGCTCGAACACGACCCAGTTCGTGCCGTTCAGGATCGACTTCTCGAGGTAGTTGAACAGCCGCCGGATGTTCAGGTAGCGCCAGGCCGGGTCGGAGGAGAGAGTGCGCGCGCCCCAGACCCGGATGCCGCGGCCGGGGAACGCCCGGATGACGTTGATTCCCGCGGGGTTGAGTAGATCGTGCTCGTTGCGGGTGATGTTGATCTCGAGGTCGATCGCGCCGCGGACGATCTCGTTCGCGGGCGCCTTGTGCACTCCTCGGGTGGCGTCATTGCGACCCCAGACCCCAGCGACGTGCCCTGACGGCGGCATGAAGGCCAGCTGCCCGGTGGCCGGGTTCATGGTCTGAACCCACGGCCAGTACAGCGTGGCGTACATCGAGTCGTAGCCGGCCTTGTCGACCCGCCATTCCTTGATCTGCTGGGCGTTCATGCCCGGTGGCGGGTCGAGGATGGCGACGCGGTCGCCCATCAGTTCGCAGTGGGTGATCATCGCCAACTGAACGGCCTGGACCTGATCGAGGTCGATGGCCCCCTGCTGGTAGGCACTCATCAGGTCCGGCACGCAGAGCATCGTGATGTCCTCGATGGCCTCGAGGCCGCCGAAGCCGGTCCGGTCGGCGACGTCGCCTACATAGTCGTCTGCACTGAGCCGCTCGGATGGGACAGCGGCGGGCGGTGGGGCAGCGACCAGCGTCGTGGTGCCGCTGACAGGTCGAGAGACAGCGCCGCTGCCGGCGTCCTCCAACTGGATGACCTTGGAGGCCGCGTTGACCATGGTCACGACGTTCTGCTTGCCGCGGGCGAAGTTGGCGCGGTCGAACTCCTCGACCACCTCGCCCTTCACCGTGACCACGAGGCGGAACATTTCCTCCGACGGGCTGTCCCCGCCGGCGTCAGTGACCTCTACGGCGATGTCGCCGGGCTCGGCAGCGGGGTCCAGAGCGGTCACCCTGATTCGACCGACCTGGGCGGTCGGTCCGCCGGCGATCTCCTTTGCCTTCGAGCCGCGCGGAGTCGACCCATTCGAGGCTCCGCTCTGGCCAATGCGGACGACGTAGCAGTTGCCGCCGCCGTTCTGGAAGTAGGCGTAGACGGACTGGGCCAGATAGGACCCGGAGACGAAGCCGCCGAAGGTCGTGGTGAACTGAGTCCAATTGCTCACCAGGGTGGGGGTGTTGAACACCCCGTCTTCGGCAAGGCCTATGAAGGCGGCCATGGCTGTTCCGGCTCCCTCCAACGGGCGCGCACCTGCGGCGACCTCTTCGACGTAGACCCCGGGTGACTGATAAGGCGGCATGCTGGCTCCTCGGGTGGTGAACGTGGCCTCCCTCAGGTTGCCTCGTGGGCGCTCGCCCCGGTACGTCCCCGCGGGCGCGCCAACGGGCAGCGCCGGCTGCCCCATAGGGAACCTGTGCGGTGGTGCCCGGCTACCGGTGCCACCATGTTGGCGTGGCATATCGGTAGCTGTCCTGGCCGATCGGCGTGGGCCGCCCGCCCTCGGTGGGCACCCGCCAGACGTTCTCGTGATCGATCGTGGACCCGTCGGCATCTCGATCGGACACGAACGCGATGGCGTCGCCTTCAGGTGACCAGCTCGGCTTCTCGTCAGCTGCGGGCCCGCTTGTCGCCTTGCGCGGTGTTCCGCCGGCCGCCGCGACCACCATGATGTCCGAGTCTCCCGCGGAGGGATCGCCGACCGTGCGCCGAAACGCCAGCGACATGCCGTCCGGCGACCACGCAGGATCGCTGTCCGTGCCCAGGCCGCCGTCCGTCACGAGGGTGGGCGCCCCGGACCCGTCGAGAGGCATCACGAAGATCGATCCGCCATCGACACCCGGCTCGGGTTCCATCGTCCAGAACGCGACTGTGGCGCCGTCGGGCGAGATCGTCGGATCGGAGGGCTGCAGCGGACCGGTGTCCAGTTCGCGAGCGATCGTGCCGTCCGGGCCGTCGAGGTCGACGACCGCGATCCGTCGTGGGCCGGAGCCGAGTTGGCACTCGAGGGCGAAGACGGCCAGGTCGGTGGGCGACCAGCTGGCGTGGTGGATCTTCCCGCAGCCCTCGGGGGAGTCGAAGAGCCGCTGTCCCGTGCCCCCTGCAGCGGGCATCGCACGAATGGCATCCGCACCCGAGTCGATGTAGGTGATGGTGCGCCGGTCGGGCGACATTCCGATGCCGAACGCGCTGCCGTCGTGGATTGCCTCCAGATTGGTCGCAGCTAGCGGATCAAGCGAGTCGATCAGCCACAGCTGGGACGGCGCGCCCGACTGCGTGTAGCGGGGGACGACGAGCTGTGTCGTCGACAGTGGTGGCCCGACCGGAAGTGTCGCGAGCGGTGGCGTCAGGAGCGGTGGCGCGACCGGCGTAGCCGATCGTCCGCGAAATGCGACGATCCCGGCGACGGCGAGGCAGATGACCACGATCACCATGGCAAGCAGGATCGGGATCGTCCGCTTCGACCGCTCACGACTCGTCGGGGTCGGTTCTCCGGGACGGCGAGCAGCGCCCTTCGCGAGGATCTCGGGGGGTCGCTGCGACCTACCTGCGTCACTCGCGAAGTGCGGCGGCGTCGGTGCAGGGGTCTCGGGCCGAACGGTCGATGAAGCCGGAGACACCTGTTCCACCGGGGCGCTGAGGACCGGGTCGGCCGATTCCGTCGGGTCGATCCGACCGGGCCACATCGTGGTCGTGGTTCCGGTGACCGAGTCGACCCTGTTCGGGCTCTGCAGCACCGCATATCGTGCGGCTCCCAAGGCGATGTCCTGCTCGGGGAAGGTGTCAGCCGCAACGGGAACGCCGAGCTCCCGAGTGAGCAGCTCGGCGACCAGGGGGATGCGGGAGCTGCCCCCGACCAGGACGACGACATGCAGGTCGGAGTTGTCCACGCCTGCCAATCTGAGGGCGCGCACGGTCGTGCGGATCGACTCCTCGAGACCTGTGTGGATCAGTCCCTCGAACTCACGGCGGGTCAAGCGGACAGGACTCCCCGCGCCGGGGAGAAGGGAGGTGATGTCGGTGGCGATGTCGCTGGACAGGCTCTCCTTGGCCTCGATGCATTCTCGGCGCAGAGCAGCCAGACCCCGGGCGACCGCCGGGTCATCGGGGTCGAGCCCGCGGAGCCCGAACTTCGACACGGTGTCGGCCAGGACTGCCTCATCGAAGTCGGATCCACCGAGATGTTCCACCCCGAGGGGAGTGCCGATGCTCTCGAAGCCGTCATCGGCCTTCTCCAACACGGCGACGTCGAAGGTTCCGCCGCCCAGGTCGTAGATGGCGACCTTGGCGCCGACCGGCACATCGTGCTGGGCGGCGTACTCAATGGCTGCGGCTACCGGTTCCGGGCACAGCCAGGCACCCGATATCCCCGCTGCGGCTGTGATGTCGCGCATCAGCCGGATCTTGAACAATCCCCAATTCGCAGGGTAGGTGACCACGACGTGATCCGGTGCTGCGCCAAGCCGCTCGCGGGCAACCTGGAGCACCCAGCGCAGGAGGTCCGACTGCAGGGTGATGGGATCGAAGGACTGGTGCCCGGCAACCATGGGTACGGGGTCGCCGATGCGGCGCTTGAACTCCCGCAGGACACGGTCCGGTTCGGAGGAGGAGCGTCGCTCGGCCGTCTCACCGAACAGCAACTGGCCATCGCTGGCGACGAACAGGACCGAGGGGATCGTGACGTTCCGGTTCCCCAGATCCAGCATCCGCGGCTCGCCGTCCTCGATGTACGCGGCGGCCGTGAACGTCGTGCCTAGGTCGATGCCGAGGCTGTAGCCCATTCAGATCCTCCCGCGGCAAGCGTAGGGGATGCCGCGGCCCTTGAGCGGGCCTCGCCGAACTGTCTCGGGCGACCCCGGGTGCGGCCGCACCTGCCAGGGGCAGGGCTTGCCCCAAGGGGCAGGCGCTCATACCCCCAGGTGTGCATGGGCGACCGAGACTCGCGCGGGCGCGACAGCAAACCTTGAGACATGCGCTCCGCCGGCCCCGAGGAGGTGCGCGCGCCGGCTGAGCGCGCGTCGGCTCGCACAGCGCCGCGCACGCCCGAGCGTCCGGGG
>JBAVKQ010000374.1:0-3806 GCA_049688395.1 Candidatus Nanopelagicales bacterium
GCACAAGTCCGTGGCCGACCGTGACCTGATCGCAGCGTGCCGTGCTGCGCTGCGAGGCGAACCCTTCCTCTACCCGGGGGCGCTGAGCACCCTGATCCGGGAGTTCCTTGCCCGGGGCGCTGAGGGCGAGGAACGCGACCTGCTGTCCCCGAGGGAGGAGGAGGTGCTCAAGCTCATCGCCGAGGGACGCTCCGGCAAGGACATCGCCGAGCTGTTGTTCATCAGCCCGAAGACCGTCGAACGTCACCGAGCGAACCTGCTGGCCAAGCTGGGCCTGAAGGACCGCCTTGAACTGGCCCGGTATGCAATCCGGGTGGGCCTCATCGAGCCCTGACCGGCACCCGCCCGCGCCCCTGGGTGACCCGCGGCGCGCCTTTGGGTGTCAGGCCGGATGCTGGCCCCGGCGGGCAAGGCCCACGATGAAATCATGAGGAGCAGCACCACGCGCCTCGGGCAGGAGACGCCGTTGAGTTGTCGGCGCAGGGCTGTGGTCCCCCAGGAGCGCACGTCGGGCACGCGCCGTCCCAGGTTCGTCTTCAGACGGCACGCCCGGGGGTCCACATGATCAGGGCCCTGCCGATCGTCCTGGGCTACTGCCCCGGGTCGCACGCACAGGAGGCCCTCAGCTGGGCGGTCCGCGAATCCGGCCACCTCGGACTGCCCCTGGTCGTGCTGTTCGCCGCCGACTACCCCGGGATGGCCACCGCCCCAGGGCCCAGAATGCCCGCCCTCGACCCGGGCGCCCTCGACGCGGCGCACGAGGTCACCGCGCGGGGAGTACTCGACGCACAGCAGCGTGATCGGCGCATCACGGTGCACGGCAGGACCCTTGTGACCAGCGCCACCCGGTCGCTGATCGAGGCCTCGCCGCAGGCCAGCATGATCGTGGTCGGCAGCCGGGGCCGGGGCCCGGTCCTCGGCGCGATGCTCGGCTCGGTCTCCCGCTCGGTGCCCGCCAGGGCCCACTGCCCCGTCGTCGTGGTCCCACCAGGCACCGCGGCGAAGGTGGTCGGCCCCGAATGCCGGGTGACGGTGGGGACCGACGGATCCCGGGTCTCGATGCTCGCAGTCGACCACGCGGCGGCCATCGCCGCCAGCCGATCGGCACCCCTCGACGTGATCTGCTGCACGGGCGGTGCGTCACCGATCCCCCTCACCAGCGATCAGGCGCACGGAATCCTGTCCCGGGTGGAGCAGGACATGAGCAGGAGCCACCCGGATCTGCAGCTGACGACCCGCATGGTGCCCAGCTCGCCGCAGGCCGCGCTGATCGAGGCCTCCGAGGAATCCGGACTAGTCGTCGTCGGGTCACGAGGCCGCGGAGCACTCGAGCAGGTGATCCTCGGGTCGGTGTCGGCCTCGGTCATCCGCGACGCAAGCAGCCCGGTCGTGGTGGTCGGGGCACCGCGCCCAGGCACGACCCACCCGTAGCCTCGACCAAGGTACCCGGCTGGGCAGCCGGCCACCGCGCCGCATGCAGGATCAGCCCACGGCTTGGTCGGGCATGACACGAGCAGCCACCCCGGAGGCTGGGGAGGATCTCATCAGGGGGCTCCTGCCGCGTACTCCATCTCGCCCTGGTTGGGTGCCGGGTCGGTCCCCGCATGTGGGCGCACGGACTATCGGCCGGGTGGGACGTTCGCGTAGGGGTCCGCAGCCGCCCAGCGGTCTGGTGGGCTGCCCGCCACTGCGCCGGGTGATGGCCAGCGCCGGGTGATCGCCAGGAGCAGGGGTGTGGCGGTGAATACCGAGGACAGGGTGCCCACGACCAGGCCGATGAGCAGGGCCAGCGCGAAGTCGGCCAGGGAATCCCCGCCGCCGACGACGAGCACGGCCAGGATGGCCATGGCGCCGAGTCCGGTGTTGATGGTGCGGGGGATGGTTTGGAGCACGGCCGCGTTGGCGACGCTCTCCAGGGGATCGTCGGGGTGTGCGCGATGTCTTTCCCGGATGCGGTCGAAGACGACCACGGTGTCGTTGATGCTGAGGCCCACGATGGTCAGGATCGCGGCCAGGAATACCCCGTCGACGGGCTTGTTGAGCCAGGCGAAGATGCCGACCACGATCAGGACGTCGTGGAGCATGCCCAGGACGGCCGCGGCCCCGAACGTCCACCGGAACCGGAGGGCGAGGTAGGCCATCTGCGCGGCCAGGGCAACGCCGAGGGCGACCAGCGCCTTGCTGCGCAGCTCGGCTCCGAGTGTGGGGCCGACCAGTTCGTCGCGGAGCTTGGCCACTTCACCGCCCACCTCGCCCAGGGCGGCCTCGAGGGCGTATGCCTGCTCGTTGTCGATGGGGTCGGTGCGCACCGTGATCCGCTCGACTCCGTCCGCGGCCTGCGAAGCCTGCACCACCGCCCGCGGTAGTCCCTGGCTGGTGATGATGGTGCGCGCGGTGTCCACGTCAACCGGGCGGGTGGTCGAGTACTCGAGCAGGCGCCCGCCGGTGAACTCCACTCCCAGGTTCAGTCCGCGGACGGCGATCCCGGCCACGGCGATCGTGACCAGGACAGCGGACACGACCAGCCAACGCCGGCTGCGGCCCATCAGGTCCGGTCCGCTCTGGGTCAGCCAGGTCCGGATCCGCGACCTGCCGGCGATGCCAGTCATGTGCGGGTGTCGGGCCACGTAGGACCGTCGAACCGCCCATTCGGCCAGGGATCTGGTGATGATCAGGGCCGAGACCATCGACGCCAGCACGCCGACCCCCAAGGTGACCCCGAACCCCCGGACCGGCCCGGAGGCCAGGAACAGCAGCAGCCCGGCCGCGATCAAGGTCGTGACATTGGAGTCCACGATGGCGCTCCACGCGTTGTCGAACCCGGCACGGAGGGCGCCCTGCAGCCCCGCGGGGTCACGGGGGCTCCGGGCCACCCGCCCGGAGGCGTGCTCCTCCCTCGCGCGTTCGAAGACCAGCACGTTGGCGTCGATCGCCAAGCCGATGGCCAGGACGAACCCGGCCAGCCCCGGCAGGGTCAGGGTGGCACCTATGGCGACCAGGGCCGCGTAGGAGATGACCGCGTAGCAGGCCAGGGCGATGCTGGCCAGCACGCCGACGAGTCGGTAGACGAGCGTGATGAACAGCGCAGTGAGGGCCAGCCCGATCAGGGCCGCGTTCACCGACGCGTCGATGGCGGCGGCGCCCAGGGTCGGGCCAACCGTGCGCTGCTCGACGACCTCCACGTTCAGCGGCAACGACCCACCCCGGATCAACGCCGCCAGCTCCTTGGCCTCCTCGACACTGAACTGCCCGGTGATCTGCGTGCTCCCCCCCGGGATGCCGACCCCGCAGGCCACCGACGGATCCACCTGGGGTGAGGAGATGATCGCCGAGTCCAGCACGATCGCCACCCGGCGGCTCGCCTCGCCGGGGGCTGCGCAGGCGGCCTGGCTGGTCAGGTCCTGCCACCGCCCCGCCCCGTCGCCGGTGAAGTCCACCGTGACGAACCACCCCCCACCCTGCTGGGGATCCGATCCGGCCGCCGCGCTGCCGACAAGGTCACCGGTCACCGCAGGCGGGCCCAGAACCAGGAGCTGGCCGGACTCATCGGCGATCACCATGCCCCCGGCAGGGCCCTCGCCGGCGGCCACAGTCCCGATGACCGGGTGGAAGGCCAGCTGCGCGGTGCGGCCAATGGTCTCGGCCGCCTCGCGAGGGTCTTGCACCCCCGGCAGCTCGACGATGATCCGCCGGTCACCGGATCGGGCCAGCGTCGGCTCGGAGACCCCGAGCGCGTCGACCCGTTTGCGCAACACCTCCACGACCCGATCCGTGGACTCCGCGTCGGCGACCACGGTCCCGGTGTC
>JBAVKQ010000375.1:0-10013 GCA_049688395.1 Candidatus Nanopelagicales bacterium
GGGCGCAGCTCCCGGGCGGGCTGGCGCCGGGTGCGCAGATCCCGGGCGCGCTGGCGTCTGGGCCGCAGCTCGCGGATGGGCGGACCCTGGGTCGGCAGGCTTCGGCTCGGCCGCAGCTCCCGGGCGAGCCGATCCCGGGCGAGCTGCTGACCGACCGACCGCTGACGTGGGTCGTGGGTGCGCGCGGTATGGTCGGCTCGCACGTGGCCAAAGCCCTGTCCGCCGCCGGCCACGAAGTTCTGACCACTGCGGTTCCGTGGGCCGATGAGGGGTCCGCGTCGATGGCCCTGGTCGCCCACGTGCAGCGGTTCGCAGCCGCCCGGCGTGGACGTCGGTGGGCGCTGGCCTGGTGCGCCGGTGCCGGTGTCGTGGCCACGCGGGAGGACGCCCTGGCTGCCGAGGTGCGCGTCTTCGCCCGAGCGCTGGCCGCTCTGGAGGCGTCAGCCGATCGCGGCGAGGACGGGGTCGTGTTCATCGCGTCGTCGGCCGGTGGGGTGTACGCCGGCGCCGAGCGGCCGCCCTTCGACGAGGCGACGCCGCCGCGCCCGTTGGTCGCCTACGGTCGGGCCAAGCTGGCCATGGAGGATCAGGCCACGGCACTTGCCCGGCGCACCGGGGTGCGCGTCGTGCTGGGTCGGCTGGCCAACGTCTACGGCCCCGGGCAGCGGCTCGCCAAGCCGCAGGGCCTGCTCTCGCAGTTGTGCCTGGCGGATGCGACGGGACGCCCGCTGCCGGTGTTCGTGTCCATGGACACCATCCGCGACTACCTGTACGTCGGTGACGCGGCTCGGATGATCGAGGGCGCCGTCGCGCTGGCCGGTGCCGAGCCGCGGGGCGCCGTGGTCACCAAGGTCCTGGCCTCGGGGCATCCGGTCACCGTGGGCTTCGTGATCTCCGAGGCGCGCCGGGTGTTCCACCGGCGGTTGCGCACGATCCCGGTCGGCGGGGCGTCGAGCGGCCAGGTGCTCGACCTCCGGCTGCGGTCGCGGGTGTGGACCGAGCTGGACCCGTTGGCGGCCACGACGCTGGCCTCGGGGCTGGCCCGGACCTCAGCCGACGTGCGCGCCCGAGTCGTGGCCGGCGGCCCGCTGGACGCCTGAGGAGCACGCAGCAGGGGCGCCGGGCGCTCTCAGCCGAACGGCGGGGAGTTGGACTTCAGGTCCAGTGGCTCCCGCTGCTCGTCGGCGCCGGTGCGCGTGGCCTCGAGCCGCCGGGCGGCCGCACTGAACACGGCGTCACTGCGCGGGATCGATCCGGGCGTCGCGCGTCCTTCAGCGCGTCTTGCGTGCGGCGAGGAACACCGACGACCCGAACGGCAGGTCGCCGCGCCGAAGGATCGCCCGGTCGGCCCGAGCCATGCGCAGCAGGGCGTTGTTGAGTCGGTCGGGCAGTTGCGGCAGGTCGACGATGTCTGCCGGGCCGTGCGCGCGCCCCCGGCGCAGTCGGCGCGCGAGCCGTTCGGCGGCGAACATCGGGAATACGGAGGCGAACCCGTAGGTGGCGCGGTCCACGGCGAATCCGGCGCGTTCGAGGGCGGCCACCGCGCGGGGGCGCGTGTAGCGGCGGTGGTGGCCGTTGGCGACGTCGAAGTCGCTCCACGCCCAGGTGTAGGCAGGCACGGACATCAGGAACCGCCCGCCCGGTTTCAGCACGCGGCGCACCTCGGCCAGGGCCGCCTGTTCGGGATCGCAGTGCTCGATGACGTCGAAGGCGCTCACCGCGTCGAAGGTGGCGTCTGCGAACGGCAACGCCAGGGCCGACCCGCAGACCCCGCCGGGCGCCAGCCCGCGCGGGTCGATGTCCAGCGCTACGGTGCGCCCGGCGGCGGCGCGCAGCCAGTCCGCTCTCGGGCCGTCGGCGCTGCCGAGGTCCAGCGCGAGTTCGACGCCCTCGACGTGCTTCCGCAGGGCGGTCTCGAGTAGGTCCGCGCGGGCCACGTACCACCAGTAGTCGGGGGCGGCGATGGACGGCGAGCCCCCGCGGCCGTCAGCGCGATTCACGGGGGCACTCTAGTTGCGGCGCGCCTCGGTGCGTCTGGGTGGTCGATCTCGCGCCGCCCGTGTGCACCCGTGTGGCCGAGGTCGGGGCGCACTGCACCCCAGCGCATGACGGGCATTGCCTGTGACCGGGTGTTCGCGATCGGGCAGCAAGGCTTCGAGCGCAACCTCGCACCTGAAGTGTGGCTTTCGCCCCAGGGCACCTCGCCGCCCACGCAACCTCGCAGGTGAAGTGTGGGTCTGCGCCAGCGGACGTCGGTGCCCAGACCCACACATCGCATGCGAGGTTCGCCCATCAGGCCTGCCGAGCGCCGCCATACCCACACATCGGACGCGAGGTTGCTTCAGAAACCAGAACGCGCGTCGATCGCACTCGCGATCCGCGCAACGACGACCAGGGCACGGGAGCGGATCTCTGGAGTAGCCCAGCGCACGACCCGGTAACCAAGCTGCTCAAGGTCCTCCTGGCGCACCTTCTCCGCACGCAGGGCGCCCGGTGAGTCGTACTTGATCAGCCCGTCGGCCTCCCCGATCACCATCTGGTCCCGCCACAGGAAGTCGGGGTAGACATCGCCGGCCAAGGTGGAGATGCGGACCTGCATCTCGGGTAGGGGGAGCCCGGCGAGCATGAACTGGCCGAAGCTGTAGGACTCCAGCGCGGTCTCCCGGCGCGGGTCGGCCAGCGCCACCAGTTCGCACAGCGAACGGCGCGTGAACTGGGTTGCGGCGTGCTCAGCGGACTCCAGCAGCGCGCTGCGGGCGGCTGCCAGGGATCGCGGGTTCGTATAGTGCTCGCGCAGGCGGCGGGAGCCGACCATCTCGACGAGCGCCAGCCTGGCCGCCGAGTCCAAGGTGATCAGGGCCTCCGGGAGCCGCAGCCCGGCGACCACGTCCACGGCTGCCCGGGCGGGCGTCGTGACCAGGAGTCCGCAGGGGTGAGCGACACGATGACCCGGGGGGAGGTCGCGAACCGATACCCGGATGTCGCCGACGGACTGTGAACGCGAGTTACGACCCGTGGGCTGGATGAAGGTGGGCGGGGCCGCGGCACTCGCCTCGGGGTCGTCCAGGTCGAGTCCCCAGGCCAGGGCCGCCGTGTGATGGCTGGCGATCGCGGTTGGGCGCAGGGTCTGGTGCGCGAGGGCGGACTGCAGGTGCCGCGCGCCGGAATCGTCGGCGACGGCGTCCGTGGCGATGAAGACACCGTGGGCCAGACGAGTGATCCGCCCGGTGCGGTGAGCGTCGCGGATCATCGCGGGGCTTACCCCGAGCGGAGCGACGTGGGCCCGGGTGAAGGGTGTGCGGGGCGGCTCCCAGCGGATGGTTCTCGGCACGGGCCAACCATGAACCCAATCAGCGGATCCGGGGAGGGTCGCTCCCGAAGTTGTGGACAACGCGATGGCCGGCGAGCGGTCGCGACGCTGGGCCCAACGCTGTCGAATGCGTCGCGCCGGTCCGATGCCGTCGGCCGCGTCCGCTGGGGCGGCAGGTGCCAGTGAAACCACCGGCTGACGCACGGGGGACGCCGAGCATCGTGCGTCTCCGAGCTTGCGCCACGACCGGGCTCTGTGGGACGTGGTGATGTCGGGACCGTGCCGATCGCGTTGGTGCGGCCGGTCCTGCCCGCCTTCGCACGTGTGCCCGCTGACGGACGAGCTCTGCCTGCCCGGCGCTTGACGGGTAGCCTGCCCGGGGAGGAATCGTGCGGGTCCTGTATGTGTGCACAGCCAACATCTGCCGGTCGGCTTCGGCCGCCCAGCTGTTGCGCGAAGCGGTCGACGCCGACGTTTCGCTGGCCGGCGTGGAGGTGCGCTCGGCGGGCACGCTTGCCATTCCTGGTCTGCCCGGGTGCGCAGTGGCGCCCGCGCTGGTGGGGGTCTGCGAGGAGCATCGCTCGCAGCCGTTGACCCGCGAGCTGACCGAGTGGGCGGACCTGCTCCTCCCGGCCGCGCTCGACCACCGCTCGGCGATCGCAACGCTGAACCCGGCCGTCCGCAGTCGAACCTTCACGATCCGCCAGGCGGGCAGGATCGCCCACTGGCTGGTTGAGTCCGGGATGGTGCGCGCCGCGTGGGAACGGGCCGAGCGCGTCGGTGACGAACGCTGGGCCGATAGCTTCGAGCGCGGCGATCCGAGGATCGACGTCGAGCCGATGCCTGCGGATTCCGCAGCCCGGATCGACTGGCTGGTCGGCGAACTGGACGCCGCGCGGGGGATGACCGCAGTCGTGCCCGTTGCGGGAGCCGGACGCGAGTCGGCTCGGTGGCGTCTGGGACGTGATCGGGCAACTGACGGGGACCAGCGTCAGCGCCGGCTGGGATCCGCAGCCAGCGTGGGGCCGAAAGCTGGAGGGCCCGCAGGTCGCATCCCGAGGGTTGACCCCAGCGCGATCCACCCCGACGACATCCCCGACCCGCACGTGCTCGGAGCTGGCCTGCACGCTCTGGCCTACGAGCAACTCAGGGCCTCGAACGACGCGCTGGTCGGGCTGCTGAGGGCAGTGCGCTGACTGGCGGCAACGCAGTCGGCTGGGCCTGACCGGACGCATCCAGATCGCGCCCGATGGGCCTGCCTTCGACTGGGCTGGGTCGGCGTCCGATCCGCGAGCAGTGCGGTGTATGGGGGCCGGCCATACCGGCGTCGGACGAGGGGTGCGAATGACGGTCGTGTCCGGGAGCCGGCCCCAGGTCGTACCCTCGGACCCGTGACGACTGACCTGCCCGACGCCATGGGACCCTCGCCCCTGCCCGCCCCGGCGCCGATGGAGGTGGTCTCCACGGCGCTCGGCGACATCGGGGTGCGCCGCACCCCGACGCGCGGGGACGGTCCGCACGAGCCGGCGGTGCTGGTGCACGGGCTCGGTGGCAACTCGCTGAACTGGGTGGACCTGGCCGATTCGTTGGCCGACCGGCTGGACTGCGTGGCCCTGGACCTGCCCGGGTTCGGGGCCAGCCCGCCTCCAGCCGACGGCGACTACTCGATCTCGGCCCACACCGCGGCCGTGGTCGCCACGATCGAGGCGCTGTTCCCCGGCCAGCCCGTGCACCTGTTCGGCAACTCGATGGGCGGGGCGATCGCGGTGCAGGTCGGCGCACGGCACCCCGACCTGGTGCGAACCCTGTGCCTGGTCTCGCCCGCGCTGCCGGACCTGAAGCCGCGGCTGACCAACATCCACATCCCGGTGATGGGCCTGCCCGGGGTGGGCACGCGGCTGTTCGATCGCTACCAGAAGGTCGGCGCCCACGAGCGGGTGCAGGCGACGTTCGACCTGTGCTACGCCGACCCGGCCCGGCTGCACCCGCAGCGCCGCGAGGAGGCGCTGGCCGAGGCCGCCCGTCGCGACGAGCTGCCCCACATCCAGGCGGCCTTCGTCGGCTCGACCCAGGGCCTGGTGGCCACGTTCCTGGACCGGGGGCCCGAGCGGCCGTGGGCGCTGGCCGGGCGCATCGAGGTGCCGACGCTGCTGGTGTACGGGCTCAAGGACAAGCTGGTGGATTCCAAGGCCGCGCACCGGGCGACCCGCGAATTCGCGCACGCGCACGTGATGGTCATCCCGGACGCCGGGCATGTGGCGATGATGGAGCACCCGGAGATGGTGGCCCGGTGGTGGCGGGGGTTCCTGGGCTGACGCCTCTGGCTGGTCGACGACCTGGACGCCGCGCGGGGGAGGACCGCCGACGGTGGAAACCGACTCAAGTCGCACGTCCATCGCGCCGATCAAGGCCTCACGACGCCCATGGCCGCGGGCATGTCCGACTGATCGACCCGGGAGGCTGATGCACCGTGCAGCCGCGCACGATGGTCATCTCGGACGCCCGGGACGTGGCGATGCTGGAGCAGACTCCACGCAGACGGCGATGGGAGGTGCCGAGGTGGCCCGAGCTGCTGTCTCGGAGTCTCCTGGGCCTGCTCGCTGCTTCGAGCGCCCTGGTGAGCCTGGCGACCGGACTCCCAGTGGTTGGCCTGCTCGGGGTCCTGGTACTTCTGCTCCTGACGCCGCTCGCCCGATCGCTGGTGACGCGCGCGATGATCGCGATGCTGGTGGTCCTGGCCAGTGGTGGGGTCGCGGCACACCTGTCGGGGATCGTGTGGAGCACGACCTGGCTCGCCGGTTCGGTGCTCGGCCTCGCGGTGGTCCAGCTCGTCGTGTCGTTGCGCAGGCCATGGCGGCCGCTGCTGCCCGCGGTCGGCGTGGCCGACCGCGTGGCCCTGCTGGCTGGGCTCGCCACGGTGGCAGTGCTGGGCATGCCGTACGTCGGTGCCTCGCCGGATGATGTGGTGCTGGACCTGGCGCGGGGCTTCGATCCGGTGAATCACGTGGCGATGACCGCCAACGTGGTCGCCGAGGGGGGCACTGGGTGGGCTTCCCCGGCGACCGTGAGTCAGCTCGGTTCGGCTGCCGCCTACGGCGACTACCCACTCGGCCTGCACACCGCGGTTGCGGGCGCGTTGGAGTTGGCCGGTCTGGCGACGTCTCGGGAGGAGCTGGTCCGCGGCTACGCCTGGGTGATCGTCTTGGCCCTGGGCGTGTGCTCGGCAGTGCTCGGATCGATCGCTGCCCGAGTAGCCCGGGACGTGGGGCCCAGCGACAGCGGGGCGAGTCGCGAGGTGGCTGCCGCGGCAGTCGTCGCCGGCTGCCTGCTCCTCGGCGGCATGTTCGTCGCGCCCTTCGAGCTCGGGCACGGTCCCTTCGTCATCGCGGCAACCGCAGGGATCGCCACATCCTGGCTGGTGCTGGGGAAGTCGGGGGCGTCTGGTGGGGGGCGAGTCGCAGCGCTGTCGGTGGGCTGTGTCGCGGTCCTGGGCGCCTACCCCCCGCTTGCCATCGGGCTCGTCCCAGCGGTCTGCTACGCACTGTCTGCGCTGCTGCCGCTGAAGCGCAGGTACGCTGCCGTGCTCTTCGGCGTAGGGCTGCCCATCGCTGGGGCACTCGCGCTGTGGACGTGGCGCTCGAGGATCGGTCACCTGATCGACGCGGTCGGCGAGCACAGCACCCCGCTGGCACTGTCCCTCGTGCTGGTCGCAGTGACCTCTGCCGGTGTCTGGCTCGTGCGGGATCGCAGTCCCAGTGCCCTGCCGCTGCGAGCACTGGCCGTCGCGGTCGGGTACCTGACAGGAGCCCTGCTCATCGCCCTGGCAGGCGCGTGGTCGGGACGGCCGCCCGGAACCAACTACTACGCAGCCAAGCTCGGGGAAGCCGCCTGGATCGCGGCACTCCCCGTGCTCGCGGCCCTCGTGGCCTACGCAGCGATCGAACTCACCCAGGGCGCGAGGGCGCGGATCCGGGTCCCGATGCGAGTCCTGAGCCTGACCTGCGTCGTCCTGGGGATCGCGGTGCTGCCGGTCGGTCGCGCGCAGAGCGGTTTGGCGGGGCCGGCGACCCTGGCGCAGCGGATGCTGGAGGCCGATCGAGCCCGCAACGAGGTGCGGGTCACCGAAGCCGCGCGCCTGGCGGGCCCCTCGCAGGGGGATGCCTCGGCCATGGTGGAGCCCGCTGGCTGGTTCCACAAGGTATCGCGAGAGGACGCCCCGGCAGGGCAGTGGGAGCGTTCGGCCACCTCTGCCGCGCTCTGGATGGCGACCCTCCGGGGTGTTCGCACCGAGCAATCAGATGCTGTCGCGCACTGCTTCGTCGACCGAGGTGACGCCCGGGCGATCCCGTGCGTCGAATCCTGGCTGGATGGCGATTCCGCACGCTCCATCACGATCGGTGTCCGGGACAGTCCCTCTGCTCCGGCGTTCGAGGAATGGGGGCGGGACCATCCACACCAGGTCAGGATCGTCACGCTCGGCTCGTGAGCGCCTCCCGGCGCACCGCGCCACGCACCGCACCGCACGGGGCGGAGCACCGCGGCGCCCCTCAGTTCGCGCTGCCGTCCGCGCCAGGCGAGCGGAGCCGGTGTTGCTCGAGGCGGGGGGAGTCCTGATGGCCGATCGCCGTGACGGGTGCCTCCAGTGAGCGGCGTCGAGACGATCATTGCACTGGGCATCGCCGCGACAGCCCTGTACGGGCTCGGGATACCGCTGGCACTTCTCCTGCCCGCACCGGCCGGTTCGGCCTGGGTGATGCGCATCGCCATCGGGCCCCTGTACGCGATCGTGTTCGCGACCACCGGAGCGTGGGCGCTGCGGACGATGGGCGTGCCGCTGCATCCGGGCCACCTGGTCGGCTCGATCGTCCTCGCCTGGGCCGCCGCCCTGCGCTGGGGGAAGCCACTGCCGCGGGTGCGGGTCTCGCCGCTGGAGTGGGGATGGCCCGCAGCGCTGGTCGTCACGAGTCTGGTGAGCTGGTTCTGCTCCCTGGTCGGCTATGGGTTGTACCTGCCCAATCGCGACTTCAAGAACCATGCCTACTGGGTCGCCCAGGTCTCGTTCTGGGGCACGTCGGACCCGGCACGAGTCCTGTCCGAATCGCCGGTCTCGGGCCCTGAGCCCACCCTGTTCTATCCACTGGGCCTGCACACGCTGCTCGGTTGGGCCCTGCCCACCTCGTCCTGGAACGCGGTGGGGGTCACCGCTGCCGCGGCTGTGCTGGTGTCTGCGATCTCGATGCCGCTGGCGATGATCGCACTGGCCCGGCTCTGGGATGCCCAGAGCCGGGAACTCTGGGTGGTCAGTGGGCTGGCTGCCGTGACGCTGCCCGGTTTCGCCGCCGGATTCGAGATCGGCTCGGTCGTCCTGATCGTGGGAGCAGGCCTGTACGCGGCCGTACTGGCGGCGCTGTGGGCCGCTCTGCGCGAGCCCTCGCCCGGGGCGGTCCTGGCCCTGGGCATCGGGGCGGTGGGGCTGTTCGAACTGCACGTCGCCGAGGCGCTGGGCATCGCCCTGGTCGCACTGGTCGCGATTCCCGCCTTCCGGCCGTGGCGGCGGATCGAACTGTCCTGGCGGCTGGGGGCCGCCGTGCTGGTCACCCTGGTCCTCGCGGCCCTCCCGCTGCTGGATTCGATCTCGCGCCTGCAAGGGCGCGCCTCCTCGGATTGGGACATCGAACCCAACATGCTGAACCCCCTGATCGCCTGGATGGGGCCGCTGTTCCTGCAGCCGGTCGGTGCGGGGGTGCTGGCGCTGCTCTGGCTGTGCCTCGTGCTCGCCGGCGTGTGGTTGACGGTCCGGGAGCGACGGTCGGCCTTTCCGCTGCTGGCCCTGGCGGTGCCGCTAATGCTCGCCCTGTTCGCGACCGGGCGGGGCATCCCGAGTCAGCTCGCGGGGATCACCGCACCCTGGTACGGAGCCGGCGGACGCATCGCCACGTTGGCGGCGGTGCCCCTGGCGCTGCTGGGATGCGTGCCGGTCGCGCGAATGGTGAGGGCCGGCAGGCATGCCGGCCTCGCTCGGGTCCTGGCGATCGGTGGGGTCGGGCTGGTCGTCGTCGTGTCCGTGGGGCAGGTCGAGACCCGGCGTGCGGACCTGCAGGCGGCCCTCGCCGGAGCGGGGGACAGCCCGGAGATCGCCGCGGAGGTGATGGCGGAGCTGCCCCCGGGCGGCACGGTCCTCAACTTCGAGGGCGATGGGACTGCCAACCTGTTCGCGTTCGCGCGGGTCCCGATCCTGGATGCCTTCCGAATCGACGACGATGCCGGTGGCTCTTCGCTGGCTGACGTCGACCGGGTTCAGGACCGGCTCCTGGACCTGGATGATCCTGTGGTCGCCCGGCGCCTCGAGGAGTTGAGCGTGCATTACGTCGCGATCGGTGTGTCGACTCGCTACTGGAACCCGGGTGTGGCCTACGACTGGCAGATGCTGGCTCGGCAGCCCCAGCTCGATCTCGCCTTCGCCGGCACGGACCTGGTGATCCTGCGCTACCGGGGCGAGCGATGAGGATCCGGACGTTCGCACCAGCCGCGGTCGCCGGCGCACTGCTGATCTCCGCGGGCGGCTTCCTGAGCCAGCCCCACTCGGATCGTGACGGCCAGATCCTCTTCGCACCGTGGGAGTCCCTGGCGGCGGCTTCCGCGGACGCTGAGGTGGCGCGCATCACGATCGACTCGTGCGCGCAGGCAGACGGTGGCCTGGAGG
>JBAVKQ010000376.1:0-9768 GCA_049688395.1 Candidatus Nanopelagicales bacterium
GTCGCCGCCTCGCCGGGTGGGGGGCGGGTGCTGCCCATGCCCCGGCAGGGGCGATCCGTGCGCGGCCTGGCCCGCGCTGCGATGGCGCTGGACACGTTGGCCTGCCAGCGGACCGTCAGTGCGGCGCTGGCCGAGCAGGGTGCCCTGGCCACCTGGGACGATCTCGTCCGCCCCGTCCTGGCCGCCCTGGGCGAGAAGTGGTCACAGACCGACCGCGGCGTGGAGATCGAGCATGCCTTCTCGATGGTGGTGGCCGGCGCGCTGGCCGCACACTCGGCTCGGCTGGCCCGACCGCTCAACACCCGCCCGGTTCTGCTGGCCAGCGCCCCTGAGGAGCTGCACGACCTGCCGCTGCTCGCCCTGCAGGCGGCCCTGTCCGAGCTGGGCGTGCTCAGCCTCGTGCTGGGGGCGCGCACCCCCGACCATGCCCTGCGCGATGCGGTGGCGCGGGTCGGGCCGCCGGTGATCGTGCTGTTCGCGCAGATGCCCGGGGCCGCACAGCCGGACCTGCCCGCCGTACGGCCTGCCCCGACCGTCCTGCGCGGTGGACCCGGCTGGGCGACCGGTTCCCCGCCGGCGGGGCGCATCGCGGGCCTGGGGGATGCCGTCGGTGCGGTCTGCATGGCGATGGGCCTGGCGCACTCCTAGGCGGGACCGCCGTGGTCGGGCGGGGGTGGTGGGCCTGCTCGCGTGTTCGCCACCTCAGCCACCCGCGCCCGCCGCGGTCCCACGGGCCATTCTGACGCGAACCTCGGAACGGCTGCTCAAGTGTGGCCGCGCCGCTGCCGACCTCATCGGGGAAGGAGGTGCCCGGGTGACCACTGTCCTGGTCTGCGACGACGCGCCACTGGCACGCGAGGCGGTGCGACGCGCGGTGGGCTCGGTGCCGGGCGTGGAACGGGTCAGCGCGGCCGGGTCCGGGGAGGAGGTGCTCGCCCGTTACCCCCTGGAACGGCCGAACCTGGTCCTGATGGACGTGCGAATGCCGGGCATGGGCGGCGTGGAGGCCACGCGCCGGCTGTTGGCCGCGCACCCCGGTGCGGTGATCGTGATGCTCACCATGGGCGAGGACGCCGAGGGGGTGGCCGCGGCGGTGGCCGCCGGTGCCCGCGGGTACATGGTCAAGGACGCCTCCCGGGAGGAGGTCGGGACCGTCCTGGCCCTGGCTGCGGCGCCCTCGACGGCCCGCACGGGCAACGTCGTCCCCCTGCCGGTGCGTCCGCACACGGGGGGCCCGCCGCTCAGCGCCCGCGAGCTCGAAGTGCTCGAGGGCATGTCGCGGGGCAAGTCCAACGCCCAGATCGGCCGTGAGCTGTACCTGTCCGAGGACACTGTCAAGACCCACGCGCGCCGGCTGTTCCGCAAGCTCGGGGCGGCCGACCGGGCTCAGGCCGTGGCCATGGGCTTCCGCGGCGGCCTGCTGAGCTGAGGTCGTCCGCGCTCGCGGGGGGTATCGCCGCGCGTGCGCCGGCACGGCGGGCGCGAGCATGGGCGATAGCCTGATCCCCTCATGGAAGAGGGGCACCTGTGATCGATCCAGCCGACCGCGCCGCGGCCGAGGAGGCCTTCGGCTACACCGGCCTGACCTATGACGACGTCCTGCTGCTGCCCGGCCATACCGACGTGGTCCCCTCGCAGGTGCAGACCAGCAGTCGGCTGACCCGGGAGATCACCCTGGAGGTGCCCCTGGTCTCAGCCGCCATGGACACCGTGACCGAGGCCCGGATGGCCATCGCCATGGCCCGTCAGGGCGGCATCGGCGTCCTGCACCGCAACCTGTCGATCGCCGAGCAGGCCAACCAGGTCGACGTGGTCAAGCGCAGCGAGTCCGGGATGATCCAGGACCCGCTGACCGTCGGCCCGGACGCCACGATCGCCGAGCTCGACGAGCTCTGCGGGCGCTACCGGGTGTCGGGCCTGCCGGTGATCGACGGTCAGCGGATCCTGCTGGGGATCGTCACCAACCGCGACCTGTTGTTCCTGCCGCGCGAGTCGTTCGCCACGAAGCTGGTGCGCGAGGTGATGACCCCGATGCCGTTGGTGACCGGCCACGAGGGGATCAGTCGTGCGGATGCCGCTGCCCTGCTGGCCCGGCACCGCATCGAGAAGCTGCCCCTGGTCAACCCGGCCGGGCAACTCACCGGCCTCATCACGGTCAAGGACTTCGTCAAGACCGAGCAGTACCCGATGGCCACCAAGGATCCCGACGGCCGGTTGCGCGTGGGTGCGGCGATCGGTTTCTGGGGCGACTCCTGGGAGCGCGCCACGGCGCTGGTCGAGGCAGGCGTCGACGTGCTGGTCGCCGACACGGCCAACGGCCAGGCGCGCCTGCTGCTGGACATGGTGCACCGGCTCAAGACCGATCCGGCGACCCGCTCGGTGCAGGTCATCGGGGGCAACGTGGCCACCAAGGCCGGCGCGCAGGCGCTGGTCGAGGCCGGCGTGGATGCGGTCAAGGTGGGAGTCGGGCCGGGGTCGATCTGCACCACCCGGGTGGTGGCCGGCGTGGGGGTGCCGCAGGTGACCGCGATCTTCGCCGCGGCGCGGGCGTGCCGCCCGGCCGGCGTCCCGGTGATCGGTGACGGCGGGCTGCAGTACTCCGGGGACATCGCCAAGGCCCTGGTCGCCGGGGCCGAGACCGTGATGCTCGGCTCGCTGCTGGCCGGGTGCGAGGAGAGTCCCGGGGACCTCGTCTTCGTCAACGGCAAGCAGTACAAGCACTACCGAGGGATGGGATCGCTGGGCGCGATGGCCTCGCGCGGGCGCGTGTCCTACTCCAAGGACCGCTACTTCCAGGCCGACGTCACCACTGACGAGAAGATCGTGCCCGAGGGCATCGAGGGCCAGGTGCCCTACCGGGGCCCGCTGGCGGCTGTGGCCCACCAACTGATCGGCGGGCTGCACCAGTCGATGTTCTACGTCGGCGCGCGCACGATCGGCGAGTTGCAGGCGCGCGCGAAGTTCATCCGCATCACGCCGGCCGGGCTCGAGGAGTCCCATCCGCACGACATCCAGATGACTGTCGAGGCGCCCAACTACCAGGGCCGCTGACCCGTCGGTCCAGCGTTCGAGGAGGAGCACATGAACGACATCGAGATCGGGCTGGGCAAGCGGGGACGCTCCGCGCTGTCCTTCGACGACATCGCCATCGCGCCCAGCCGGCGCACCCGGGCCCCCGAAATGGTCAGCACCAGTTGGCAGATCGACGCCTACCGGTTCGACACCCCGGTCCTCGGTGCGCCGATGGACTCGATCATCTCGCCGCAGACCTCGATCCGGATGGGTCAGCTCGGCGGCTTGGGCGTGCTGAACCTGGAGGGGTTGTGGACCCGCTACGAGGACCCGACCGAGGCCTACGCGGAGATCGGCGCGCTGCCCGAGATGCAGGCCAACGCCCGGATGCAGCAGCTCTACGCCGCACCTGTGCAACCGGACCTGATCGCCGAGCGGATCGCCGAGATCAGGGCTGCGGGGGTCACGGTGGCCGGTGCGCTGTCGCCCAACCGGGTCACCGAGCTCGCCCCCATCGTGACCAAGGCGGGTGTCGACCTGTTCGTCATCCGCGGCACCACCGTCTCGGCCGAGCACGTCAGCAACTCCGATGACGCGCTGAACCTCAAGGACTTCATCTACACCCTCGACGCTCCGGTGATCGTCGGCGGCGTGGCCACCTACCGGGCTGCCCTGCACCTGATGCGCGCCGGTGCCGCCGGAGTGCTCGTCGGCTTCGGCGGGGGCGCGTCGCACACCACCGCCGACGTGCTCGGCGTCCGGGTGCCGATGGCAACCGCGGTCGCTGACGTGTCGGCTGCGCGCCGGGACTACATGGACGAGTCCGGCGGACGCTACGTGCACGTCATCGCCGACGGGGCGATGGGCCGCAGTGGCGACATCGTCAAGGCCGTGGCCTGTGGGGCGGACGCGGTGATGGTGGGCTCGCCGTTGGCGCGCGCGGCCGAGGCGCCGGGCAAGGGTTGGCACTGGGGGATGGAGGCGGTGCACGCCGAGCTGCCTCGCGGCGAGCGGCACTGGACCGGCACCGTCGGTTCCCTGGAGCAGGTCATCCACGGCCCGAGCCGGGTCCCGGACGGGACCATGAACCTGGTCGGCGCACTGCGCCGGGCGATGGCCACCTCGGGCTACTCCGAGCTCAAGGAGTTCCAGCGCGTGGACGTCACGGTGTCCCCGGGGCGCTGAGGGGCGCAGGTCACGGTGTCGCCGGGGCGCTGAGGGGCGCAGTCCACGGTGTCCTCGGGGCGCTGAGCTCCGGCGGGCACCGCCCCCCGGGCGCTGATATCCACAGCTCGGTGGGAGTTGTCCACATGGCCCCCCGGTCACACGGAGCACGCCTCGCCTGTTCTGTGCACGCCGGACGGATCGTCGTCCACAGTGACCTCCAACGCCGAGAATGCCGATCGCATGGGTGAAACGGGCCACTGCCCAACTAGCTGCGTGGGTTCGGCGTGCGAGAAGCCGTCGAACCTGCGCAGCTGATCCCCGGGGCGCGGAGGTGTCCGCGGCGCCGGACATCCCCCCGCGCGTGCGACCGGCTGGACGCTAACCTCAGGGGCATGAGCGTGCACACCCCCCTCGTCCAGCGCAGCACCTTCGACTCCGACCTCGTCGAGGCCCTGTTGACCATCCCGGTGCTCAGCCCCGGGGCCGCCCGGCACGTCGCGGTGGCCCCCTTCGACGGTCAGCCGTTGGTCGACATCCCCTACTCGACAGTCGAGGATGTCGAACTGGCCTTCGCCACCGCGCGGGAGGCGCAGACCCGCTGGGCCGACACCGACCTCGCGGACCGCAAACGGGCCATGCTGCGCTTCCACGACCTGCTGATGACCCACCGCGACGAGGGCCTGGACCTGATCCAGTGGGAGACCGGCAAGACCCGGATGGACGCGCTCAAGGAGCTGCTCGGCGTCGCCACGGTCGCGCGGCACTACGCCCGAGACGCCCGGCGCCTGCTGGGCACCCAGCGCAAGCTCGGCGTGTTCCCACTGTTCACCAAGGTGCGTGTGGAGCACCATCCGGTCGGGGTGGTCGGGATCATCGCCCCCTGGAACTACCCGCTGTTCCTGGCCTGCGCGGATGCGATCCCGGCGTTGATGGCCGGCAACGCCGTGGTGCTCAAGCCCGACCACCAGACCTCGCTGACCGCCTTGTGGGCGATCGACCTCATGCACCGCGCCGGGATCCCGCACCGTGCGCTGCAGACCGTGCTCGGGGCGGGCTCCGTGCTGGGCCCGGCGATCATCGAGCGCGCGGACTACATGATGTTCACCGGCTCGAACGCCGTCGGGGCGCAGATCGCCGCGCAGTGCGGCCAGCGGCTCATCGGCTGCTCCATGGAGCTCGGCGGCAAGAATCCGATGATCGTCCTGGACGATGCCGATCCCGGCCAGGCCGCCGAGATCGCGATCCGTGCCTGCTTCGACAACGCCGGGCAGCTGTGCGTCGGGATCGAGCGGATCTACGTGTTTGCCGCTGCCTACGACGCGTTCGTGGAGCGCTTCATCGGCCGGATCGGCGCCCTGCGCATGCACAGCGACGTGGGCTGGGGTTCGGACTATGGCTCCCTGATCGGCGCCACCCAGCTGGAGCGGGTGAGCGCGGCGGTGCAGGATGCCGTGGCCAAGGGCGCCACGGTGCTCACCGGAGGGCATGCCCTGCCCGAGATCGGGCCCTACTTCTACGCCCCGACCGTGCTGACCGACGTCACCATGGACATGGACGTCTACGGCACCGAGACGTTCGGACCGGTCGTGGCGATCCAACGCGTGGACAGCGAGGCCCAGGCCCTGGCCCTGGCCAACGACAGCCCCTACGGGCTGAACGCCTCGGTGCTCACCGAGGACAACGAACGCGGGGAGCGGTTGGCCCGTCAGATCCGGACCGGCTCGGTCAACGTCAACGAGGCCTACGAGGCCAGCTTCGGGTCCACCCGGGCGCCGATGGGCGGGATGGGCCGCTCCGGGCTGGGCCGGCGCAACGGCGAGCACGGGCTGACCCGGTTCACCGAGGAGCAGACGATAGCCGTGCACCGGGGCATCGGCTTCGGCACGCCGTTCGGGATGGAGCACGACGACTGGGCCGACATCATCGTCGCCGGGTTCAAGGCGATGAAGGCGTTCGGCCTGAAATAGCCGGGGGCCGTCGTGGCCCGGGGTCGGCGGCGCGTAGGTCGCTGGCCGGGGCTATCGTCGGTGCATGAGCGAGGATCGCACCAACAGCAGCGGGCCGCAGACCCCCGAGAACGACTATGACGTGCTGGTCATCGGGTCCGGCTTCGGCGGCTCGGTCAGCGCGCTTCGCCTCACCGAGAAGGGCTACCGCGTCGGTGTCCTGGAGTCGGGCCGCCGGTTCGCCGACGAGGAGTTCGCGAAGACCTCCTGGCGGGTCAAGGACTACCTGTGGGCCCCTGAGCTCGGCTGCTTCGGGATCCAGCGCATCCACCGGCTCGACGATGTCATCGTCCTGGCCGGGGCCGGGGTCGGCGGCGGGTCGCTGGTGTACGCCAACACGCTCTACGTCCCGGGCGAGGGCTACTTCAAGGACCCGCACTGGGCGCACATCACCGACTGGTCCGCGGAGCTCCTGCCCTTCTACGACCAGGCCCAGCGGATGCTCGGGGTCGTCACGAACCCGACCATGACCGCGGCCGACGTGGCCTTCAAGTCCGTGGCCGACGAGATGGGCGTGGGCCACACCTTCAAGATGACCCCGGTCGGGGTGTACTTCGGCTCCACCCCCGGAGTCACCGAGGCGGACCCCTACTTCGGCGGCGTCGGGCCCGAGCGGACCGGCTGCATCGAGTGCGGCGAGTGCATGACCGGCTGCCGGCACAACGCGAAGAACACGCTGGTCAAGAACTACCTCGGCCTGGCTGAGGGTGCGGGCGCGGTGGTGCACCCGTTGACCACGGTGACCGACGTGCGCCCGCTTCCCGGCGGTCAGTGGGCGGTCGACACACGCGCCACCGAGTCCCTGGCGGCCAAGGCGGCCGGCAAGGTCCGCCGGAAGGTCGCGGGGCGCACGGGCGGGGCGGACACGCCCGCCGATGACGGGGTCCGGACGTTCACGGCCCAGCACGTGGTGTTCTCCGCCGGCACGTGGGGCACCCAGAGCCTGCTGCACAAGCTGCGCCACGACGGCCAGCTGCCCGGCCTCTCACCGCGGCTGGGGGCACTCACGCGGACGAACTCCGAGTCCCTGGTCGGGGTCATGGAGGCCGACCCCCCCGGTGCCGCGGACTTCACCCACGGCGTGGCCATCACCTCCTCCTTCTTCCCGGACCCGAGCACCCACATCGAGCCCTGCCGGTACGGCAAGGGCTCCAACGCGATGCTCATGCTGGGCACCGTGCTCTCCGATGGGGCCGAGGGGGTGCCTCGATACAAGCAGTGGGCACGCGCGGCGCTGGCCAAGCCGAAGGACGCCCTGGCGTCCCTGTGGGTGCGCAACGGGTCCGAGCGCGGGATCATCGCGCTGGTCATGCAGAACGTGAACAACTCCATCGTCGTGACCGGGGACCGCACGCGCAGCGGACGCTTCCGCCTGCGCAGCAGCCAGGGCGAGGGCGAGCCGAACCCCACCTGGATCCCGGTGGCCAACGATGCCGTGCGTCGCCTCGCCCGGATCGTCAACGGCCGGCCCATGGGCAACTGGGGCGAGGTCATCGACGCGCCGATGACGGCGCACTTCATCGGCGGTGTGGTCATCGGCCTGACCCCGCAGGACGGGGTCATCGACCCGTACCACCGGGTGCACGGCTACCCCGGCCTGCATGTGGTCGACGGCTCGACCATCACCGCCAACGTGGGGGTCAACCCGTCGCTGACCATCACGGCGATGGCCGAGCGGGCGATGTCGCTGTGGCCCAACGCCGGCGAGGAGGACGCGCGCCCGGCGCAGGGGCTGGGCTACCAGCGGCTGGCCGCGGTCGCCCCGAAGAACCCGGTGGTCCCCGAGCACGCCCCCGGTGCCCTGCGCCTGCCGGTGGACCTGGGAATGCCCCCGGTCCCCGCAGCGCCCGCCCAGTAGAACCCCCTGCGAGCCCGAGCGTCCCGCGCCGGAGCCCGCCTGCCCGCTTGTTTCATCGATCGGCACCGAGAACGCCAGATCGATGAAACACGGCGTGCGACGTCGGGGTGCCGGGCTGCCCGTAGGCTTCGGCCCGTGACGAATCCTCGCCCCGTCCTCGTCGTCGACTTCGGCGCCCAGTACGCGCAGCTGATCGCCCGGCGCGTGCGCGAGGCGCGCGTGTTCTCCGAGATCGTGCCCTCCTCGATGCCGGTGGCCGAGCTGTTGGCCAAGGACCCGGTGGCGGTGATCCTGTCCGGTGGGCCGAGCAGTGTGTACGCCGACGGGGCGCCGGCGGTGGACCCCGCGCTGTTCGCCGCCGGCGTGCCGGTGCTGGGCATCTGCTACGGGTTCCAGGCGATGGCCCAGGCCCTCGGCGGCGAGGTCGACCAGACCGGGCGCCGCGAGTTCGGCCGCACCCCGCTGGCTGTGGGGGAGCCGGGCGCGCTGTTCGCGGGCCTGCCCACGGAGCTCTCGGTGTGGATGTCGCACGGCGACTCAGTGTCCCGCGCCCCCGAGGGATACATGGTCACCGCGGGCAGCGCCGGTGCCCCGATCGCGGCCTTCGAGAACGCGGCCACCCGGTGCGCCGGAGTTCAGTTCCACCCGGAGGTGCTGCACACCGAGCACGGCCAGGCCATCCTGGCGCACTTCCTCCACGATCTGGCCGGTCTGGCCGACGACTGGACCACGGCCTCGATCGTCGACGAGCAGGTGGCAGCGATCCGCGCCCAGGTCGGTGACCACCAGGTGCTCTGCGGGCTGTCCGGCGGGGTGGACTCCGCGGTCGCCGCGGCGCTGGTGCACGAGGCGGTCGGGGACCAGCTCACCGCGGTGTTCGTCGACCACGGCCTGCTGCGCGCCGGCGAGCGCGAGCAGGTCGAGCGCGACTACGTGGCGGCCACCGGGATCCGGTTGGTGGTGGTCGACGCCGCCGAGCGGTTCCTGGACGAACTCGACGGGGTCACCGATCCCGAGGAGAAGCGCAAGATCATCGGGCGGCTGTTCATCCGGGTCTTCGAGGACGCCGCCGAGACCGTGGTCGCCGAGCGCGGCGAGCACGGCGGCACCGTGGACTTCCTCGTGCAGGGCACGCTGTATCCCGACGTCGTGGAGTCCGGTGGCGGCACCGGCACGGCCAACATCAAGAGCCACCACAACGTGGGCGGCCTGCCCGACGATCTGAAGTTCCAGCTCGTCGAGCCGCTGCGCACGCTGTTCAAGGACGAGGTGCGCCTCGTCGGCGAGCAACTGGGCCTGCCGGCCGCCATGGTCTGGCGGCACCCGTTCCCCGGTCCCGGCCTGGCGATCCGGATCATCGGTGCGGTCAACCGCAAGCGCCTGGACATCCTGCGCCAGGCTGACGCGATCGCCCGCGCGGAGCTCACCGCCGCCGGGCTGGACCGCGACGTGTGGCAGTTCCCCGTGGTGCTGCTGGCCGATGTGCGCTCGGTCGGCGTCCAGGGTGACGGGCGCACCTACGGGCACCCGGTGGTGCTGCGCCCGGTGTCCAGTGAGGACGCGATGACCGCCGACTGGTCGCGGCTGCCCTGGGACGTGATCGCGCGGATCTCGACCCGGATCACCAACGAGGTCCGCGACATCAACCGGGTCGTGCTCGACGTGACGAGCAAGCCCCCGGGCACCATCGAGTGGGAGTAATACCCGCCGGCAATGCCACGTCGG
>JBAVKQ010000377.1:0-10565 GCA_049688395.1 Candidatus Nanopelagicales bacterium
GCCCAGGTCCGCTCCACCCACGTCACGACCGGGCCCGCTCCCGGGGCGCGGGTCATCCACCGCACCTGACGCGGAGCTGGTCGCTGGCGGGTCAGCGGGCGTCGACCTCTGGACCGGGGTCGGTGACGACCACGATCACGTCCCCGTCGACGTGCACCGGGCCGGTCCCGGCCGGGATCACCACGCTGGCGCCGAGCCCCACCTCGATCGCCTGCTCACCGGTGCGCAGCGTCGCGTGCCCACCCACCACCGTCAGCACCCGGTAGTCCGGTGCGTCGAGCGTGAACCGGCCCGGGCGGGCCTCCCAGCGCGTCACCCGGAACGCCGGGCAATCCACCAGCACCCGGTGCCGGGCACCGTCGCCGACCTGCTCCCAGGCCCCGGCGGTGTGCGTCACCGCTTCCTCGTGCGGGGCGGTCACCACGGCGAAGCCCTTCTCCACGTGCAGGTCGCGCAGCCGGCCGTCGGGCCCCACCCGGTCGAAGTCGTAGAGCCGGTAGGTCAGGTCGCTGCTCTGCTGCACTTCGTAGACCAGCACCCCCGGACCCAACGAGTGCACCGCACCGGCCGGGACGTTGTAGAAGTCGTCGGCCACCGCCGGCACCCGGACCAGGTGCTCCATCAGCGTCCCGTCGTCCAGCGCGGCGTGCAGCTCCTCGACGGTCTCGGCGGTGTGGCCCAGGATCAGCTCCGCATCCGGTTGCGCTGCCACCACGAGCCAGCACTCGGCCTTGCCGCGCGGCTGGTCCTCCAGCGCGCGGGCCTGGGTGTCGTCGGGATGGACCTGCACGCTGAGCCAGTCCTGCGGGTCCAGGAACTTGCACAGCAGCGGGAAGTCACCGGACTCCGGTCGGCCGCTGACCAACCCCGCGAGCCATGCCTGCCGCAGCGTGAACCCCTCCGGCGCCCCGTGCAGGACATGCCCGCTCATCCCCGGCATCCCCGAGACCGCCCAGCACTCGCCGATGATCCCGTCGGGCACCGCGGCGCCGAACCACTGCCGCAACGTCGTGCCACCCCAGAGCCGTTCGGCGAACACGGGTTCGATCTGGAGCAGCTCGGGCACGTGGGGGTCCTCGCTCGGTGAAGGGACGAACGGCCCGACCCTATCCCCGCGGCGGCTAGCCTTGGGCCCCATGCCCCCCGTCGTCGCCCTCGAGGATGTGCGCGTCGTCTTCGCGACCCGCGCGGTGCTCGACGGCGTCACGATCGCGGTCGACCGCGGCCAGCGGATCGGCGTGGTGGGTCGCAACGGGGACGGCAAGTCCACGCTGCTGCGGGTCCTGGCCGGCCTGCAGGCGCCGGACTCCGGCCGCGTCGTGGCCAGCCGCGAGGTGCGGGTGGTGATGGTCGGCCAGGACGACTCGCTTACCGGCTCGACCGTGCGCGAGGTGACCGTCGGCCATCGGCCCGAGCACGAGTGGGCCGCCGACGCCCGGATCCGCGCCGTGCTGATCGGGCTGCTCGGCGGGGTGCGCGCGCAGGGCTTCAGCGCAGGTCTGGACACCCCGGTGGCCGCCCTGTCCGGCGGCGAGCGACGCCGACTGGCGCTGGCCTGCGCGCTGATCGACCCGGGTGACGTGCTGCTGCTCGACGAGCCGACCAATCACCTGGATCTCGAGGCGGTCACCTGGCTCGCCGGGTTCCTGACCGGCCCGACCGGGCCGTCGGCGCTGGCCGTGGTCACCCACGACCGCTGGTTCCTGGATGCGGTGAGCACGACCACCTGGGAGGTGGTCGGGGGGCAGGTGCACCGGTTCGAGGGTGGGTACGCGGCCTGGGTGCTGGCCCGCGCCGAGCGCGACCGGCTCGCGGCGGTCACCGAGGCGCGTCGACGCAACCTGATGAGCAAGGAGCTGGCCTGGCTGCGGCGCGGTCCGCCGGCGCGCACCTCGAAGCCGCAGTTCCGCATCGACGCGGCCAACGCCCTGATCGCCGACGAGCCCGAACCGCGCGATCCGTTGGCGCTGCGCCGCCTGGCCACGTCCCGGCTGGGCCGCCAGGTCGTCGAGTGCCGCAACGTGCGCGCCACGGTGCCGGGCGGATCGTCGGATGCGGATGCCCGGGTACTCATCGACGACCTGACCTGGGCGCTCGGGCCCGGTGACCGGATCGGCGTGCTCGGGCCGAACGGGGTCGGCAAGACCACCCTCGTGCGGCTGCTGACCGGTGCGCGTGCCCCCGACGCCGGCGAGGTGGTCATCGGTGCGACGGTCGTGCCCGCGACGCTGGCCCAGATGGTCGCCGCCGAGGATCCCGAGGACCGCGTGCTGGTCAGCATCCAGCGGGTGCGCCGGGAGGTGGAGGTCGCCGGTCGGACCGTCACCGCCGGGACGCTGCTGGAGGACTTCGGGTTCCGCGGCGAACGCGCCATGACCCGGCTCGGGGACCTCTCCGGCGGTGAGCTGCGCCGCCTGGAGCTCCTGCGCCTGCTGATCGGCGGACCCAACCTGCTCGTCCTGGACGAACCCACCAACGACCTGGACGTGGACACGCTGACCGTCATCGAGGACCTGCTCGACTCGTGGCCCGGCACCCTCGTGGTCGTCAGCCACGACCGCTACTTCCTCGAGCGGACCTGCGACGACATCTACGCCCTGCTCGGCGACGGCAGAGTGCGCCACCTGCCGCGCGGAGTCGAGCAGTACCTCGAGCTGCGCGCGCCGGACTCCGGTGCACTGCGCTCGACGGACTCCTCAGCGACCCCGGCCACCGCGGCCCGCGCGCAACCGGACGCCTCGGGCCTGTCCGGTGCGGCGGCCCACACCGCCCGCAAGGAGCTCGCCCGGATCGAGGCCCGGTTGACTCGCATCGAGGTGCTGCAGAGCGCGCTGCACGATCAGATGGCCGATTCGCACACCGACCACGAGCGGCTCGGCGAGCTGGTCGTGCAGGACGGCGCCCTGGTGGCCGAGCGCGCCGAGCTCGAGGAACGCTGGCTGGAGCTCGGCGAGGCCCTGGAGTCCTGAGCCCGCGTCCCCGCCCCGCCCCCGCCCCGTCCTGTTCGTGCTCCGTCCACGGGCAAGTGCTCCACGCATTCACGGAGCAGGTGCCCCGAAACGGAGCACGATGGGCTGACTCAGGACGCCGGGGACTCGAACTGCAGCAGCAATCGGCGCAGGCTGTCGGCCAGCGCGTCGCGCTGTGCCGGATCGAGGTCGGCCAGCAGGTCGCGCTCCGCGCTGAGCAGGTCCTCGAAGGCAGAGTCCACCTGGGCCCGGCCGGTGTCGGTCAGCGCCACCCAGGTGCCCCGCCGGTCATCGAGGACTGGTTCACGGATGACCAGACCCCGCTCGGCGAGCCGGTCGATCCGGTTGGTCATCGTGCCGCTGGTCACCAGGGTCTCGGCGAGCAGCTGACCGGGGGTCAGCCGGTAGGGCGCCCCGGTGCGGCGCAGGGCCACCAGCACGTCGAACTCCCAGACCGCCAGGCCGTGCGCGGCGAACGCCTGCTCCCGGGCCCGATCCAACCGCCGGGCCAGCCGGCTGACCCGCGAGAGCACCGCGAGCGGGGCGAGGTCCAGGTCGGGGCGTTCGCGCTGCCACGCCCGGATGACCCGGTCGACGTCGTCGCGCAGGCCGCTCACCCGGTCGACATCGTCGCGCACGTCGCTCACTGCTGCTCCCGGGTGACCAGACTCGGAACCTTCTCCAGGCCGGACACACCGTTCCACGCCATGTTCACCACCTGGGTGATGACCTTCTCCTTGCTCGGCTCGCGCACATCGGCCCACCATTCGCCGGTCAGGGCGACCATGCCCACCAGCATGTGGGCGTACATCGGCGCCAGCTCGGTCGGGTACCCGTAGTGGTTGTGGACGACCAGCAGCTGCTCGGTCAGGTGGTCGGCCACCTCCCGGATGACCGTCCCGAACGTGCCCCCGCGCTGGTCGCCGCGCGGGTGCGGGCGCAGCAGCACCCGGAATCCGTCAGTGTGGGCATCGATGTAGTCGAACAACGCGGTGGCCGCCTGCTCGAGCAGCACCCGCGGCCGGTCGGAGGTCAGTGATTCGGTCATCATCGACATCAGCAGGGTCATCTCGCGGTCGACGACGATCGCGTAGAGGCTCTCCTTGTCGCCGAAGTGCTCGTAGACCACCGGCTTGGAGATCCGGGCTGCGGCCGCGATCTCCTCGATGCTGGCCCCGTCGAAGCCGCGCTCGGCGAAGATGCCGCGGCTGACGTCGATCAGCTGTGCGCGGCGCTCCAGGGCGCTCATCCGGACGCGGCCCTGCACGGGTGGAGTGCTGGCGGCCATGGTCCATTGTGACCCCCCGCGCGGGGGCTAGGCTTGCCTCACCGCCGATCCCGGTTCGTCCAACGGCAGGACAGGTGCCTTTGGAGCACTCAATGGGGGTTCGAGTCCCTCACCGGGAGCTCCCCTGGCCGTGCTGCCCGAGCCGGCCGAGAACTCCCGGAGGACCCTCGTGCCCGAGGCCGCACCCGACGCCGCACCCGATACCAGCGCCGCACCCGATACCAGCGCCGCACCGCACGTCAGCGCCGTGCTCATCCTCGCCGCGGGGGAGGGCACCCGGATGCGCTCGGCCATCCCCAAGGTGCTCCACGAGATCGGCGGCCGGAGCCTGATCGGCCATGCGGTCGCCGCTGCCGATGCGCTGGGCGCCGATCGGCTGGTCGTCGTGGCCGGGCACGGTCGCGATGCGGTGGCCGCGCACCTGGCCGGCGTGGCGCCGCACGCCCGGATCGCGATCCAGGACCAGCAGCTGGGCACCGGGCACGCGGTGCAGTGCGCCCTGGCACAGGCGCAGACGGCTGCGCAGGGCACGGTGGTCGTCACCTATGGCGACGTCCCGCTGCTGACCGGCGCGACGCTGGTCGAGCTGGTCGCGCGGCACGCCGCGGACGGCAACGCCGCGACCGTGCTGAGCGCTCGAGTGGCTGACCCGACCGGCTACGGACGGATCGTGCGCGCCGCGGACGGCTCCGTGCTGGGCATCGTCGAGCACCGCGACGCCACCGACGAACAGCGGGCGATCGACGAGATCAACTCCGGGATCTACGCCTTCGCCGGGGACGTCCTGGTCGATGCCCTGGCCCGGCTGCGCCCGGACAACGACCAGGGCGAGCTGTACCTGACCGACGTGCTGGCCCTGGCGCGGGAGTCCGGCGGACGGGTGGCGGCGCACGTGATCCACGACGTCTGGCAGACCGAGGGCGTCAACGACCGCGTCCAGCTCGCCGCCCTGCGCCGCGAGCTCAACGACCGGGTGCTCGAGGCGTGGATGCGCGCGGGCGTCACGGTGGTCGATCCGGCGAGCACCTGGGTCGACGTCACCGTGGAGCTCGATCGTGACGTCACCCTCGAGCCCGGCACGATTCTGCGCGGGCGCACCACCGTGGCCGCCGGCGCGCTGGTGGGCCCGGAGTCGCTGCTGGTCGACTGCACGATCGGCTCGGGCGCCCACGTGGTGCGCACCCACGCCACGGGCGCGTCCATCGGTCCTGACGCCCGGGTCGGGCCGTTCACCTTCCTGCGACCGGGCACCGCCCTGGCGGCGGGTGCCAAGGCCGGGGCGTATGTGGAGATGAAGAACGCGCACGTGGGCGAGGGCTCCAAGGTGCCGCACCTGTCCTACGTGGGCGATGCCACCATCGGAACGGGCTCCAACATCGGCGCGGCCACCATCTTCGTCAACTACGACGGCGTTGCCAAGCACGCGACCACGGTGGGCGACCACGTCCGGATCGGCTCGGACACGATGCTGGTGGCCCCGGTGGCCATCGGTGACGGTGCCTACACGGCTGCTGGATCGGTGATCACCGACGACGTGCCGCCCGGCGCGCTCGGGCTGGGCCGCTCCCGGCAGCGCACCATCCCCGGCTGGGTCGCTGCCCATCGCCCCGGCACCGCATCGGCAGAGGCCGCCCAGGCCGCCCAGGCCGCCCAGGCCCCCGAGTCCACCCCGGCCACCGAGTCCACCGAGTCCACCCCGGCGGACCAGCCCGCGTCGCCCCCCGCGGCGCCCTCCGCATCGGCGTCGAGTTCCTCCACGTAGGTCATCGCGACCTCGCCGGGGCGCGGCAACCGCGTGCTGGGCGACCCGCCACGGAGCGACGGCGAGTGGCTCCCGTCCGAGACGCGCACGTCCACGTCGATGGACCGGGGCAGCGCTGCCCCCGACTGCTCCGCGAGGGGGCCGGTGTCGCGCTCGGTGCTTTCATCGGCAACGATGTGCCCCGAGCACCGCGTGCCCGAGCACGGCCTGTCACGAGCACGGCCGGTCACGAGCACCGCATGCCCACGCACCAGCACCGCACCCCACTCCCAGGAGGCCGCCGCATGGCCGGGCTGACCACATCTCCCAAGAAGCAGCTGATGCTGTTCAGTGGCCGCAGCCATCCGGCCCTCGCCGAGGCTGTCGCCGAGGAGCTGGGCATCGATCTGACACCCACCACGGCCTACGACTTCGCCAACGGCGAGATCTTCGTGCGGTTCAAGGAGTCAGTGCGCGGCGCCGACGCGTTCGTCCTCCAGGCGCACACCGCCCCGATCAACCAGTGGATCATGGAGCAACTGATCATGGTCGATGCGCTCAAGCGCGCCTCGGCCAAGCGGATCACCGTGGTCGTGCCGTTCTACGGCTACGCCCGCCAGGACAAGAAGCACCGCGGCCGAGAGCCGATCAGCGCCCGGCTGGTGGCCGACCTGTTCAAGTGCGCGGGTGCCGATCGGATGATCTCCGTGGACCTGCACACCGCGCAGATCCAGGGCTTCTTCGACGGCCCTGTGGACCACCTGTTCGCGCTGCCGCTGCTGGCCGAACACGTCAAGTCCAAGCTCGAGGGCCAGCCCATCACGGTGGTGTCCCCGGACGCCGGCCGGGTGCGGGTGGCCGAGCGGTGGACCGACGTGCTCGGCGCTCCGCTGGCCATCATCCACAAGCGTCGCGACCCGGACGTTCCCAACGCGGTGAAGGTGTTCGAGGTCGTCGGTGAGGTGGCCGGGCGGGTCTGCGTCGTCGTCGACGACATGATCGACACCGGCGGGACGATCGCCACCGCCGCTGCGACGCTCATGGAGCAGGGCGCATTGGATGTGATCGTCGCGGCCACGCACGGCATCCTGTCCGACCCGGCCACGCAGCGACTGGCCGACGCCCCGGTCTCCGAGGTGATCGTGACCGACACGCTGCCGATCACCGCCACCCTGGACAAGCTCACGGTCCTGCCGATCGCGCCGCTGCTGGCCACCGCGATCCACGAGGTGTTCACCGACGGGTCGGTGACCCGGCTGTTCGATCCCACCCCGAACGGCGACCCCGCGCACTGACGACCCGCAGGAGCCGGTGCCTGCCCCAGTGGTTTGGTGGGTCTCCCGCGGGCCACTACAATCGTGGCATTCCTCGGCGAGGGTGCCCCACCGACTTCCTGTTGCGGCTGCCGTGATCGACGTGGTGGTGGGTCCTCCCTCCAGCCGAAGGACCATCCGCACCATCTCGAGGAGAACGTGTCGTGTCTGACACCCAGATTCACCTGTCCGCCGTCGCCCGCAGCGACTTCGGCAAGGGCGCTGCCCGCCGGCTGCGCCGCACCGGCCTGGTCCCCGCCGTCGTCTACGGGCACGGTTCGGATCCCATCCATGTGGCCCTCGACGGCCACGAGCTGGGCAAGGCGCTGCGCCAGGCCCGGGCCGTGTTCGCCGTCGATCTCGACGGCACCGAATTCGTCTGCGCGCCCCGCGACATCCAGCGCGACGTCGTGCGTCAGGTCATCGAGCACGTCGACCTCGTGGTGATCGACATCGCTGAGGCCACAGCCCGCGCCGCAGCCGCTGAGGCGATCCGCAACGCCGAGGCTGCCGCGCAGGAGGCTGGCGTCGACCCGGCCGAGGCCCTGGCTGCCATCGAGGCGGCGATCGCCGCGGGCGAGGACCCCGAAGCCGCTGCCACGGCCGCCATGGAGCACGCCATCCAGGCGCAGCGCGAGCTCGAGGAGGCCCAGGCCGCCGAGGCCGTTGCTGAGGCTGCTGCGCAGGCCGAGGGCCTCGATGCGTCTGTCGCGCCTGTTGACGAGCAGGCCTGACCCCCGCTTGTCCGACACGCCCTGGTTGATCGTCGGGCTGGGCAACCCCGGCCCGACGTACGCCGGCACCCGGCACAACATCGGGGTGCTGGCCGTCGAGCGGCTGGTCGAGGGGTGCTCCGGAGGGCTCTCGGGTCATCGGCGCTGTCGGGCCGAGGTGTACGAGGGCCGGCTCGGTCCGCTGGGCCATGGCGCCAGCCGGATCGTGATCGCACGCTCCAAGGGATTCATGAACGAGTCCGGCGGGCCGGTGGCCTGCCTGATGGAGTTCTACAAGGTGCCCCTGGAACGACTGGTCGTGCTGCACGACGAGCTGGACCTGCCGCTCGGGGGCCTGCGCATCAAGGTCGGCGGTGGCGACAACGGTCACAACGGACTGCGCTCGTTGCGCCGTTCGTTGGGCAGCGGGGACTTCCACCGGGTCCGCCTGGGGATCGGACGCCCGCCGGGACGACAGGACCCTGCGGACTTCGTGCTGCGGCCCTTCGCGGCCTCGGAACGCACCGAGGTGGACCTGCTCTGCGGCGATGCGGTGGATGCCGTCGAGGTGCTCGTCCGAACGGGTCTGGTCGCTGCGCAGAACCAGTTCAACCGCTGAGTTCCGTGGCAGGATCCATCCGGTGAGCACTGACGCGCAATTCGCCGTTGAGATCGCCCAGGAGACCGGGCGTGCCCTGTTGGAGCTGCGGACCGACTTCGGTCCGGTCCCCGACGAGGTCCGCCGCCGTGCGCTCAAGGACGCCGGTGACCAACGCGCCCAGGCCATCCTCGCTGGGCACCTGACCGCCCAGCGAGCCCACGACGCGGTGCTGTCCGAGGAGGCGCTGGACTCCTCGGAGCGCCTGGCCGCGGACCGCACCTGGATCATCGATCCGCTGGACGGCACCGACGAGTTCAGCCAGGGCCGCTCGGACTTCGCCGTGCATGTGGCGCTGTGGCGCCGGGATGCCGGCTCGACCGGGGCCGGTGCGCTGACCGATGCCGCCGTCGACGTACCGGCCCTCGGCGAGACCTGGCGCACCGACCTGCCCAGGCCGGTAGGTGCGTTGCCCACGGACCGGGCCCTGCGCGTCGTGGTGTCCCGCTCCCGGCCGCCCGCAGGGCTACCCGATCTGCTGGCCGCCGCGTCGGTCGACCTCGCTGCGCGGGGGATCAGCCAGCACGGGATCGAGGAGGCGAATGTGGGCTCGGTGGGAGCCAAGCTCGGTGAGGTGCTCGCCGGGCGGGCCGAGGCCTACCTGCATCCCGGCGGGCTCAACGAGTGGGACCTCGCGGCTCCGCATGCCTGCGCCCTGGCCGCCGGGCTGGTCGCCCTGGGCCCGGTGCAGCCCTTCAACCGGATGCCGCCCAAGGCCGGGCCGGTGCTGATCTGCCACCCGGCGCTGGCCGAGGTCCTCGCCGCGCACTGGCGGTAGCCGCCGAGCGGCTGGCGCGTCGGCGGAACGCAGGGAAATGGTCGAAAGGAGCTCGTTGCGACCCTGACGCTTCAGGGTTCGCGCTCCGCGTGGTCGAAAGGCGGCAGCGGCGAATGGGTCTTTCGACCACAATGCGGCGTACCAGTTCAGGGGCCACGGGCCGTTGGGCCCTTTCGACCAGAACCCGGCGAACCAGCGACTGTGGGCACGCTTCCGGCTGGTGCGCGCACCGGGTGATGCACGTCGGCGCGCGGTGGGAGAATGGGCGGCAATCATGGATCTGTCTGGACTTCTGCACGGCCTTTTCGAGGACCCCGCCTTCGCCCGCGCTGCCCGCGCCGAGGGCCCGCACGGCGCTGTGGTCACCCCTGATGCCGGCATCCCGTTCCTGGCCGCCGGCATGGCCCGTGCCCGACTCGTCCTGGTGGTCACCGCCACCAGCCGCCAGGCCGAGGATCTCGCGCACGCCGCCGGCAGCCTGCTCGGCCCCGCGCGGGTGGCAGTGCTGCCCGCATGGGAGACGCTGCCGCACGAGCGGCTGAGCCCGAGCTCGGACACGGTCGGGCGCCGGCTGGCTGTCCTGCGCCGACTGGCCCACCCGGACGCCTCGGACGAGACCAGCGGCGCACTGGACCTCGTCGTGGCTCCGGTCCGAGCGCTGCTGCAGCCGATCGTCACCGGGCTGGGGGACCTGGTGCCGGTGGTCGTGCGCCCCGGTGACCAGGTGGCCCACGACGATCTGGCGGCGGCCCTGGTCGCGATCGGCTACCAGCCGACCGACCTGGTGGCCAAGCGCGGTCAGTTCGCGATCCGCGGCGGCATCCTCGATGTGTTCCCGGCCACCGAGGAGCACCCGCTGCGCGTGGAGTTCTGGGGCGACGACGTGGAGGAGATCCGGAGCTTCTCCGTCGCCGACCAGCGCACGCTCGAGCCGGTCGAGCGGCTGTGGGCGCCGCCTTGCCGCGAGCTCCTGCTCACCGACGAGGTACGCCGGCGCGCGGCCGCGCTGGGCCAGGCGCACCCGCAGCTCCTGGAGCTCACCGACAAGATCGCCGGCGGCGTCGCGGTGGAGGGCATGGAGTCGCTGGCGCCGGTGCTCGTCGAC
>JBAVKQ010000378.1:0-10375 GCA_049688395.1 Candidatus Nanopelagicales bacterium
CGCCACGCAAGAGGCCAGCCTCGCCGCGTGGCGGGCGGGTATGCGTCGGCAGGGTGGCACCCGGTGACCGAGCCAACCGAGCCATTGACCGGCATGGAGCGGCGACTGTCCGCTGCGGCCGAGGTCCTGCTCGACAGGGTGCCTCCGGATGTGCGGGCCGAGTGCGAGGCCCTGATCGAGTTGGACCCGTCCTGCGCTGGGGTGCGGATGCACTACGAGCCGGACCTCGACCTCTACGCGCTGACGTGGGTCGGCCGGTGGCTCGGCAGCCTGCCCGGCCCGTGGCTGCGGGACGGCATCGACCCCGACAACATCGGCGGGGGGGCGTGATTATGTCAGCCCCCTGCGCTACCATGGAACCGGCAAGGGCACCGGTCCCGACCTCCCCGAGGCGGACCACGACCAGCGTCCCCCGGAACCGACGCAAGCGCTCCGCGAACCTCCCCGAGGCCGCGTCAGAGCCCCCGCGAAGGTGGCCGAACCCCGCTGCACGTCAACAGGCGGCAGCCCCTTGCGACACGCCCCAGGAGGGCCCACCAATCATGACTGACACCAGCATCATCCCCACCGCGGACGACCTCCGCACCCGCCACGAATCCCGCCACGGCACCACCGCCGACCAGTCGCTTGCCGACCAGATGCACGAGGCCCGACAGGCCCACGACGACGCCCTCGAAGGGCTGCACCGGCAGGCCGGCGACCGGGCCCTGACCGCATCCGAGCAGCGCCGCTGGGATGCGCACACCCGCGAAGCCCGCGCGCTCGACGAAGCCGCCACCGCCATCGAGCGCCAGCTCGACGAGGCCCGCGCCCAGCGTGTCGCCTCCCGCCGAGCGCGGTGGGGCAGTGTGCAGGTCTCCGCCAACACGCCGAGCCGGGGTGCAGCGTGGGACAACCTCGACCGGGGCGACAGCCCGGCAGGCTGGGTCAACCGCGCAAACTCCGTGCTTGAGCAACGCGACTCCGGGCTGGCCCGCGACGCATCCGAACGACTCGCCGACGCCCTCGCCACCCGCGAAGGCCCCGCCGTCGCCCAGTTCCTCGTCGCCCGGTCGAACCCCGACTATCAGACCGGATTCCTCAAGCTCCTGAGCCATCCCGACCCGCAGCGGGCCCTGTTCACGATGACCCCCGGCGAGCTCGCAGCCATGGGCGCAGTGGAGGCCACCCGGGCAAGCCTGGGCACCGGCACCAGCACCGGCGGATACCTGATCCCGCTGAGCTTGGACCCGAACCTGGCAGCCATCGCCAACGACGGCGCCGCGTCGCCGTTCCGGCAGCTCGCCACCGTGCGCACCACAGCATCGAGCCCGCACCGGGCCGTGACCTCCGCTGGTGTCACCGCGTCGTGGGTCGCGGAGAACACCGCCATCGGAGACGCCAGCCCGACGTTCGTTGGTGTTGACGTGCCGCTGTTCAAGGCGGCCGCGTTCGTCACCGGCAGCTATGAGCTGTTCGCCGATGCTGGCGCCGCACTGGCGGAGAACCTACCGCCGCTGCTCGCCGACGCGCGGAACATCTTGGAGGCTGCCGCGTTCGTCACGGGCAACGGCACCTCCGCGCCTGAAGGCATCATCACGGCAATCTCTGCCACGGTTGCCAGCACCGTGACCTGCACCACGCGCGGCCAGTTCACCTCCGCGTCGACGGTGGACACGTTGGCGCTTTACAACGCGCTGCCGGCCCGGGTCCGGCAGTCCCGTTCCGTCGCATCGTTCGCGAACAACACGACGGTTACCAAGATCCGCCAGCAGGGCGTCGGGACCAGCGGTGCCATGTTGACGGACATGTCCGAGGCGGTGCCCCGGGTGCTCGGTGTCCCGCTGCATGAGGCCAGCTCGGTCACTGCCGCAACGACCTCAGGCAGCATCATCGGAGTCGCCGGCGACCTCGGCGGCTTCTTGATCGTCGACCACGTGCAGGGCCCGTCCATGGAGTTCGTCCAGAACGCCATGGATGGGGATGGGCTGCCCACCGGCACCCGCGGCTGGGTCTACTGGTCGAGGACTGGGGCACGGGTGCTCGACCCAGCCCGGTGGCGCTTCCTGCTGGCCTGACAAATGCCTGACCGGGTGGGCGTCAACGTCGCCGCCGGGCCGCGTGCTGTGCCGTTGCGCAGCCTCTTCGAGCGCGGCCGGTGGAGCGATGGCGGCGAGGTGTTTCAATGTGCGCCGTTGACCCGCCAGCGCCCCCCGGTCAACCCCCACGGCAGCCCGCCCCCATTGATAAATCAAAGGGAAAGCGCCCACAAAGAATGCGCATAAAGAATGGCGGCAATTTCTTAGTGGGTAAATGCCCCGGCGACCGCCCTAGTCTCCGCCATCTCTCTCCGTGACCTTGCAGGGTCACGCCAGCCCGACCCAGGAGGACCACCCATGACCGCCACTTGCGCGCACTGTGAGGCCGTCTACGTGGCTTCGCGGGCCAGTCAGTCCTACTGCTCGCCCCGGTGTCGCAAGGCCGCTCAGCGGGCCCGGCAGGCCGCTGCTGGGGCCGTCGTGGTGCCGGTGGAGTTCGGTGCGATCGTCAACGCCACCCGGGCCGAGTTGGACCACGCGAATGCCCTGGACACCCCACACGGGCAGGTGGCGCTGGTGTTGGCCCGGTTGCTCGACGGTGCTGGCCCGGCGCACGGCTCGTCCGTCGCGTCGTGGGCCAAGGCTCACCGGGAGTGTCTGGCGGCTGCTGCGCGGATCGAGCCTCGCCGCGACGCCGACCCGATCGACGCGCTGTCCCGTATCCGCGCGCGACGCGATGCCAAGCGCGCACCAAGTGACAGAATCGGACATTAGCGCTTTTGGGGGACAAACGGTGCGTGATCTCTCGCACGTCACATTTTCTCCGCTGAGGACCCAGGGGGGGGACCCAAGGGTGGCAATTGGCTCAGTCGGCCTCGTCGAGGATTTCCCCCGGTGGCCCAAGTCTCAGGCCGCGCGCGCCGCGGTCCCGAGGTCGATGCGGACAGTGTCGGTGCGGAAGTAGGGCTGTCCGGGCTTCCATCCGGCCGGGCGTCCCTTGGGGGAGGGGTCGAGCACAACGCGGGCGAACCTGCGGACGATGGCGCGCTGCTGTCGAATGTCGAGCGCATCCCACCCGGCGCGCAACATCTCGGGCGTGAGGGTCGCGTCGTCGCCCTGCCCGAGACTGGCCAGCAAGTCCCGTTCCCGGCTGCGGAGGGACTCCACAGATGCGCGCATCTGGTCGTCATCGAGCAGGCCGTCAGTCCACATCTCGCGTGCCATCTCGATGCGGGCGCGCACCTTCTCCACTTCGGCCATCACTGCGACCGGGTCGGCTTCCGGGTTGGTCGCCAGTACCTCGGCGGCCTCGGGCCGGGCCAGCCATTGCCGCACGGCGGACCCGACGTAAGCGTCGGTCTGCTCGGCTCCGCGGGTGACGTGCTTGGACCGGGGGCAGGAGTAGACCTGCATCACCTGTCCGCCGCGCTTGCCGTGGGACACCCGCATGTGTACCTCGTCGCCGTCTTGTAGGCATAGGCCGCAGATGGCGATGCCGGACAGTAGGTGCCGGACCTCGCCGTGGCGGGTGGTGGTGACCCGGTCGGGGTCGTTGAGGATGTCCTGCGCCTGCTGCCACTGGTCGTCGCTGACGATGGCGGGCCACTGGGCCGGCCCGCCGAGGATGGTGCGCCGGGGGCGGGTGCTGGTCTGAACCTCGATACGTGCGATGTTCCGGCCGCGCTTGATGATGCGGCTAGCCTCGGTCGTGGTGAACGATCTACCCGTGCTGGTCGTCACTCCGCGCGTGTTGAGGTCGTGGGCGATGGCGCGCAGTGAGTCTCCGCTGATCACCCGGGCTGTCATCTCGCGCACGACGTCGGCCTCGGACTCCCGGACGGTGGTCCCGTCGGCTTCATATCCGAACGGTCGAGGTCCGCCTCGGTAGCGGCCCTGTTCGGCGGCCTGCTGCTTGGACCTGCGGATTCGGTCGGTTGACCGCTCTACCTCCTGCCGGGCGACTGCGCCGAGGATGCGGGCGACCATCCGGCCCGCATCTGTGGACAGGTCCAACTCACCCGCCCGGACGGTGCGCACGACCACGTTGGCCCGCTCGCAGACCTCGACGAATGCTTCGAGGTCCCGGGGGTGCCGGTAGAGCCGGTCAACGTGCCACGCGATGACGGCGTCCGCCTGCCCCGCCTGAATGTCGGCGAGCATCCGCTCGAAGTCGGGACGGGGCTTGCCTGAGTACGCCGTGAGGTCGTTGTCGAGGTAGACCCCGGCGACGCGCCACCCGAGCGATTCGGCCAGGGCGATGCAGTCCTCTCGCTGGCGGTCGACGGCCAGCTCCTCGCCTGTCCTGTCCTTGCTCACGCGCAAGTAGACCGCTGCTGCTCTCGTCGCCGTTGTCATGCTCTAAGTGTGCCATACCGACATTCGCACTGGCCATCGCCTCGGCGATCCTGGCCGCCGACGGGCAGATCCCGGCCGAACCGCTGGCTGAGGCGATCCTCTTCGCCGAGCTGGGCCTCGACGGCCGCGTGCGCCCGGTCCGCGGGGCCGTGGTCGCGGCCGTCGCAGCAGCCCGGGCAGGGCGTCCCCGGGTCGTGGTGGCCGCGCGCAGCGCCGCCGAGGCCGACGTCGTGCCCGGGGTGACAGCCATCGGGGTGGCGTCGCTGCGGCAGTGGGGGCAGATGCTGACCGGCGCGACGGTCGACGAGGTCCTCGACGACCCGATCGGCGAGGGACACGTGGGGGCCGCCGGGACCGGGCCGGAGCAGCCTGCACCCGCGCCGCGGGACCTGGCTGACGTCCTGGGCCAGCCCGAGGCGGTGGCCGCCCTCGAGGTGGCCGCGGTCGGCGGGCACCACGTCGCGATGATCGGCCGGCCCGGGGTCGGCAAGACCCTGCTGGCAGAGCGGCTGCCCACGATCCTGCCGGACCTGACCGATGCCGACGCCCTGACGGTCACGGCCATCCGCTCGATCGTGGCCGACGTCAGCGGGCTGGTGCGCAGGCCGCCGTTCGAGTCCCCGCACCACACCGCGACGGTCGCGGCACTCGTCGGTGGCGGGCGCGGCGGGCAGCCGACCCCGGGTGCGGTCACGCTCGCCCACGGCGGGGTCCTTTTCCTCGACGAGGCCGCCGAGTTCGGTGCCGCCTGTCTGGAGTCGCTGCGCCAGCCGTTGGAGGCCGGCGTCGTCTGCATCGCGCGCGCAGGATTCACCTCGCGGATGCCGGCAAGGTTCCAGCTGGTCCTGGCGGCCAATCCCTGTCCGTGCGGGGTCGGGGACGGCAACGGTGCGCAGTGTCGCTGCCGGTCGCAGGACAGGCGCCGCTACTTGGCCCGGCTGTCCGGCCCGTTGATGGACCGCGTCGACATCCGCCTGACCCTGGGCCCGCCGGGGCGGAGCACCTGGTCGGCGAACTCCGGGGATGCCGACTCCGCGACCGTGCGTGCCCGCGTCAGCGAGGCTCGGATCCGTACGGCTGACCGCTGTGCCGCTCTGGGCCTGGCGTCGCTGCCCAACGGCGCCCAGCCCTCGGCCCTGCTGCGTGGGGTGCTCGCCCCGGACCCGGGCGCCGCCGACCTGCTGGGCGCCGCGATCACCAGCGGTCGGCTCAGCGCGCGCGGGGCTGATCGGGCGATCCGGGTGGCGTGGAGCCTGGCTGACCTCGCCCGGGCGGGCCGACCCGGGCTGGACGAGGTGGGCCGGGCCCTGACCCTGCGCGGCGAACTCTGGGAGGCCGGGACATGAGCGCTGACGACGCACAGCGGATGCAGATGATCGCCTTGGCCTGCACCGTGGAGCCGGGCACGTCCGGGGTGGCTGACCTCGTCGCGGAGATCGGGGCGCACGAGACGCTGGTGCGCGCGGCCGCCAGCAGGCGAGGCGGGCCGGTGGCCGGTCGCCTGGCTCCCGGGGAGGTGCCGGAGATGCTGGACCGGATGGCGCATGTGGGCGTGCGGGTGCTGGTCGCCGGTGACCCGGAGTTCCCGACCCAGCTGCTGGACCTGCCCGAGCCTCCGCTGGCCCTGTGGGTGCGCGGCCCGCTGGACCTGCGTGCGGCAGCGCTGCGCTCGGTGGCCATCGTCGGAGCGCGGGCCTGCACCGCCTACGGCGAGCGAGCCACCGCCACCGTCGCCGGCGGGCTGGCCGAGGACGGCTGGGCGGTGATCTCCGGCGGGGCGTTCGGCATCGACGCTGCGGCGCATCGTGCGGCCCTGGCCGTGGGCGGGCAGACGGTGGCCGTTCTGGCCTGCGGGGTCGACATGGCCTACCCGCGGGCACACGATGCGCTGCTGGCGCAGATCGCCGACGCGGGCGTGGTCGTCTCCGAGCTACCCCCGGGCAGCCAGCCGCTCAGGCACCGCTTCCTGGCCCGCAACCGCCTGATCGCCGCACTCGGCCGGGGCACCGTGGTGGTGGAGGCTGCTGGTCGCAGCGGCGCGATGGCCACCGCGTCCCGGGCGCTGGAGCTCGGTCGGGTGGTGATGGCCGTCCCCGGGCCGATCACGTCCATGGCCAGTGCGGGCACCAACCGGCTGTTGCACGAACGGTCGGCGCGGTGCGTCAGCGACAGCGCGCAGGTGTCGGCGCTGCTGATCGAGCCGGCTTCCGCGTGGGGCCCATCGGGCGGATCAGCACCCGTGGGCCCAGGGTCGGCAACTCCTCGGCCGGTTGCGGGGCAGGGTGAACGCGCCGGCGAGGCCGCAATCGCGGCGCAGGACCCGGGTGCGCTGGCCACGGCTCAGGTCGCTGCCGCGGGATTGCCGCCCGACGTCGAGCCGGTGCTGGTCGCCCTCCCGGCCCGGCGGGCAACGACGCTCGAGGCGGTTGCGAGCCGGGCTGGGCTGCCCGAGGTGGTGTGCCTGGCCCACCTGGGTCTTCTGGAGATCGCGGGACTCGCCCGCCGAACTGCTGCAGGATGGCGCCGTTGCCCGTGATCCATGCGGCACCATGGCCGGGTGACCAGTCGCAGCGACCTGCCCGAGGCCCTTGCCCAGGCTCGTGCCGACTTCGCCAGTCACCTGCGCGACGAGGCCGGCCGGGGCGCCCACACGGTCCGGGCCTACGTGGCCGACGTCGGTGACCTGCTCGCCTTCGCCGCCGGGCGCGGTGCCCGCACGCCGGCGGACCTGGACCTGATCACCCTGCGCGCGTGGTTGGCCGACATGGACCGTCGCGGCTCGGCGCGCGCCTCCCTGGCTCGCCGGGTGGCCGCGGTGCGCAGCTTCACCAGCTGGGCGCTGCGCCAGGGCCTGATCAGCACCGATCCCGCAGCCCGGTTGGCCGCGCCGAAGGCACGGCGAGCGATCCCGGAGGTGCTCAAGCCCGGCCACGTCGACGCGCTGATGACCGTGGCCGCGATCCGCGCAGACGACAACGACCCGGTCCACCAGCGCGACGTCGCGGTCCTCGAGCTGCTCTACGCCACCGGGATCCGGGTCTCGGAACTCGCCGGACTCGACGTCACCGACCTGGACTGGTCCCGGCACACGGCGCGAGTCCTCGGTAAGGGCGCGCGCGAGCGGATCGTCCCCTTCGGCATCCCCGCCGCCCGCGCCCTGGAGGTGTGGCTGGCCCAGGGCCGCCCGGCGCTGGTCGCCCAGACCAGCGGTGCGGCGCTGTTCCTCGGCGCACGCGGCGCTCGGATCGACCCGCGAGTCGTCCGCCGGGCGGTGCACACCCTGCTGCGCCACGTCCCCGCAGCCCCCGACCTGGGGCCGCACGGCCTGCGCCACTCGATGGCCACGCACCTCGTGGAGGGCGGTGCCGACCTCCGGTCGGTCCAAGAGGTACTTGGTCACGCTAGTCTCGGCACGACCCAGATCTACACCCATGTGTCCATCGAGCGGCTGAGGAGCAGTTTTGAGCAGGCCCACCCCCGCGCCTGACGGCGACGCGCCTGGGTCGGTTGACGCGGACGTCGATGCCGAGATGATCGATCCCGACGATGCCGTGCGGCAACTCGACGACCCGGGAGCCGCCCTCAAAGAGCTCTGGCGCGAGTACAAGACGACCGGCGACGCCAACCTACGCGAGCAACTGATTCTGCAGTACGCACCGCTGGTGCGCTACGTGGCCGGCCGCGTCGGCGTCGGCCTGCCCGCCAGCGTCGAACAGGGCGACCTTGTCTCCTACGGGGTCTTCGGCCTGATCGACGCGATCGACAAGTACGACCTCGAACGGGCCATCAAGTTCGAGACCTACGCGATCAACCGGATTCGCGGCGCGATCATCGACGAGTTGCGCTCGTTCGACTGGATCCCGCGTTCGGTGCGCACCAAGGCCCGCGACGTCGAGCGTGCGATCGCCTCCCTGGAGGCGCGGCTGCAGCGCACGCCGACCGAATCCGAGATCGCCAACGAGCTCGGGCTGGACATCCCCGAGCTGCGCCGGGTCTTCAGCCAGGTGTCGTTCGTGCACGTCGCGGCCCTGGACGAGATGCTCGGCTCGGCCGAGCACGGTGAGAGCGCCACCCTCGGCGAGCGGCTGGAGGACGAGCGTGTCGACGCACCCGGCGATGCCCTCGATGACGAGGACACGCGGCAACTGCTGGCGCGGGTGATCCACACCCTGCCTGAGCGCGAGCAGATCGTGGTCACCCTGTACTACTACGAGGGACTGACCCTGGCCGAGATCGGGCTGGTCCTGGGCGTGACCGAGAGTCGGATCTGCCAGCTGCACACCAAGGCGATGATGGGCATGCGTACCCGGATCGGCTCGATGGACTCCTGAGGCGCGGCGATGGCGCGCTCACCATGGCCGCAGCCGGGCGCTGGTGCGCCCGAGCAGCAGCATCGGGTCCAAGTAGATGCGGTCTCGACGCAGCCCGAGGTGCAGGCACAGCCCGCTGCCGCAGTGCCCGGAACCCGTGGCGGTCACCCCGATCGGCGCCCCGGCGCGGACGATCTGCCCCACCACCACCGAGGCAAGCACCGGTTCGTAGGTGGTGCGCAGCCCCCCGTGGTCGATGCTGAGGACCCCGCGGCCGGCCAGGGTGCCGGCGAACACCACCCGACCCGTGCCCGCCGCACGCACAGTGGTGCCCTCCCGCGTGCGCAGGTCGACCCCGCGATGGCCGGGCAGCCACGCGTGCTCCGGGGGATCGAACCGGGCCGTCACCTGCAGCGGCAGGACCGGTGGTCGCCACCGACCGGTCGGGCTCTGCGCAGCCGCTCCCGCGTCGGCCCGCACCGCGACGGGCACTGCGACGGGGGCCGCATGAGCGCTCGAGACCGGCCCGGGGCCGCCGGCCAACGCAACACAGACAGCCGGCACCATCCACCGGACCGAGCGCGGCGTAGTGGCCGCCGAGGTTCTTCGCATGCCCCCACCCTGACCCCCGGTCCGGTGGATGCACCCCCAGAGGTGCGGATCTGTGGATGACGGGCCGCTCGGCGCGGCTCCGGTGATTTCCGGCGCGTCCGTCCTTGGTCGTAGGATGATCCCCACGGATCCCTGCGGATTCGAATTCGCATGCCCTGGCACGAGTGGTGGCCGGACCGGTCTGCTCACGCAGCCCGACCACCGTGGGGCATCAGGACGACCACCGACCGGTGGTCGTGACAAACCGAGCGCGCGGGAACCGCCCGTGCACGAAAGAGGAACACCCATGGCCGTCGTCACGATGCGCCAGATGCTGGAGAGCGGCGTCCATTTCGGACACCAGACCCGGCGCTGGAACCCCAAGATGAAGCGCTTCATCCTCACCGAGCGCAATGGCATCTACATCATCGACCTCACCCAGTCGCTGACCTCCATCGATCGCGCGTACTCCTACGTCAAGGAGACTGTGTCGCGCGGCGGGACGGTCATGTTCGTGGGCACCAAGAAGCAGGCCCAGGAGGCGGTGGCCGAGCAGGCCGCGCGCGTCGGGATGCCCTATGTCAACGAGCGCTGGCTCGGTGGGATGCTCACCAACTTCCAGACCGTCTACAAGCGGCTGCAGCGGCTCAAGGAACTCGAGCAGATCGACTTCGACGACGTCGCCGGCTCCGGGATGACCAAGAAGGAGCTGCTGGTCCTGCGCCGCGAGCGCGACAAGCTCCTGCGCACCCTCGGCGGCATCCGCGAGATGACCAAGATCCCGTCGGCGGTCTGGATCGTGGACACCAATAAGGAGGCCATCGCCGTCGGCGAGGCGCACAAGTTGAACATCCCGGTCATCGCGATCCTGGACTCCAACTGCGACCCGGACGTCGTGGACTTCCCGATCCCGGGCAACGACGACGCCATCCGCGCCGTGGGCCTGCTGACCCGGGTGATCGCCGACGCGGTCGCTGAGGGTCTGGTGGCCCGCGCCAGCGGCGCCAGCACCGGCTCGACCGTCGAGCCGTTGGCCGAGTGGGAGGCAGAGCTCCTGGCCGCGCACCAGGCCGACGCCGCTGCGCCGGTGCAGGGCGCACC